>CAXBOY010000065.1:0-18439 GCA_963977405.1 uncultured Gammaproteobacteria bacterium
TGTATTGGCCCTAGTGCTGGGTGTCATCGTAGGCAGTCTGTGGGGCGAAGGTGCGGTCTCGATCAAATGGATTGGGGATCTTTTCGTGCGTCTCATCAGTATGGTGGTAGTCCCGTTGGTTTTCTTTACGCTCGTCTCCGGCGTGATCGCCATGGGCGACCCAAAGAAGCTTGGCTCCTTGGGCGTGATGACGCTCGGACTGTACATGTTGACCACGCTCTTCGCGATTACTATCGGCCTTGTATTGGCCGTTATTCTGCAACCCGGTGCGGGTGTCGATCTCTCCGCGACTGTTCCGGGGGTAGTGCAGGAAGCGATTCCTTTGTCTGCACGCCTGATGAGCATAGTGCCTAGCAACCCAATTGCCGCATTGGCGGAGGGCAATATCCTTGCGATTATCTTCTTCGCACTTCTTGTGGGAATAGCGGGACTCATTATCGGGGAGAAGGCCAAGCCAATCACGGATCTCGTAAACGCAGCCTCGGAGATCATGTTGAAGATCACCGGGTGGGTGATGGAAGTTGCGCCTTTCGGTGTGTTCGCTCTCATCGCATGGGTCTCTGGTACGCAGGGCGTGCTCGCACTTCTCGATGTTGTGCGTCTAGCCGCTGCTGTGTTCCTAGGCTGTTTCCTGCACGTGTTCTTGGTGCATGGCGGCATCATGCGCTTCTTGCTCAAGCTGCGGCCCTATAAATTCTTCAAAGGTGCCAGCGATGCGATGCTGGTGGCCTTCTCGACCTCCTCAAGCTCCGCTACGCTCCCTGTGAGCATGTCAGTGGCCGAGCGTAACCTCGGCATTCAGCCCGTGGTGGCGACCACGGTGCTGCCCCTAGGCGCTACGATCAATATGGATGGCACTGCACTCTATGTGGGCATCGTATCGGTATTCGCCGCACAGGCTTTCGGCATCGACCTAGCGTTTGCTGACTATCTCATCGTCATGGGGGCCACTACCTTGGTGTCCATCGGCACGGCAGCTGTGCCAGGGGCATCTGTGTTTCTGATGGCGGCGGTGATGGGCGCCATCGGCATGAGCCCCGAGCAGATCGCGGTAGTGGTTGGTTTTATCATTCCCTTCGATAGGCCGCTGGACATGGCGCGCACCGCCGTGAACGTGGCGGGGGATCTATCGGTCGCTACAGTAGTGGCGAACTGGGAGAAGGAGTTCGATAAAGACGTGTTCGATGGCCCGAATCGTTACTAAACTTTAGAAGGTCCAGGACAGGGTCACACCCATGCGCAGGTCTTCATCAAGAACCGCTAGCGCGGAATCTTTTTTCGCGCTGGTAGCTATGACCTGACCCATCACCGCGAGATTATTGCTGAGCGTGTAGTTAAGCGACACGCTGCCCAGCACGGAACCAGCATCCAGAGCGCTCTGCAGTGTCACCGCTAGCTGCAAATCCCCATTACGCATATTGTTGGAATAACGCAGCAGTGCATTACCAGTGACTTCATCTTCCAGTAGTGCAGCATTGCTGGCGAGCTGTGCATCCGGCGATAGTTTTCCCTCTGCGGCAACGCCAAACATGATGCTCTGATCGTTGTCGATAGCATATTCGAAGCCTAGTGTTGCACCCAGTTTGTTCATCGTCTCCGTCGCAAGATAGGGCGCATCATTCAGATTAGTAGGTGTAACGAGAACGTTGACAAAGATGTCGTGGCTGTAAGCGATATCGAGATTCAATAATAGCTTGCCGATCGCGCGATTGGCTGAGGCGCCTAGTAACAGATAATCATTCGCCGTGGACTGCGCATCGCCGACTCCTAAAGCGGGGGGCGAATAGGAGAGCTGGTTCTCATAGAGGTAAGCGCCCATGATGGAGATATCGCTGCCAGCAAGGCTCCAGCGCATCTGCGAGCCGATCTCAAATAAGGCTTTTTCGCGCCGATAATCGGTGAGGTTGAATGCGGGTTCGAAGAAGAACGGACTGCCACGTACAGGGGGCGGATTGAATTCGGGGTAGAGGTTCACGAACGAGGATATCTGGTGGTTGCCGATAAAGCGGTCCCACACAAGTAGCCATTGATTTAGCCGGGCGTCTTCGATGTCGATGATGGTGAGGTCGCGAAACTCACTGGTGTTGATGACGTCTAGTACGGAGTTGCCGATATTCTCGCCCCACACCACTGTCTGGGCGCCTAGCTTCACACTGTTTTCACCTGTACTACGTTGCACAAATAGCTCGTTCAGGCGGAATTCGGTGTCGATGCGATCGTCGTTAGCGCGGTACTCGTAATCGCCCGGCCAATATACTTTGGCTTGTGCACTCGCCTGCAGCAGCCAGCCAGCCGCAAAGGGGTTCTGGTATCGGGCTAGGAGACTAAAGCGACTATTCTCGATTGCTGCATTCTTCCGCTCTGTGTTGCCATCGGCGCGCGAAACAGAGTGCTCGTTGACCTGAGCGAAAAGCTGCTGACTAAGCTTGAAGGTAAAGGGTTCGAGCCATTCGGGCGTATTGCTCTGGGGCTGCGCGAACAGGTCGTCATCAAAATTGGCGCTATCGAAATCGAAATCGAAACCATCGATGTTATCTGGAATGTCTTGCGCGTTCACAAAGCCAAGAGGGCTTAGGGCGAACGCGGCCAAGAAGAGGCTGAAACGGGGTGTACGGATCACGTCAGTCAATCTGCTCCCGCAGCTTCTGTAGCTCCGTCTCCCTAAACGCCACATCGGTAAGTGTGCGCTGCGTTAGAAAATCTTCGGGTACTTCGATGCCAGTATTAATTTCGAGAATCGCCATGTTGGAGAGGCGATTACTCACAAGGTTCATCATCGTCAACGAGCGAGCTACCCAGACATCGTTGATGAGCTCTACGCGTGAGGCGATGAGTCGTTTTACCTCGCGATCATGCTCGTCGTACATGTCGGCTCGTAGCAAGACGAAGCGCTCCTTGTCGATGTACTGCACTGTGCGCGCATAGCGTGTTTTGCGTGCGCGATCCTCATTCGGGATTGACTCGATCTTCCAGATCTCGCGACCCGATTCGGTAGTCTCCTCGAGGATTGTCAGTGCGTACTCGTCCAGCTTACCGGTGTCTTGATCCTCTGTCGTGAATTCGGAGCCGAAGATCGAAGCAGGCTCGGTGTCGTCATCGGAGTTGCCACTGGCGATACGCTTCACTGTGCCAAGGGCCGAGAGATAGAGCCAGGTCTCATTGTCTTGATCGGAGTCGTCATAGGTCACGCTCAGCATGCCGATGCCTTTCTCTGCAGGAGGTTCTGTTACCACCGAAACGGAGCGAGTGTCTTTGTTCTGTGGACCAAAATTGATGCCCACCGATTCCAGAGCCTTGACGCGAGGGCGTTCGGCACAGGTTATCTGATTATCGCGCACGCCGAATTGGCAGCTAGAGAGTTGGATGCGGTTAAATGCGGAATCTGTGGTAGTGCGCTGTGCGTCTTCTACTTTCTCGAGGATCTCGCGTGCGCTCATCTGTGCGAACGCAACGTTGGAAACCGCGAGCACTGCGCAGAGTAATGCACCGCCTCGAAGGCACTGGTAAAACTGCTTCATCTTGTAGCACCCCTACGTGTCTATTGTTAATGCGCAGTGACGCTCGGTGAGGTGATCTCCGCGAACGAATTGTCTGCGTCTTTAACCCCGAAGTCGGGTTTGAATATTTGTAGCATAGCCGGTATTAAGAATAAGTCGCTTAACAATGCCACGAAAATCGCGAGAGAGCCAAAAAAACCAATCTTAGCCATGCCTAGATAGTCCGAGAAGCTCAATATGGCGAAGCCAAGCCCCAGCACCATAGTGGTGTACATGACAGCCTTGCCTACATTGTCTACCGTGCTCTTCAGCGCAATTGCCATGCTGCGAGTGCGCACGAGTTCTAGTCGATAATGGGTCATGAAGTGAATCGTATCATCTACGGCAATGCCGATGATCACCGGCGCTATCATCAGTGTATCGGTGTCTAGTGGGATGCCAAGTAGACCCATCAAACCGAAGCTAAGCAACGCCGGAATAATATTAGGAATGATCGACAGTAGACCACCCTGTACCGACCCTAGGGTTAGCATCATGATCACGCAGATCACGACGAGGGCGAGTATGAAGCTGCTGTATTGGGATTGGGCGATCTCATCGGTCGCGCGCATCATCAGCGGTATGGACCCTGTGACTAGTACACGCATATCCGGATACTGCGACTCGAGCCCGACGAAAGTCTGGTCAATCTCCACGGCTAGTTCATCGAAGAAACGCTGGTACTGATAGGAGCCCGCATTGTAGGCATTGATGGTGATATGGGAGCGGCTATAGTCGTCCGAGACCAAGGCGCGACGATCGTCCGGGTTGGCGCTATTGAATAGGTAGAGTAACTGCGAGACCAGCGCCTCACTGTCGGGCACGCGATAGAAGGCAGGATCATCGTTATTCATTATCTGGTTGGTGTCCTTGACGATGTTGGCCAAGGAGTGAGTGCGAGATACCTGGTCGGGATAAAGGGTCTCAATACGTTCTTGCAGGGAATCCACAGCCTGCAATACGACAGGGTCTAGAAGGCCGTCGGTGACACCCGTGTCGATCATGATCTCCATGCTCTGCGCGCCGGCCATGTTCTCATCGACCACCGAATAAGCGATACGCATGTCGCTGCCTTCTCTGGTCAGCTCTGAGATATTGCTATCAATCTGCACTTGCGAGGTGCCATACAGGCACAGCAATAAGAATACGCCGAACGTGCCGAGCACGGTGCCGGGGCGTTTGGCTACGATGCGAGGGATGCGCTCGAGCATGACTTGTTGCCACGTGATAACCACACTGGTGAGGATTGATACGACGGCGATATAGGCGCCTATTAAAACGCCGAATATGGAGAAGATAACGGCGCCATAGACTACCCACAAACAGAGTTTCGCTAGTGGCGACAGCGTCGTCCACCGTGCCGAAAGGGCACCAAAAACATTGCTTTTTTTCTGCTCGCTGCCAGGGTGCCAAATGCTCAATAAAATGGGCAGAAGCACCATTGTGAAGAATAGGGCCATAAAGACGCCGAGTGCGGACATTACTCCGAAGACGCGAATAGGGAGCAAGTCCGAATAACTCAGTGCCAACACACCGGCCATGGTTGTGATAGTGGTAATGAAGATGGCGAGGCCGGTTTTGTCATAGGCATGATAGAGCGCGTCGTCGTGGCTCTGCCCCTCGCGGCGATAAGCGAAGTAGGCACTCATCACATGTACACAGTCCGCGATGCCAACCGCGAAAATCAGCAGGCAAGTTAGGGAGATCATGGTCGATAGGGCAACGCCAAACCAAGAGGTCAAACCCCAGGTCCAAGCAAGGCTCAAGGCGATCGTGAGAATGGGCCAAAGTACCGCGCTGAAGGAGCGAAACAGCGCCCATAACAAACCGACGAATATCGCTATCATCGCCACGGCCAGCAGCATCATCTGCTGCAAAGTGCGGTAAACGAACTCCATCATGGGTGGGTTGCCAACAGGGTAGAAATCCAGTGCTTGCTCGTAAGGCGAGTACGCCGCTT
Organism: uncultured Gammaproteobacteria bacterium; assembly: GCA_963977405.1. Taxonomy (GTDB): domain Bacteria; phylum Pseudomonadota; class Gammaproteobacteria; order Pseudomonadales; family Pseudohongiellaceae; genus UBA5078. The sequence goes on from CAXBOY010000065.1 coordinate 5,497, forward strand.
GCAGTGCGTTGAAGAAATTACTGTAGGCGAACATATCAACTGTTTGAAAGGGAATGTCCTGCACCTGTGCTTCCTCGTCGAAGCTTAGGGTGAAGCTGTCTGGGTCGTCGAAGGCACTGAAACTGCTGTCCAGCGAAATGCTGGCGTTGTCGATTTGAGGGGTAAACCCGTCCACCGGCTCTGCGCCGAAAAAAGTCTGAATCATCAGGCCCGCGTATTGGCCATCTTCGGAGAAGAATAAGAGTTTAAAGTCATCCTCTTGCAGGGCACGTTCGCGCACTTGCGCCATGGCGGCGTCAGACTCTGGCAATGGGTTTGGGACAAGGCGTTCTGAGCGTAAGGTGTCGGCATCGCTGCGTTGTACGCGCACGTTGGTGAGGGATTGCACTCTGCGAATATTCGCGAGTTCGCTCAGGTTTACGGGGCCTCCGTTGATTTGCTGCGGTAGGCTGCCTGGATCTAAGTCTTGCCAGTTTTCTAGGTCGCGGGTAAGCCTGGCAATGGCACTAAGAGACTCCCTAGAGAAGACGTCGCCATCGCGAGCCCGGTAGACTAGGAAGACCGAGTCATCGCTGCCAAACTGTTTACGGAACTCGTTCAGTGCGCCAATGGCAGGGTCATCTTGGTCGATGAAACTGTCGATGGTCATGTCGAGCGTGGTGCGGGTGTAAGCGCCATAGATCATGAAGGCGGTAGAGCCCAGTAGCAAGGCTAGTACCAACCAGCGGACCTTTAAGACCAGAAGCGGGATGCTAGCGAACACACGGCTAAGTGCCAGAAGTTTACTGTCCATCGATTGGATACTTCCTAAGGTCCTGCGGCCGCTTGCAACAGGCTGTCTAATTTTTATTGTTAAGTTTTTAACTGCCTTGTGGCAGCGAAAACGATCCTAAGCGATCAGCAGCGGTACACCCCGAAGGTTTGGCGACCATTGTCGATCGGTGTTTCGACGACAATGCGGTTGCCGCCCATATCACCAGCTTCATTGCGGGCGAGGTCGATAAGCTCCTGCTGCAGCTTACTAGTGCCACGATCAACAAAGGCGATCTCACTCAGTGCATTGGTAGTGCTGCTACCTAGGCGTGTACAAGCGCTGACTTGTTCTGGTGTTGCCACCTCTACAAGCATTCCTGCGGAAGTCACGTTTACCCATGTGCCACAAGCACTAAACGCTGCGCAAATTCCGACGAGCAAAACTGGTTTTAACATGCTGATCTCCACATAGAGCGAATGCCCGCTTACCATGCCAGCATTGTTGCTCGCGGTAAAGCTTTGGCGGCGAATTATCCCCTTAATTAGACGGAGTCGACTAGGGGGTTGAGCGTTGTATGATAACATCCGGTCGCGCAGCTCGCGCTAGAGCTTTATTTGCTTTTAAATGAACGCTCAGCATAGGCGAGCAACAAACAACATAAGAAGGAGATAGGCTCGATGAGCAATACAGCAGCGATGAGTTTAGCCGGTAAGAATGTAGTTGTGATTGGGGGTACCTCTGGAATTGGCTTGGCCACGGCTATTGCTGCTAGTGAATTGGGTGCCAATGTATGGGCCGCAGGCCGCTCCGCCGCCCATATTGAGAAAGCTCGTGCCAAAGTAGGCAGTCGGGTAACTATTATGAGCGCCGACACCCACGATTCGGCCTCATTGCAAGCGGTATTCAAAGAGGCCGGTGTTATCCATCATTTGGTCTCTGCCGCTACGGGTGGAAGTCGCACGATGAAACCTTTTGTAGAGCAGACCGATGAGCAGTTCCAGGCGGCCTTCGGAAAGCTGTGGGGCTACTCAAACGTAGTGCGGACCGGCGTGCCTTTTCTAGCCCAAGATGGATCGATCACTCTTGTCAGTGGTGCTCCTGCCCGCAAACTCAAGGCTAATGCCTCTGCGCTTAGTTGCGTGGGCGCAGCCGTTGAGAACTTGGTGCGCTGCTTGGCCATCGAGCTTGCTCCCATTCGCGTTAACGTAGTCTCTCCTGGCATTATCGACACGGCGCTGTTTGATGGCTTGGGTGATAAACGTGACGCCGCAGTGGCGGGCATGGTGAAAGGGCAGTTGTTAGAGCGAGTAGGGCGTCCAGAAGAGGTGGCCAGTGCGTTGATTTATCTGATGAATAATGGCTATGCTACCGGTACTACAGTGGATGTCGATGGCGGGCAGCTGCTGCGCTAATAACAAGAGGTTGAGGAATGAGTTTTAAGCCCGTAATTCTGATTTACGATCTGGACAATAAACTGGTCGATGAGATTGCCGCTGATATTGGGGCTACGGGCCTATACACCAGCATCAACACTTACAATGAATCCAATGCGATGGATGCTATCCGTCAATACGACCGTGGCTTCGGTTTTCTAACCAATAAACTGTCGTGTGTAATTACCGGCTGGAATAACTACAAGAAGCCGCGTGATCAGTTCCTTTATCGCTTACGTGCTGTGGAGAAGAGCAGCCCGCTGCGCAGTAGCACGCCGGTGATTCTGGTATCCGAGGATCATCGTGCAGATCTGAAGAAACGTGCTTTGGATCCGGCAGACGGCGCTGCCTGTGCCTATCTGCACCCAGACAACTTTAGGGAAACACTGACGGATTTGCTGCACAGAGTGGTGTTTCAGAAGGGCGCTGCCGACCTTAATCTGCAGGCGCGCGAAGACCTAGAGAAAGAGATGCTTGACTAAGAGTCTGTGCGGGCCTGCGCTTCTGGCTCTAGCTTGCTGGAGAGTAGATTACCTACCAAGAAGATTGCTAGGCCAACTAGTATGCCTGGCATGCCCTCATAGACTGCATCCGCGAGTCCTGCCCAGCGCCATAGACTCGCCGTGAGTAGACCGCCAATCATCATCACCATTGCCAGCTTCTCGCTTGGCCGCTGCCCAAGGCATAATACCAAGAGCAGTGGCGCGAAGGCGCTCGCCAAGCCCGACCACGCCATAATGACGATGGCAAACACGCTCTGGTTCTCGCTGAAGGTAAACGCTAAGGCTATCGCTGTAATGACAAGGGTAGAGAAGCGAATCAACATGGGCGACTCGATCTTGTTCTTTAGCAGGTCATTAGAGAGTGCAGAAGAGCAGGCCAAGACTAATGAATCCGCCGTTGAAATCGTAGCGGCAAAGATGCCGGCGAGCACTACGCCGACCAGAACGGGCGGCAGCAACTCTAAGGCCATTGTCGGGAGAGCTAGTTCTGCGTCGAACTCTGCTGGGTTATCCAGCAGTATGCGAGCCAGCAAACCAACGCCGATAGCCATGCAATAGAAGGCGGTAAACCACACATAGTAGTACAGGCGCGCGCGGCGCATCTGCGAGGCGTTGCTGAGCGCGGCGAAGCGGATCATGATGTGTGGCTGCCCGATCACGGACAAACCCGCGAACATCCAGCTAGCTGCGAATAGGATGCCGCCGCCAATGCCTGGGAAGGGCAAGTCTTGCGGATACCAGTCTAGAAAATATTCGATCTCTCCCATTTGCGCTATTGCGCCGGAGAAGCCGCCACTGGCGCTAACGGCTACCACTAGTAGCAACGCCATAGCGAAGATCATGACTACGGATTGTGCCGCATCGGTCCAGATTGAGGCGCGAATGCCCCCAGAGAAGCAATACGCCACTACGATGACAGCCCCCAATACAGCTCCGGCCCAGAGTGGCCAATCTAGTAGTACGCTCAGTGCCTTACTACCGGCAATCAACTGCGCGCTGGCGTAGGTGAGCAAGAACAAAAGGGTTATCAGTGCGGCGGTGCGGCGCAGTGTTGATTGGCTGCGGTCTGCGCCATTCCAATTGCTCAACATGCCGGCATAGCTGGATTCTTTGGACTTTGCCGCCGCATCGCGCAGGCGGCGGTGAACATAGAGAGATGCTAGGTAATCACCGGTAATCCAACCGATCATCAGCCAGATTGAGGCTAGGCCAGTGGCATAGGTATAGCCAATGGCGCCGATAAACATATAGCCGCTATTATTTGTCGCAACTGCGGAGAGTCCAACGAGGGAAGGGGGGACACTTTGGTCGGCGAGATAGTAGTCGCGGCTGGTGCCGCGACTTTTTCTGGCCGCACTAATGCCAATCAGAACAAAGGCTGCAAGACAGGCGATAAAACTGATCAGCATGCGATCTCCTTAGGTGGACCTGTGAGTTCGCGCTCGAGAGTATCTATTCCGAGACGAGCGGATATGAACCTTCGGAGTTATGTACTTCTTTGCCGGTAATCGGCGGATTAAAGACACAGGCCAAACTTAACTCTTCTTCAGCAAACAATGTGTGACGATCGTGCTTGTCGAGGATATAGAGCGTGCCGGGGACGATTTCGAACTCTTTGCCATCGTCACGGTTAACTAATCTACCCTTGCCCGAGATGCAATAGACCGACTCGAGATGCTGCTGATAATGCATCGGTGTTTCGGTGCCTGCATAGATCGTTGTGATGTGAAACGAGAAACCCATCTTGTCGTTCGCCAACAACATGCGCACGCTCTGCCAAGTCTCCGAGCGCACACGGCGCTCGGAGTTTTCGCATTCCTGCAAAGTTCTAACAATCATAATTCCATCCTTGAAAAAGCGGGTTTAAGACGCGACACTCAGTTCAACCAAAAGCACGGCGGCGATTGATTTCTCGAGAATGGTCAGGCCTTGGTCTAGCTCTTCGGGCGTAATAGTTAGTGGGCACAAGCACTTCACAACTTGCCCTTCGGAACCACTAGTCTCGATGATGAGCCCGCGCGAGAATGCCTCGCGGCAGATACGGTTGGCCAGTTCGCCGCTCTTGAACTCGATGCCCTGCATAAAGCCTCGGCCTTTCGCCGTCATAAGCTTGGCGTCATAGTTCTTCGCGATGCGCTGCAGGCGTGTGGATAGCTGGCGGATTTTCATCTGCACGTCGCTCTGGAACTTATCGTCTGACCAATAATGCTCCAATGCTTTAGCGGCAGTGATGAAAGCGTGGTTGTTGCCACGAAAAGTGCCGTTGTGCTCGCCTGGCTTCCACGTATCGTACTCAGGCTTGATTAGGGTGACCGCGAAGGGCAGGCCGTAACCACTGAGTGATTTAGAGAGCGTTACGATGTCGGGCTTAATGCCGGACTCTTCGAAGCTGAAGAAACGGCCAGAGCGGCCACAGCCGGCTTGAATGTCGTCGACGATCAATAGCATGTCGTGCTTACGACAAAGCTTCTCGAGCTCCTGCAACCATTCCTTACGCGCAACGTTCAATCCGCCTTCGCCCTGAATGGTCTCTACGATAACGCCGGCGGGTTTGTCCAAACCGCTAGAGGTGTCTTCGATCATCGCTTTAAGCAGCACGATGGAGTCGATGTCTTGATCCATATAGCCGTCAAAAGGCACGTGAGTTACACCAGTCAGCGCAATGCCTGCCGCGTCACGGTGATGGGAGTTGCCTGTCGCTGCCATCGCGCCGAGGGATACACCGTGGAAGCCGTTTGTGAAGGCGATGATATTAGAGCGTCCTTTCACATTGCGAGCAATTTTCAGAGCTGCCTCGACGGCATTGGTGCCGGTTGGACCAGTAAACTGAACCATATAATTGAGGTTGCGCGGCTTTAACACCTTATCGTTAAATGCGTGCAGAAATTTCTGTTTTGCAGTGGTGTGCAGATCCAAGCCGTGGGTAATGCCATCTTCCTGGATATACTCTAGCAAGGCCGTCTTAAGATGTTCGTTGTTATGGCCGTAATTTAGCGTGCCAGCGCCTGCTAGGAAGTCGAGGTAGCCTTTGCCTTGCTCGTCGTATAGCCAGCTGCCTTTGGCGCGGTTAAATACAATAGGAAAAGCGCGTGCGTAACTCTGTACTTCTGACTCAATGTCATCAAATATGGTGCTCATTATGAAGTCTCCTGTATCTTGTGGGATTCATTCTGCGCGGCGACCTTTATTTGAGGGGCATCCGGCTGCAGGGAGGTGTCTAATTTTTCATCTTTTTCTTTGCGAAGTTCCGTCGTTGAAAACGGTCCTAAACGTAGCAGGTGCTCGGAATCGTGCAGATTGAGGAAGTGTTCACGACGATCGAACAACACAGATTCCTTGAGCGGGCAGTCGAGCTTGGCGGCAAAGCTGGTGAACAGCTTGCGCGAGGCGCCGTTGTCAGCGGTGACCGTGGTATCGATGTAATCGACATCTTTACAAGCGTCACCCAGCAACATGGACTTGAGCATGGCGCGGGCGAGACCACGACGGCGCATCATCGGGTCTACAGCAACTTGCCAGACAAACAAAGTGTCCGGTTGCGATGGGGGTATATAGCCTGTAATAACGCCTACGGTTTCACCATTGCGTTCGGCAACAACGCTGGTCTGTGCAAAATGCGAACACACCAGTAAATAAAGATAGGGAGAGTTATCATCCACAAACGCGCTAGCACGGATTAAATTGTGCACTGAAATAGCATCAGTGGGTTTGGGATTACGTATTGTCAGTTTCTTGCGGGGTCTTTCTTGAGAAGCGTTGCTCTCTTGAAAAGTGCTCATAATTATATTTGGCTGTCTAATTATCTCGCCATCTCCTTGGGGGATTAATTTGAACTGCCGTATTACTTAAATATTACAAAAAATCAGGAATATTAAGGTGATACGCCTCGAATATGGAAACGCATACTAGCAAAATAATACTTTGATGTCTAAATATAAATATGAGTGAGAGGCTAGGTAGCATGTCTAAACGTGAGCTTGAAAGTATGGCAGAGCAAGGTACCGTAGGACTTGAGGCGGGTTTCGCAGGAGCTGTAATAAATGGTAACAACGCGGAAATCGAGAAGGTTCTGAAATCAATTCGTCAGGTGATTCGTGCTACTGATTTGCATTCTCGTCATGTAACGCGACTGGCAGGCCTAACGTCCTCGCAACTAATACTCTTGAAGGTAGTGAGGGACCATTCGCTCTCCACGATCAGTGAGTTGGCGAGCACTATAAGTCTAAGTCAGGCAACGCTTACCTCGATCCTCGATCGCTTAGAGGCGTCAAATTTAGTGCTTCGCGAGCGCTCTACCCAGGACAAGCGTAAAGTTCAGGTGCGCATCACAGAGGCTGGCCGCGAGCTGCTTAAAAAGGCTCCGGAGCCTTTGCAGGACACGTTCATTCGTCAGTTCAGCGAACTTAAAGATTGGGAGCGCAGCATGATTCAGGCTGCACTGCAGCGTGTAGCTGAAATGATGAACGCCGGCAATCTCGATGCTTCGCCACTTTTGGACGTGGGTCAATTAGACCGGCCCCGTTAACGAACACTTAGGCTTTGGCTAGTTTTTTGACCTCTTTGTAGCGGAAACAGGTGTGCACGTGATCGTTAACCATGCCTGTGGCCTGCATATGGGCATAGACGATGGTGGAGCCCACAAACTTAAAGCCACGCTTTTTGAGGTCTTTGGAGAGTGCATCGCTAATCTCAGAGGTGGCGGGCAGGTCTGACATAGTCTGCCGTTTACCGTCGAGCACCTTAGCGCCCACGAAGGACCAGATGTAGCTGTCGAAGCTGCCGAATTCTTTCTGAATAGCCAAAAAGGCGATCGCGTTGCTGCGAATAGAGTAGAGTTTGAGACGATTGCGAATTAACCCAGTGTCTTGCAGGCGCTGCTCTATGTCTTCGTCGCTCATCTTTGACACTTTCTTCGGATCGAATTTGTGAAACGCCTTGCGGTAATTTTCGCGCTTGCGCAATACCGTAATCCAGCTAAGGCCAGCCTGTTGGCACTCTAGGGTGAGGAATTCGAATAAAGCTTGATCATCATGCAGCGGAACGCCCCATTCAGTGTCATGATAGGCAACGTAGAGTGGATCTGAGCCTGCCCAGGCGCATCGTGTAGTCATTGTTCTAGTCCCTTTTGTTAATCCTGTCACAAGCATAGCCTAAATCACCGATTTTACCGACTAGGCAAACTAGGCTGCGAAGTTTTACACTTTTATTCATGTTTCCTAACAAAGAGAGCTCTATGATTTCTCAACGTATTGTTAAATATTTCGCTTCTGCTGCGGTGCTAGCGTCTCTGGCCGTCGTTAGCAGCTGCGCCGTAAATCCGGTGACTGGCGAGAGGGAACTGAGCTTCATCTCAGAACAGCGCGAGCTCACCATTGGTCAGCAGCAATACCTTCCCTCTCAGCAAGGGCAGGGTGGTCAGTTTGCTGTGGACCAAGAGTTGACCGACTACGTGCAGCAAGTGGGTAATCGGCTAGCTGCAGTAAGTGACCGCCAGCTACCCTATGAGTTTGTAGTGCTCAATAATGGTGTGCCCAATGCTTGGGCGCTGCCTGGCGGCAAGATCGCCGTGAACCGTGGATTGCTGGTAGAGCTAAATAATGAGGCGGAATTGGCTGCGGTGCTTGGCCACGAGATTGTACATGCTGCCGCGCGCCATGGAGCGCAAGCCATGGAGCGAGGCATGCTGTTGCAAGGCGCGATGGTAGTAGGCGCAATCGCTGCTCAGGGCACTGAGTATGCCGACTACGCCGTAGGGGGTGCGCAGCTTGGTGCGCAATTACTCACCACGCGTTATGGCCGTGACGCAGAGCGCGAGTCCGACGCATATGGCATTCGTTATATGGCCAAAGCGGGCTACGATCCAGCCGCGGCGATTAGCTTGCAAGAGACCTTTGTACGTCTTTCTGAGGGGCGGGGTAATGCCAATTGGCTAGACGGCTTATTCGCGAGCCACCCGCCCTCACAAGAGCGGGTGCGTAACAATCGTGCCTTGGTTGCACAGCTGCGCGCCGAGGGCATTAGTGGCGGGGACTTGGGCCGCGAGCGTTATCAGCAAGCGACACAATTCCTGCGGGATACCAAACCTGCCTATGATGCATTCGACGAGGCAGAGGCCCTAATTGCGAAGGACCGTCTCGAGGAGGCCTCGCGCAAACTCGATACAGCTTTGAGCATGGTGCCTGATGAGGCGCGTTTTCTTGGTCTGCAGGCCGACATTCTTGTCTATCAGCGACGCTATGAGGCGGCCGTAAGCCAATACGACCGCGCCATCGCCAAAGACCCCAATTATTTTGATTATTACTTAGGCCGCGGTGTCGCCTATTCTCGGCAAGGTCTTAATGAGCGTGCTACACGTGACCTGCAGGCTAGCATCAAACTTTTGCCAACCGCACTTGCAATGACAGAACTGGGCGACCTGTCACTGCAGAGCAACGACAGGGCCGTGGCTAAGCAGTATTACCAGATTGCCGCAGAGGCACAGGGCTCGATAGGGGCACGTTCACGCGCAGCGTTTATGCAGTTGGATATAGCCGACAACCCTGGCCAATACATTAACGTACAAGCCTTCGTGACAGCGCAAGGTCGACTAGTGGCCCGTGCGCAAAATGTGACGTCTATTCCCGTGCGTAATGTGCGCGTCGAGTTTCGCGCATTGATCAACGGGCAGGGAGTTAGTCGTGCCGCCGTCTTGCCAATACTGAACCCAGGGCAAACTGGCGACATCGACTCTGGCTTGAACTATCCCGCTGGCACTGCCCCCACTGCAGGGCAAGTTAGCGTGCAGGTGACCGGCGCCAGCATCGATTGAGCTTAGAAGTTGTAGCGCACGTTCAGGCTTAATTGACGACCTACCGCAGGCGTGCCGGGGAACGCCTGATAATCATCGTCCATTAGATTGTCGATGCGCAGTTGTGCGGTAATCTCATCAAATTGTGGTGACGTCCAGTCCAGCGATGCAGCGCTTAACAACGCATTATTATCGCTAGTGCGTAGCGGGTTGGCGAGCTGATTGCGGTACTCATTATCTAGGCGTAGGGCATAAGTTTCATTCAACTGATAACTCACCGACACAGTTGCCCTGTCGCGTGCGAAATTCAACGCATAGAAACTACCATCGACTGTGGCAGTGCCATAGTCCGGTTTCTTATCCAGATAGGTATAGCCGAGACTGAGATCTAGGCGCTGCCACTGTTTGCGCAGTAATAGCTCTAGCCCATTGACCTCCATATACACGGGGTTGGCCTGACGCGCAGAAGGAGAGCCATTGGCATAGGTCCAGTCCACAAGGTTCTCGTCCTCGCGGTGAAACGCAGCCGCAGATGCAAACCAGTCCCGACCCTCTTGGGCCAAGGTCACGATGAATTGGCGTGCTTTCTCGCGGCTAAGGTTGGCATTGCCACCGAACAAACCATTGGGTTTAGAGTTGAGCGCGGTGTAACCAGGCACTTGGCTGGTACCCGCGAACTCTGCTTTAAGAGTGCGTTGGCCAGATCTAGTTGGCGTGTTTAGGGTGATGTCGAAAACTGGCGACACCGCATTGCTGTCTTGGCTAGAGGTGTCTACTACACCGCCGAAGCGCACGGTCACGGTCTGATCGTTAGGGATGGCAAAATCGTAGGATGGGGCTAGGCGAAAGCTGCCGTAGTAGCGGCCGTCCAATAAGGCCGTGTTCAAGTCTGTTGAGCTCACTAAAGAGTCTCTAGAGACTTGACCATTGAACTCCCAATTGAGCTTGGCGAAGTCGACACTGCCTTCGAAGGCAGCGCCATAATTGCGCGTCCTATGTTCGAAGGCGCCAGCTCCCCCTGATTCTTTGTTACGGCGATCGAAATCGTAGTTATCATCTAAGGCTCTGTAGAAACCCGAAACCTGCAGCCAGCCACGCTCTAAGGTTGTGCGGTGGTTAGCAAGTACTAGCCTAGTCTGTGTGTCGTCGGTTTCGGGCAGAGATGCAAAGCCTGTATAGGCGCCTGGCCATGCGAAGAACTTGTCTTGGTAGGCTATGATCAAGTCAGACTGCGTGTTGCCCGCAATGCGCTGAGCCTGCAGATTGAAGCGTGCGAACTCGTGGTCGCCGTTACTAACCGTCCCTTCGCCCTCGGAGACCGCACCCGAGACTTGTAGGCCATACTGTGCGTCGTTATAGCGGGTGACGTCGGCGTAGCGCGCAGAGGAAAATAGTAGAGAATCAGTGCCTACGCCCAGATTGACCTCAGCACTCTGACTTAGCGCCGGGATCCCATAGACGATAGTGGCGACATTAGAGTTAAAGCCTGCCAACGCATTGTCCACGCCAGTGAGGATTAGGGGGGCGCTAAGCAGCGCTGGGTCTATAGGGAGCTCCGCTACATAGTGCCCAGTCTGTGGGTCAACAATCGTGGCCGCACCGAGTTTAAAGCCGGTGTTCTCGAATAAACCACCGCGCACGGTGACATCACCTTGGCCCTCTGGCATACCGCGGGACTGGATCTCTGTCTGCGGATCGAAACGCAGCACAGTGATAGCTGAGGCGAAGGTGCCAGCAGGCTCTGTATTCGCTACACGGGTAGGGTTAACGATGATCTCGGAGGGTGCGGCACTGCTGGCATCGGCCGCTTGCGCAGTGCCACCGCCAGCGACGGCGATGGAGATGACTAAAATTTTGGCGACAGGAATTCGACGAATAATCACAATATTGATGTTCCGTTAGAGTGTTATGGGAGTTTTTGCTAGAGGGGGTACGCGGCGCAAGGCCAGGTTCACTAGTCTGCTTTTTTATTAGGAGGCGCAGTCTACTTGCAGTGCTAGAGCTTGGCTAGGGCTAATTGAACGCAATCCAGTGCTAGTAAACATCTAGCAAAGGAAAGCGATCGTCGACCTTGAGGCAGGCGTGTAGGTAACAGGCAAGGCCGAGGTCACCTTCCCATAATGAATGACCATTGATGTTCTGCTCAATCGCATACATCGCGAACGCACGCGCGCGCTCCAACCACTTAGGGTCGCCAGTGCGAGTGTAAAGTTTCAGCAGTGCATAGCCATTGCCATCGGTACCATGACAGATGCCCACGCCCTTCGTGAGAGGGCCTGCCTGCCAAACACCCTCGCCGGCCTTAAGCAATAGAGCATCGAACTCCTGCGCGTAGCCCACGGGTATCTCGTTCAGCGATGTAATGACTCCCGGTGCCCCATGACACCATTGCATCAAGAACTTGGGGCTTTTGTCCGGCAGTGTTACTAACTCGGCTGGCCAATTACAGCAGTCGCCCTCGACCACGGCGGAACGCACCATCGTTTCAACCGCGTCGTTAAGCACCCAATCCGCCAGACCCTTGGGGAGGAACTGACGCCCCTTAATGAAAGGGAATAGATTGCCAACGAAACCATGGCCTGCGCCTAGGAGCGTACGTTTAAGTCCATAGAGATCTTGTGTCCAAATGGGGCTGTTGAAGGAGTTATCTCGCGAAACTGTGTCCTTCATAAACTGGCAATGCTCGATAAAGACCTCGCGCCAAGCTTCAGAGTCTTCCTGCTGCAACTTGAATACCGCAGGAATGATGGAGCCCGTGCCGCCCCACAGTGCCTCCATGGTAGGGTTTTTCATGTTCTGCCGAATCATAGGCAGCAATTTGTCCCAGTGCGCAGCCGATGAGCTAGCCTGCAGCTTGCTCATCACCAGCAACATACCCGTCTCACCTAGGAAATAGGACGGACAACTCTTGCCATCGACACTGTACATAGTAAGCGCCTGAACATCCTTTTCTACGAAGCGCTGATACAGCCGTGTAGCAAGCGCCTGCTTCTCGAATGGCAGATCGACCTGAATATAGTTCTGAAGATGATCAATTGCCCAAAGGACACCCATGCCACCTAGGTATATTGTGCTCGCGACATCCGGGTCGTCTTTGGCCACTGCGGGCGTTTGCCAAAAGGTCTCTTCAGAGTAATCCCGAATAGCCCCGTGCAACACATCGCGTAAGGCCTGCTCGGCGGCATCGGCACTCCAGGTGGTTTGACCGATAGGAAGGTGGCGTTCGGTATCGAAGATCATTTGTGGCCTATTGCGTTAGCAGCGTGTGGAGAATGACGGGTAGATTAGCGCGAGTTGGCGCTAGGTTCCATATTCAAATGTAACGGGCCTTACCACCTTAGGGGACACTGATAACTTAGTGTCCCTGCTCTAGCTGTACGCATCCGTAGCTCAGCTGGATAGGGTAGGTGTGCTTCGACTGAGTGCGCAGCACTCAGGACAGCCGCAGGCTGCCCGTAGGGTGAGG
>CAXBOY010000066.1:0-17322 GCA_963977405.1 uncultured Gammaproteobacteria bacterium
AACAAGTAGCGGAAAACCCGGCATCCTATACCGGTAAATATTTGGGCCGCTTGTTGGCTTGAATACTCCGTAGCGCGAATGGTCCGATTGAAACAGATCTGTGGAAGATTTAGACCTTCGCCTGCAGGGATGCAGCGCGCTCCAACCACCAAACTAAGTCTCTAAGCCTAACACTAACAATCAAGCTAAACTTTTACCTACAAGAGAAGTTCTCTGCCTTCCAGTTTGCTGGGTTGTCAGCACCGCCTGCTGGACCGGTGAAGATTGATTGTTGTGGGTATGGGCATAGGAGGCGCTCATTATCCACGTTGCCATTGCTGCTATGGGTCGCAGTAATGCTATCTGGCGCCTTCCCCTGCTCTACCCAATCTACCAGTGCTGGTAATTTATCCCAAGCGTTCGGTCCTGGCCCACCCCCGCAGTGTCCCATTCCCGGTGCTAAGAACAATCTTGTGCTGTCCATCGCCGTGCTCATCTGCCCACCGTAGGTTGCCCCTACCATCGTATCGAAATATTGTACTGTTGCCTTTGCCGACGATAGCGAATCGCTCCAACCGTGGTATAGCAAGAGCTTGCCATCGTTCTCTTCTAGGAAGCGCGTCAAATCTGGGTCCGTCGCATCCATGATGGACTGCATTAAGGCCGCCTTACCGTCCGCGAGATCGTTGATGTCGAACTCCAGCCACGAGAATTCCGGCAGCGCCGCATTGCGCCCCGGCACGTGGGTAGGTCTCGTCATGTCCGGGATCACCACACCAGGGTCATTCTCGTAGAAAAGATAATTGACGTGGTCACCAGCCGGCCCCATTAGCATCGAGGGACCATTGCCGTTCGCCGCATTGGGCACATAGAGATTGACCCACTCGCGCTCCGAACCGAGTGCCTTGCCCGGGTAGAGGACTTGCCCACTCCTATCCAAAGGACCACTGTAGAAATCCGCGATGGTTTGTACCTGCGCTGGCGTGAAGCAGCTATCCCCTGCATCCGACGAGGAACACATTAGGTCGGCAAGATCCTGCTGCGGTTCGAACTCGCAACTCATAGGATTGCTCAACAAACCATCGCGAATGCCGTCGTTCGCATCGCACTTCTCTAGTACTCGATCATTGAGTACATCGAGTAGTTTCACACTATCGAAACTGCCATCGCCGTCAGTATCCACGGCGAGATTGCCAGCAAAATCGTCCTTGAATAGGCGCTGCAACCACCACACGCCAGCCGCGTTCATGGCCTGATAATAATTGACCGGAGCCCCTGCCACGATGCCATCGAAATCGTTAGGAAAGCGCTGGGCTTCCATCAGGCCCTGCCGCCCCCCAGTGGAGCAGCCTTCGAAGTAAGAATAACTCGGCTCACTACGGTAGTAGGCTTGCGCCAAAGCCTTGCCCGCCATCACAGTGAGGTGCACTGATCGGTAGCCGAAGTCGATCTCAGCCTGTCGATTATTGAAGCCAAATTGCGAGCCCGGTTCTACCGCGTTGTCGTGTCCGGTATTGCTATTGGCCACCGCATATCCTTCGGCCAGACGATGATTCGCGAAATCCAAATCACCGTCCTTGCCTCCGTCGCCCCACTGCAAGAAGCGGGAGTTCCAGTTGCCAGGTAGGGGGAGTTGCACATGGTAGTGTGTCGCAGGACCACTGAGGCCGCGCACATAGCAATAAGCAGGTGTAGTTCCTTGGGCGGGCATTATGCTGGCGGAAAGAATGGTTAAATTCCCCGTGAAAGCTAGCGCCTCGCAGGCTTGCGTGTCGGCGGCAGACTGCGCCTGCGCCGTATTCATCAACGCACCAATAGCAGTGCTAAGAAGGGCAAGGCGAGAGAGAGTTCTTATCATTATTGGCTCCTCAAAACTCGATCGCCTGCCATCGAGGCGATCGTTTATTGAGCCGGATAATGGCCTATTCGTGGCGCAAGGACAAGGCTGGATTATTGCTCGCGGTACGCGCAACCAGTAGCCCAACGGTCAGTGCCGCAATGATGAGAGCCACTGCACCTGCCACGAGAAATATTAGCGGGTTCAATCCCACACGATAGGCGAAGCCACCCAGCCAAGCATTCATGAAATAGGCTGCAAGCGGCCAAGCTAGGAGCATCGCGATGACCACTAGCACTAGGAAATCCTTAGTCAATAGATTCACGACTTGTCCCACACTACTACCCAGCACCTTGCGAATCCCGATCTCTCGAGTGCGCTGCGCAGTCATATAAGAGGCCAAACCGAACAAGCCAAGCGCAGCGATGAAAATGGCCATCGCGGAGAACCATGTGAAGATTACGCCCTGTTGGCGCTCCCCCTCGTATAGCGCCTGGAAATCGGCATCTAGGAACGACTGTCTAATTGGGACACCAGGTACAAATCGATTCCAAGCCGAATCGATAAAGGCGAGTGTCTCCTCTAGATCATTCCCCGTCACGCGGACCGCCATGCTGCCCATATTGGGGAAACCACCGGCACTACTCTGACTCCTCATCACACGATAGTAGACTGGTTTTATGGCCTCACGGATTGAAGAAAAGTAGATGTTGTCTACGACCCCTATGACATTGCCGCGCACGACTTTCGTCGCCTCGCGATCCATGACACTCTCCAACCACTTTCCTTCCGCGTCAGTTGCGCTCCAGCCTAACTGCTGCGCGGCTAGTTCGTTAAGAATAAAGGCAGCGCTAGTGCGCGAAGAATTTTCGCTCGGCTCGATAAACAGGTCTGTCCCACGCTCCTCTGAGAAAGAGCGACCGACCAGAAACTCGATGCCGAAGGTTTCGAAAAAGTCGAAGTCCACATTGAGATAACCCATGCCAATAGGGTCTGGCCCACCGCCCTCGAAGCGGATGCCATCGGCATTGGTATTCTGGTCTCCCGGCATTAGATTGGCGGCTGTAACCGAAACTATCTGAGGATGACGTAACAACTCCTGCTTCATGGTTTCATAGTTGTCCCCCAGCCCCTCTTGACCAGAGCCGCGGTAGATCAAAATTTGTTCTCTCTGAAACCCAAGATCGAGCGACTGCGCGTAGCGCAGTTGCGAAAGAGCAACGCCGGAGGCGATGACTAAGGCTATAGAGATGGTGAATTGCAACACTACCAAAGCCTTGCGCAACACTACCCCAGAGCGGCCCTTGGTCAACTCGCCACGCAGAATCGTCGCAGACGGAAAGGATGCAAGATATAGAGCCGGATAGAGCCCAGCCAGCGTACCGACAAACAGCGCAAGCCCACACAGGGCTGGCAGAACCCAGAAGTTATCAAAAAAGTTTAGGCTAAGACTGGTTCCAAGTAGTGCATTGAAAGCGGGCAGAATTAAGAGCACCAGCATGGTAGCAACGCACACCGCAAGCCCTGCGATAACAATCGACTCGGTTAGAAATTGCAGTGCAATCTGCCCACGACTCGCTCCACACACTTTTCTCATGCCTACCTCCCGCGCGCGCGAAAGTGAGCGCGCGGTCGAAAGATTCATGAAGTTGAAACAGGCTATAATGAGTATGAAGACCGCAATCGCGCTAAAAGTGATCACTACCGCCGCGCTACCGTTAGCCTGCAACTCATTGTCTCGATGGGATTGCAAATGAATGTCGGTGACCTTGATAGCGCTGAAGCTCGTAAAACTCGGCGCATCTTCTCCCATGTGGCGTCGAAAGAAATCATCACTCTGCGAAAGGAAGTTCGCCATGTCGTAACCTGGCTCGGTCACTACATAGGTATGGAAGTTGTTAAACCCCCAGCTCTGCATTCTCTCTCCTAGTATGACTTCTGCGGTCTGCATCGACACAAATGCATGGGCGTCGAGATGGGTATCACGCGGCAGGTTCGTCATAACTCCCGTTACACGCACCGGCACTTCGCCGGACATCATAATAGTGCCCCCCAACGCCTCACCGGCTGGGAAATATTTTTGCGCCAGCGACTCATCGATGACTACTTGAAAGGGACCAGTAAAAAGCTCTTCGGGATTGCCCTGTAACAAAGGAATATCGAATACATCGAACACTTCTGAGTCAGCGAAATACAATCCGGGTTCGTAGTAAGAGTCATTACTATCGTTCATATTCAAGACAACCGTGTTGTCCATCAGTCGCACGACTTGTTCGAACTGTGGAAACTCTAACTTTAATAGGGGACCGACAGGCGGTGCATTAGTGGCGAGATAAAGTGGCGCACCGCCACCGGGAGGGTTGAAATTGCGCATTACACGATAAGTACGCTGAGCATTTTCCCACTGCGTATCAAAGCCCACTTCGCTCCGCACAAACAGCGCGATCAGCATCACACAGGCTAAACCTATAGTGAGGCCAAGCACGTTGATTATAGAGAATAGTTTGTGACCGGCGAGGTTGCGCAACGCGACTAGCAGATAATTTTTCAGCATCTTCTTGCTCTTCTTTTTTCAATAGGAGTTTTGGTTGTGAAAAAGCGCTAGGCTGGCAAGGTAAAAAAAGGGCTGCCGATCCTGAGGCGCATCTCCCCAGAAAAGGCAGCTCTAAACTTTCGCTAACCAATCTTGGTACAGCAAAGTTTAGGCCAACTAATTAAACACTTTATTTTCAAACAGTTAGAAAAAAGCACGGAGAGAGTCTTTTTCAATCACGCCAAGAGTTTGTGAAACTCACCATGCCTTGCTTAGGTATGGACGCATAAGCAGCCTAAAGCGTTGCACTCTAGGCTGCCGAATTTGCATATTTATTGCGGCACTGCCTCTGCCTGCCGAAGAAGGTAAGCACGAATATTCTCAACATCGATTGCATCTAGGTCATCTGCGAAGCTCGCCATACCGCGTGATGCGAATAGGCCGTCCAACACGATGCTCATAAAGGTATCTTGATTGAGGATGCTGGCGGAGTAACGTAGGTCCGGTATGGAACCTACACTCAGTGCAGCGGGTCCGTGACACACCGCACAACTACCGCCGTATGCTGCGGCACCTGCGACTGTATCCCCACGCGATACCGTCGTACTGGTCGGTAGGGGCTCAGGTGGATTAGGTTCGGCTATTGGCAATGGCTCGTCGGAGCCTAATTTAAAGGCTATGAGTCGACCGTTCATATAGCGTGGCCCATTGCCGGAGAGCAGTCCCATGGTCAAGGGAATAGCGCCCCCCTGCCCGGCCAGTGCTAATACATATTGCTCTCCATCTAGCTCATAGGTCACCGGACCGCCCAAAATGGCGTCGCCGACTTCCTTGCTCCAATACTCCGTGCCATCGTCTGTGCCATAGGCATGGAAAGTGCCGTCTGCAGAGCCTTGGAAAACGAGGCCACCGCCGGTTGCGAGAGTGCCGCTATTGCCATAGACAGGATAATCGACGCGCCAGGCTGGAGATTGGGTGACAGGGTTCCAAGCAATTAGGCTTGATGGGGTCAGTGCCGCAGAGCGTGCGCGATCCTGCGGGTTGAGTAATTCGCCTTGAGAAGGACCCAAACCTAGATTCCAGCCCACTTGCTTCTTCTCCATGCTCCCCGAGTTCGAGTACACAGAGGAGGTGTTCTGGGTCGGCAAGAATACGTAGCCAGTGACTGGATCGCGCGACATGGGGTACCAGTTATGACCGCCCAGAGGGCCTGGCATTATGACCATAGGTTGATCCTTATAGCGCACCCCATCCATCTCGATAGGGCGGCCCGTCACTGAATCCAAACCGGAGGCCCAGTTGATCTCGACATAATTATTGCCGGAGATAAACTCGCCAGTACGGCGGTCGATCACGTAGAAGAAACCATTCTTCGGCGCCTGCATCAAGACTTCGCGCATGCGACCATCGATCTCGATGTCAGCCAACATGATGTGCTGCGTGGCCGTGTAGTCCCATGCCTCGGCTGGAGTCGTCTGGAAATGCCACACATACTCGCCGGTGTCGGGACGCAGTGCCACAATGGACGAGAGGAATAGATTATCGCCCTCGCCGTTGGAGCGGATCTGATAATTCCAAGGACTACCGTTGCCGACGCCGATATACAAAAGATTGAGCTCAGGATCATAGGCCATGGCGTCCCACGCTGTACCACCACCGCCTAGCTCCCACCACTCTCCGGCCCAAGTCTCCGCCGCCATCTCCATCGCGGGACTCTCGAAACCATCCGCGGGATTGCCAGGCACGGTATAAAAACGCCACAGCATTTCACCCGTCTCGGCATCATAGGCAGACACATAGCCACGCACGCCGAGTTCTGCGCCGCCATTGCCGATGATCACGCGACCATCGATCACTCGTGGAGCACCAGTAATGGTATAGCGCAACTCGGGATCGGCGGACTCTACATCCCAAGCTACTTGCCCGGTCTCGCGATCGAGCGCGATCAGCCTTCCGTCGATGGTGCCAAAATAGACTTTATCGCCCCATGCCGCCATGCCCCGATTCACGACGTCGCAACAGGCATTCACGCCGTAACGCCCTGGCACACGAGGATCATAGCGCCACTTCTCTTCACCAGTGCGCGCATCCACCGCGAAAGCCTTGCTCCACGCTGAGGTGAAATAAATGGTGCCATCGATGACTAAAGGCGTCGCCTCTTGTCCACGGTTAGTGTCCAACTCGAAAGACCATGCCACCCCAAGCTCTTGCACACTCTCGCGGTTGATCTGCTCTAACGGGCTAAAGCGATCCTCAGCATAGGTACGGCCATAACTGAGCCACTCCGCGTTGTTGCTTGCCGCGTTCGCGATATCTTCTGCACGAATAAGTTCATCGGTAGGGGCTTGATCTATCGATGCCTGACTAGTGTCCGTGTCCTGCGCAACGCCGCTAGGTTCTGGCGAGCAAGCCGCAAGTGCGAGCATTAGGCCAAGATGGAATAAAACGTGTTTGTTCATCATAAATGAGTCCCCTCTCCGAATAAGTGATGAGCATAAACAGGTGACACTTATGGTGCAAGGAACACGCAGGCAATTTCGCCAATACATGGTGTATCTCCCCAGTGCGCCTCGCGTCAACACAAGATATCTCATTGTTTTAATAAGCTATTGTTCATTGGCACGGTGATTGCTAACAGCATAACAATCGCCGCGCATTAAGACTTGCTAAACGATACAGCCAAAAGCTGCGTCTGTTCTAAATGGTCAGCATCGTGCAGGCAGTCATAACGCAGAGAAATCTTTAGGAGCTATATAGTGATTATAAAAACAGAAAACCTGAGCAAACTCTTCCGCACTGAAGAAGTTGAAACAACAGCACTAGGTGGCGTGAATATGCAAGTAGCGGAGAAGGAGTTCGTCTCCATTATGGGTCCCTCTGGTTGTGGCAAATCCACCTTACTGAACATCATTGGTCTTATCGACAATCCCGATGGCGGCAAGTTCTATTTCCTCGACGAGGACATCTCCAGAGTCGGCGAGCGCGAACGCGCCATACTGCGCAAAGAGAATCTCGGCTTCATCTTTCAGAGCTTCAACCTCATCGACGAACTCAGCGTCTATGAGAACGTAGAGCTGCCTTTAATCTACACCAAAGTTCCCGCGTCAGAGCGCAAACGTCGCGTAGAGGCCGTCATCGAGAAGATGAATATGGGCCATCGCCTTCGTCACTTTCCACAACAGCTCTCTGGTGGTCAACAACAACGGGTGGCGGTGGCTCGTGCCCTGGTCAACGAACCCAAACTCATTCTTGCAGACGAACCAACCGGTAATCTCGATAGCGAGCACGGCGATGAGGTAATGCGCCTACTACAGCAATTGAACTCGGAAGGCACCACGATCGTGATGGTGACGCACTCGCCGGAACACGCTGAATATGGTACGCGGGTCATCCGGATGTTGGACGGCCAAGTCGTCTCCCATACCGCGGCTTAATCGAGGAACTCAATATGTTCGGCAATTCTTTGTTCGCCAACTACGTGCGAATAGGTACGCGTAGCCTAGTGAAAGATCGCGCCTATAGCGCTATCAATATCGCAGGCCTCACAATCGGCATCGCCTGCTGCCTAGTTCTTGGCCTCTACCTCTACAACGCACTTAACTATGACGCTTATCACGACAAGCAAGAGCGCGTATATCGCATAGTGAATGAGCTGAACATGAACGGCAAAACGGATTTCGCTGCGGCTACTTCGACGCAGCTCGGCCCGATAATGGCTGAACAATTCCCAGAAATAGAGAATTACGTCCGCGTTATGGAGGTCCCCTTCGCACAGGCACTGCTGCGCGACAATAGCAACCAGGCCTACTTCTGGAACAAACTGTATTACGCAGACGCCTCGATCTTCTCGCTGTTCAGCCACGATATTATTTCTGGCGACCCGGCAACGGCGCTCGTCGATCCGAATAGCATGGCGGTCAGTGAGAGTTTTGCCCGACGTTATTTCGGCGATCGCAATCCCATTGGCGAATCAATCTCGAATGATTCGAATACTTTCCGCATCGATCTCGTCTTCGCAGACCAGCCAGAGAACACTCACCTGCAGTACGATGCCTTGATCTCCTACAACAGGCTTCCGCAATTGGAAGGGGTGCAGCGTCGCGAAGCGCTCTGGAATATCGGCATCTACACCTACTTGCTCATGCAAGAGGGCTATGACCCCGATGACTTTCAGCGAATCTCGACCACATTCTTCGACAATAATATGCGGCAGATGGCGGAAGAACTTAACATCAACGCCGCGCTGCGCTTCGAACTGGAGCCTATAGCGCGCGTGCACCTGTACTCGACGACAATCTATGACTTGCCGCGGGGCAATATCTTCTATGTCTATGCCTTCGGTGCGATCGCCCTCTTTGTTCTACTTGTCGCCTGTATCAACTATATGAATCTCGCGACTGCTCGCTCCACAAGACGCGCGAAAGAGGTCGGCATGCGCAAGGTACTTGGCGCCTCTCGCGGCCAACTCGTAACACAATTCATAGGCGAATCTGTATTCTATGTCGTCTCCTCGCTAGCGCTCGCACTGTTACTCTGCGCCTTAGTGATCAACCTGACGCCTCTCTCCTCGCTCCTTGACTCACCCCTCCCGATGAGTCTATTGCTAGCACCGAGCACCCTAGTAGTGTTAGTCATTGCCGCAGTGACTCTAGGCATCCTCTCTGGTCTCTACCCGGCCTTCTATCTCTCCGCGATCCCGCCAGTGGCGGCGTTCCGCGGCGTACAGGGCACTGGTCGTGGAGGGCGTGGCGTACGTCAGGCACTCGTACTGCTGCAATTCGTAATCTCCGTCACTGTCATCGCCTGTACTTTGTTGATGCTGACCCAGATGAGCTTTGTGCAGAACAAAGCGCTCGGTTTCGACCCAGAGAATCGCCTAGTCATCCGCGTTGCCGGAGCCGATCAGGTAGAGCGCTTGCCGGCGTTTATGGAAGAGTTGCGCCGAGTGCCAGGAGTCCAAGCAGTTGCAGCATCAGGAAATCTACCAGGTCGCCCTACTAGCTTGAACGCTCTCAATGTGGAAGGTGAGAATGGAGAGATGCAACAGCGCAGCGTGAGTACCATGAACATGCGCCCCGGCATCATCCCAGCTTTAGGGATGCACTTTGTGCAAGGCAGAGACTTCGATGTTAATCGTATCAACGATAAACGCCGAACTGTCGTGGTCAATCAGAGCATGGTGACCGCCATGGGCTGGACTAACCCACTTGGCAAACGTTTTCAGGGTTTCGACTCTGAGGAAGAATCGCCCCCGATGGAGGTCATCGGAGTAGTCGAGGACTTTCATGTTGCCGGGCTGCAGCACGCGATAACGCCCCTAGCGATGATGTATAACGAACCGGAGTGGAATGAAGAGAATAGCGTGCGACGCTCCTCCTATTCCGAGCAGCTCCTTATCCATGTCGAACAAGGGGCCATACAGTCCTTTATCCCAACATTGGAGCAGCGCTGGGCGCAGTTCGACCCTGCGCACCCCCTCGAGTTCACTTTCCTGAGTGCCACGATGGAGGAACTCTACGGCTCTGAACAAAGGCTGATGAAACTGGTTTCGCTTTTCGCGGGGCTCTGTATCTTTATCTCCTGTCTAGGGCTGTTTGGTCTGTCTGCCTTTAACACGGCGCAGCGCACGAAAGAGATCGGCATCCGCAAAGTGCTAGGGGCATCTAGCAGCGGCATTATTCTGCTTTTGTTCCGCAATATACTCGGGCTAGTTGCCTGCGCCGCGGCAATCGCTTCAGTACTCTCTTTCTGGGCCGTAGGAAGGTGGTTGGAAAGCTTCTACTACCGCATCGAATTGCTCGGCCCTAACCTCTTACTCTTTGCTGTTGCGGCATTACTTGCCATAATCGTGGCCTTCGTGACGATGGCATTGCAATCATTTAAGACTGCACAGGCTAATCCGATACTAGCCCTACGGCATGAATAGAGGAATCTAGTATGACGATGGACCGAGTAATCGAGAAAAAAGCGAGGCCGCTGTGGCAATGGGCGGCTATCGCCATAGCCCTAGGCGCGCTACTGTGGTTCCTATGGGGCATGCTTGGCGATGCGTCGATACGTACCTTCCGTCTGCCCCAACAACAGACCACGATCGCCAGCGTGCAATATGGGCCCTTCGAGGATGTCACGCCTATTCGCGGATCGATCCAACCCTTCAACAGCGTGTTTCTCGATGCGGTGGATGGTGGTGTAGTAGAGGAAGTTCTCGTCGAAGAGGGCAGCTTTGTCGAAGCCGGGCAACCCTTGTTGCAACTGAGCAATACCGATCTACGCCTAAACGTTGCGCGCAATGACACGTCTATCACCGAGCAACTGAATAATCTTTCCAATATCTCCAACGGTATGGAAACCACCACGCTTAACACTGAGCGACAGCTGATCGAGATCGAGTATCGCATTGCAGTACTAGAGCGGCAGGAGCAGCGTCTCAAGCAGCTGGCCACCGATAGCCTTGTCTCCCAAGAGCAGTACGAATCCATCGTCGATGAACTGGCCTATCAACGCAAACTACTGGTCAACACCCAGGCACGCCAAACCCTCGAGGAGCGCATCCGCAAGGACCGCATGCAACAGATTGCCCTGCAGGTGAACAAGTTAGAGGAGAATCTAGCCCTGTCACAAAGCAGCTTCGAGAACCTGTTAGTTAGGGCTCCTATTGCTGGCCAGTTGACCTCCTTACCTGTCGAGGTAGGCGAGAATAAGATTCGCGGTCAACGTTTAGGTCAGATCGACGTAGTAGAGCAATACAAGATCGTGGCACAGGTCGACGAGTACTATGTCACCCGCGTCGCCCTAGATCAGTCCGCGCGCTTCACCCTAGCTGGCAGGCAATATGAGGCCCGCGTGATCAAGATCTACCCAGAGGTCACCGAGGGCACGTTCACCGTGGATCTCGTCTTCGAGGGCAGCCCCCCAGAGAACCTACGCCGAGGACAGACGCTACAACTCGACCTGACTCTTGGCAGCGCAGTGGAATCGCTCCTTTTGCCTCTGGGTAGCTTCATTCAGGACACTGGTGGCAACTGGGTGTTCGTCGTGGACAGCGATGGCGAGTATGCGACGCGACGCGATATACGCGTAGGACGTCGCAACAATCGCTTCGTTGAAATTGTCGACGGCCTGCAACAAGGCGACCGCGTCATAACTTCTAGCTACTCGCAGATGCTCACCATGGAGCGCATTCAGCTTACCGATTGATGTGAAGCGGCGTCTCGCTCACGGTTTGAGCGAGGCGCCGTTTCCTTGACCTTGATCAAGAACAAATCCTCCCTCGACGTGCATGATAGTGGTGCCGAGCGTAGATCGACCTCCCACAAGGGGTATCACGTTTGGTAGAGGCAACCCTTTCGGTCGCCTTGTCCAAGGAGATCCACGATGTTCAAGCTACACCTAGTTAAAACTATTGCTACGCTACTTTTCCTTACGTTTCTTACGGCGTGCTCCAGCACTGAACCGCGTATCGGCAATACCGTCACGCTCTGCTGTCCTGGCAATTATGCAAATTACCGTAGCTACGGCGTCGAGGATGCGGGAGTGCCCATTTTCATGCGCGACTACGTCATTACAGAGTTCGATACAGCCTTCCAAGAGCTCGGCATGACGCGTAATGATGGCAGCGGCGATATCGTTGTGAACCTTAGTTATCGACACGTCAATCTTGACTCCGAGCAACAAGACATAGACCCACTGATGCGCGTGGAATCTATGACTGTGGAGTTGCGCTACATCGCCAATATCGATATCAGTATGCGCGAGCGCGCAGGCGGTAAAATTGTTTGGGAGGGCACCATCAGCCGCATTCACACCGTGCAGCCGGGCGAATATATGCATGAGGAAGGGGCGAGCACTGCTTTTCTTATGACCTTCCGCGATCTACTTACAGAATACCCCCGCAATTAGGGCTTAAAGTCTCCTCGTCACGGTCCAACAGAGCAGTACCCTGTTGGGCCGTTTTTTTTGGCATTTGAAAATTTGCTACTTCGCTACAGCCTGTATCCGCACCGTCAATGACACCTCGGACTCACCAGCCTCGGCAACAGGGCTAGCCTTCTCCATCGAATCCATCGCCATACCACGCGCCATCATAACTGGCTGTGAATAGCCCAGCGCCGCGTCGATGTCCAAGGTCGCGATATCCACCTCGGTCTTACCCATTGCTGCAGCGGCACGCTCTGCGTTGGCGCGCGCACGGGAGATTGCGCTCTCCATTAAGCCATCTCGAACCTCGTCAGCCCGCTCAGTGCTCAGGGTATAGTTCAGATTATTCATCACAAAGCCCATGCCCTGAATCTCACCTGCTAGCTCCAGTAGACTCTGCGCATCCTTGCCCTCCAGTGTGATCGACTGGGAGCCTTGCCAAACTTGGTCCGGACGACCGCCTTGTGGAGCTGTATTGGTCTGATAAACAGAGTAGTAGCCGGTAGAAACCTTCACGCTAGTCACCGACTCGGACTCGTCGAGCGCCTCCTCCATTGCGGCATTGATCTCTCTTTGTAGAGTTTGTGCATTTCGATTCTGACGCTCGATGCGCAGTGTCGCGATGAGAGTATCTTGCTCCACACTGACTCGCTCTGTGACCGATAGCGTAATGAGGGTTTGGCCCTCGGGAAGCAGATTGATATCTTGGGCACTGACGGGCAGTGCGAAAATCGCTACGCAAAGTGCAAGTACGGGGGTGGTCAATAACTTCATATCTAAACTCCTTGTAAATACTGTGTTCTGGTTTCTGCGAATGCGACCTGATATCACAATCGAATAGTTGATTAGTCGTGGCCATTATGTGTTTAGTTTGCATGAACAGCGGCTGAATCAATGAAAGAGTATTGCGAAGCTCACCAAGATTGGCAATCTCAGCAAGGCTGCTATAGATTAACTGCCATGAGCTCAGATGCCGACAGCATGCCGCACGAAATTCACGTCACTCAACTAGGTGAGGATGCTCTTCTATTCCTGTTCACCCCACCCGACGCTCAGAGCGTCGCCTTGCCAATCCAGCAAAAACTCTGGCAAATGAGCTATTGGCTCGAGCCCCAACGTGACTCCTTAGGCCTCCTCGAGATCGTGCCTGGCATGGGCAATCTACTGATAAGGGCCTCGCAAAAGACCCTGTTGAACACTCTTCGCGACCTTGTATTGACGCATTGGCCAACATTGTCAGGAAATGATGTCCAGGGGCGCCTACTCGAGATTCCCGTATCCTATGGCGGCGCGCACGGACCGGATCTGGAAGCCGCTGCGGCCCATTGTGGCATCAGCAAAGAACGATTTATCGCCCTTCATAGCGCTACAATCTATAGAGTCTACTGCTTAGGTTTTCAGCCCGGCTTCGCCTATCTTGGTGGGCTAGATCCTGCGCTAGAGGTGCCCCGGCTGGACTCACCACGTATATATGTTCCTGCAGGCTCAGTCGCCATAGCGGGCTCACAGACCGCGGTCTACCCCACCGACTCCCCCGGCGGTTGGCACATAATAGGTCATACCGAGACCCGTCTTTTCGATCCGCAAGCGGAACAACCGTCTTTACTCAGGCCGGGCGATAGTGTGCGCTTCGTAATACTCGAGGAGGCTATATGATCGAGGTATTGCGCTGCGGAACGATGACAAGTGTGCAGGATCTCGGTCGCTTCGGTATGCGACATTTAGGTGTCGGACAAGCTGGCGTCTTGGACCCCATCGCCACTCAACAGGCCAATCTGCTTCTAGGCAATGAAGCCGATGCCGCAGTGTTGGAGCTTACTGTCGGCCCTTTGCAGCTCGCCTTTCATCAAGACTGTACTGTGGTGTTAACAGGTGTCGACTTCAGTACTAGCATTTCCACGGGGAAGGCTGCGGCTGCGCAGCAGGCGGTGATTCCGGGCCAGGCGATGGAACTAAAAGCGGGCATGCAAATCACCCTGCAACGCCCCACCATTCCAGGTACGAGAGCCTATCTAGCAGTCTCCGGAGGCATCGACGTGCCAGTCGTGCTCGGTTCTCGCAGTACGGACTTAGCGAGCGGTTTTGGGGGATTCCACGGACGTGCGCTGCAAACGGGCGATGTACTGCCAATCGGGCGTTTCTTCACCCCGCCAAGAAATGCTCCCTATGGAATTAGGCCACTAGCACCGTCCCATGTGTTGCGGGCAACACCGGGGCCAGACTACGACGCGTTCACAGCGGATGCTCACCAGCGCTTCTGGATGCAACCCTGGGGCATCAGTCACCAGAGTAGTCGTATGGGCCTGCGTCTAAACGGGCAGGCACTCACCCTCAATAAACCTCTTAGCCTGCTTTCAGCTGGGGTATTGCCAGGGAATGTTCAGGTTCCACCCAATGGTCTACCTATCGTGCTTTCGAACGACGCCCAGACTATCGGAGGATATCCACGCATTGCCAGCGTCATTCAAGCCGATCTATGGCAATTGGCACACTTACCACCACTCACTTCGGTATATTTTCAACCTGTCACCCACGCCGTGGCGGCGCAGGCGCGTGAGCGCCAGCTGCGTTACCTAGGACGGTTAAGGGAGGCACTACATGGTGCCTAACGAATCAACTAAAGCCTAACGTTTGGTGAAGGTGTAGACCAAATCATAAGAGCGATTGGTCTCTGTATTGCCAATATTAGTCGTGACGGACACACTCGCGTTAAATCGCAATTGCGAACTGGTAGACGTAACTGAGTAGACGAAAACAGAGTCTATCGTAGGCAAAGTGCTGGCGAAACTACTCCGCACAAAGCTTGTTAACTCCGAATAAACATTATTATTGGGCAGTGTGACCGCGTAGTCCTTCATATCAACTTTCGGATAAATCGTGGTACTCAAGACACTAACAACGCCCGAACCAGTGATCCGTAGATCGTATACAGGTGCGGCAGGCGTGGGTGTAGTTGGGACAGCAGGCGTATTGTCGAGAACAATCTGCTTGTTCAGGGCATCTATGTTGCCTACATTTACATAACTACCACCGAAAGGGCCTCCTCGCACAGACACGTCCTGCCCCGTGATCGAAAGGAACATCCCGGTAGTCTGGTAGAAACGATGCACGGTATTGCTGGACAACTGATTGACCGAAAGTAAATTACTCGGAAAATACTGAGGATAATATTGCTCTGCTAGGGCAAATAACTGATTCGCCTTTGCGATACTTAACACAGTCGTCGACGTGCCGCATGCCGTTTCGAAGCTTGTGCGACTGCCACTCAATGTCGAGTATGCCTGACCTGCAGTGGACGCTACACTGATACTGACACTGCTACCCGAAATACTCGATGTATCGACTGAGAATCTAAGGCCAAGATCTGAGTTCTCCCAAATCGCGGTATTGGGACTACTGTTCTTCGAGACAGCATTACCAAGACTACTACCGTTCAGGCACAAGGTACCGTTGGCATCGAATACGACCGTTGCGCTTTTAGCGTTTGCGAACGGTGAATAGACTGTAGCGCCGGAGAAAACCATGGAATAAGTGCCGGCAGATGTTGCCGGAAAATTATGTCCGATTGGCGCATCGTTTATTTGTGAAGTCAGGGCAGACAACGTTCCTATAGGCAATGGATTGGCATTGACACCAAACTGCCCGCCATTGACGTATACGGTATCGTTCTTAATCCCAACAAAAGATTGTGAATTAAAATAATACCGATAAATAAAGCCATCCACCTTCTGATTATAGGTTTGAGGTCCACTCGGGAATATCTGAGGGTACTCGCTCTCTATGAGTGTGAAGAATGCATCAATTTTCGTCGTATCAATACCATTTACAGCTGAATCGCCACACTCAGTTGAGTTTGAAGTTTTGTCCCCGGTGAATAGCCCATATGTCACTCCAGAACTGGACTGAAAAGTGAACTCTCCAATCCCATTATTCGCATCAAAATCATCCACTCTTGTGAGGTCAAGCAGATACCGTTGATTCCCATTGACATTGGTCCAAGTGGCACTAATTGCGCGCGGCGTTGGTACCGCATTGTTGTAGGAAATGGTGGGGAACCCAAGATTTATTTCGCCAACACACATCTGGCCAGTAGGGCCTAACACAAGCGTAAGCGCTGAGCTTTCCTCTATAGGAGAGAATGGTAAGGCCTCGGTCAACTCGAGCGCATAAGTCCCGTGAAAGAAAGACCCAATCGCATCGGTGGGTACTTGCAAATTGCTAGTGTTATTGCTTATTAAGCTGGAAACATAACCTAAGACGATATAGTCAACGCCAAAATCGCCACCGCGCGCTAGGACAGCATCACCTTTGACACCGAGATAAACTCCGGTAGATGGATAGAATCGATAGAGATCAAAGCCATTACCATACTGATTGAAACTCAATGGGCTAGCGGGGAAATACTTAGGTGAAGTTTCTTCTGCCAGTTCAATCACCCAAAGAGCATCTCTTGTATTCGCTCGCGGTGAACCACATGAGCCATCATCAAACCCCTGACGGATACCTTCTAATCGAGCATAATGTGTCCCTAACTTTGACGAGATATCGATTCCATCAAAAGAATTTTTGCTTATATCGAGCGCAAAAACCAGATCAAGCGCATCTACCTGCCAAACTACGGTGCTGAAAATTCCATATTTTAATTGCGGGTTGCTAGACAAAACTTCTATCTGACCAGAATTCCTATTTTTAAAACAAATTTCGCCGATCTGGTTCAAGTAGAAACCAATATCGTCGCTAGTATCATCGAGTTTCGTGGCAGGGAAAGGCGACTGAGGAGTTACCTGGGTTACCTCTAATTCGTAATAACCTTGAAGAGCGGCTGGGATGCTAACGTTTGGAAGCGATTGGGCATTTATAGCTAAGTGGTTAAATGCGAAAACAGAAGCCAAAATGCCTAGCATCAATTTTAAAACACGATTCACGAAAAGACCCCTCTACACGCAAGTTTGCAATCTCCAATGCGCGCTATTAGACCCCTTTACGCCACTTCTTGCTAGTCTCATCTTATTGTTTTTGGGGCATAAAGTGGCCATTTTCATGGTGTCACCTTGAA
>CAXBOY010000067.1:0-17129 GCA_963977405.1 uncultured Gammaproteobacteria bacterium
TCTTCCGATCTCAAGCAGTAATCTGCTTGGGGGTTTTTTTATGTCTGGAGAAATCTGCTGAAAAATTGCCTGCAAACTACCAATGCTTCACAGTTTCTATAATGATCAATCGTTCATAAAGTCTATACAACATTGCGCACGCCATGACCTCAGTGCGTCGGCGTAGGTTAATCAACAGTGCCCTTGAACTATTAGTACATAGGGCACTACGATCGTTATCCGTTTAATTTATTGACCGCCAAGCCCCATATAAACGCCTGGTAAGAAGCGCTCGGGGTTGCCCCATTTGGCGTCGTATTTTGCCGTAGGGTTCGCCGCTTCTACTTGCTCATATGTCATCCCGTCGTCGATCATTGGCTGCACTGTATTTACAACATCTAGAATCATGTCGCGAAACTCCATAACGTCTGCACGTGTCGATGGTGTGCCATGACCAGGTACGATGATGGTATCGGGGCCTGCCATGCCGATAGCGATCGCAAGAGCCTCTAGAGTGCCTTGTAGTGTGCCGCCATTCGCCAAATCGATGTAGGGGTAGCCCGTGGTCCGAAACACATCTCCCATATGCAGTACATCTGAGTTCATGAAATAGACAAAGCTGTCTCCATCGGTATGCGCCGATGGCACTGGCATGATCATCAGTTCTTCACCGTTGAGGTGTATCGAGATGTCGTCATCGAAAGTGAGTACGGGAAGAGCTTCTTTAGGAGAGTTCTGGAGCATTCGTACTCTTACCGTATCTCTGGCGAGAATAACGATCCCTTGCTTACCTAAATTCTCATTGCCACCAGTGTGATCGCCATGGACATGAGTATTGATAAGGAAGCGAATGTCGCCGTCATTGATGCTACTGATGGCCGCGAGGATCTTATTGGTCAGTGGGGCGAATTGATCGTCGATCATGACAACGCCATCTTCCCCGACTGATAGCCCGATATTGCCACCAGCACCTTCCAAGTAGTACACATTACCGCGTACCTGATGCGGGATGATTTGCACCTGGCTGTAGTCGGTTTGCGCGAAGCTAGTGCTTGTGAAGCAGGCTGCAATGGTTGTGATAGTGGCGTATCTGAGTAAGTTTCTTGCGTGATTTTTCTGGCGCATATCTCACTCCTAAAAAGGATTATGAACTTGGTTTGCCTATGACTATAAGAGGAGGTGACTTGCTTGTCTATTTCTATTGGGATTGTCGAGGATGCGTGTACTCGTGGGATATGAAAGCTTCACGCAAATAAAAAGCCCCCTGTCATTGCTGACAGAGGGCTTTAGATTTGTAGCTAAGAGCAGATTGTTAAGACTTAGTGTCTTCTGCTTCTTCTCCAGTAACCCCTTCTTTCTTTAGGTTGGAGATTACAGAGATTGCCTCGAGGATCACCAAGATGCTCGCGATCATAACGGCAACGCTCAATACTACAAGTAACCACTGGTCATTGCGGTAGTAGCTGCCCATCTGGATCAAGCTTCCCCAGACAGCCATTAGCAGTACAAAGATCATAGGCATCAGCGTGTAGCGTGCTGGACGTCCTAGCTTCATCAAGAAGATAGAGATCACTAATAGCGTCAAGCTAGCGAGGATCTGATTAGTGGCACCGAAAAGTGGCCAAATCACGTTGCCGCCGTTGCCTGATGATCCACCAGCGCCGAAGGCGAGTAGTAGGCAGCTACCGACAGCAACGAAAGTCGCAATCACGTTGCTCTTCAGGAAGTCGATGTTGTAGATTGAGCCCCATTCTTGAATGATGTAACGCTGTAGACGAACACCAGCGTCCATAGTGGTGCCCGCGAACAGCACTACCATTGTAGCTAGTAGAGTTGTGGCAAACAGGTTCGGGAGTCCCCAGCCGGCGGTCAGCAAGTTACCGCCACCAGTGATGAATGCTGATGCGCCGCCGCTGCCGAATGCACCGTAAAGTGTGTGCCAAACTTCAGGAGATGAGGCATACAAAGCACCACACACTGCAACAATCGTGATCAATGCTAGTGAGCCTTCGCCAAGCGCGCCAAGATAACCAACGAAACGAGCATCGGGCTCTTTGTCGAGTTGCTTGGAACTAGTACCAGAGGCCACGATGCCGTGGAAGCCAGAAAGTGCGCCGCACGCAATGGTGATGAACAACAGCGGGAATATACTCGGTGTGTTCTCAGCCAGCTGAGTATTGAATGCTGGTGCGGTAATATCCGGCAGGGCTAGGAAAACTGCACCGTAGAGCAGGAACAGGCCAACAACC
The DNA here is from genome assembly GCA_963977405.1 of uncultured Gammaproteobacteria bacterium. GTDB lineage: Bacteria > Pseudomonadota > Gammaproteobacteria > Pseudomonadales > Pseudohongiellaceae > UBA5078. The sequence goes on from CAXBOY010000067.1 coordinate 2,229, forward strand.
AATTGCGCGCCGTTGATGTAATCGCGTGGCTGCAACAATGCCCATACCGGCAACATCGAAGCGACTGCAGCATATGCGAACAGGATCAGAATCCAGCTAGCGTTTGCAGATAGACCAAGGAAACCCTCTGGTAATGCGAGAGGCATTTCGCTACCCACGTAGATCGTGAAGTAAAGAATGCTCACACCAATTACGGAGATAAGAAGCAGGTTCGCTTTCCGACGAATCAGGAAGCCAATGGCTACGGCAACAGGTATTGCTGCCCAGGCTGGGAATACTGAGGTTGGAATGTCGACCATCTCGCCAGCGATAATGGTGCCGAATACAGCGTTTACCATTAGTAGCAACAGGAAGATGACGATCATAAACAGCGAGCGAGTACGTTTGCCGATTACTGACTCAGACAAGGCTCCAATTGACTTGGCTCCATGGCGGCTGCTCGCCCATAGGGCGCCCATGTCGTGTACCCCAGCAAAGAATACAGAGCCGAAGGTCACCCATAACACAGCAGGTACCCAGCCCCAATACACTGCAATTGCGGGGCCTACTATAGGAGCGGCGCCTGCGACTGAGGTGAAATGCGCTCCCCAAAGTACAAACTTATTAGTTGGTACGTAGTCAACACCGTCATTTACTTGGTGTGCAGGAGTAACGAAATTTGGGTCGAGTTTGTAAATCTTCTCTGCGATGAAACGAGAATAAACAAACCAGCCAAACGTGAATCCGGCAAGACCCAGAATGACTATCAATACCGAGGACATAAGGCACTCTCCAGTGGTTTCTTATTGTAAAAAAGAGGACGCATCATACCAAGGTCAGCCCGTGAGACACAATAATTAATAGGTTCCCAATGTCCTCTAAACTAGGCGAGTCGGGCGTTTGCAGAGAGTTTCAGTTACAAAATGTTGCATAGAGCCGTGTTTGGTCAAATGGCATGGCTAAGTCTATAATCACCCGCTAGTTAGGCAACAAATCCACTCTATTTCCCAAAGATTGCGACTTATGGCAAAACCCAACACAGTAAAGCTTACTTTCTCTACGGATCGTTTGATCAAAGGGCTCGCGATTAGCTGTGTTTCGCTACTCCTTATCCATATTGTCCTCACCGTGATGCATTATCGATTTGTCGAACTCCCTTGGCTATTGCGTGAGTTATTTGACGTGGATGAGGAGGAAAGCGTGCCCACCTGGTTTTCCTCTAGCCTTCTGCTATTAACAGCTGTGGTTTTGTTCTTCGTTGCTCACCTAAGCAAACTTCGCGAAGACCGCTACGCCATCTATTGGTTTGGTCTCGGTCTTGGCTTTGCGTTTATGTCTGCAGATGAGATTGCAGGCTTTCATGAGACTCTAAATTCGGTTACCGAAACTTCGTGGGCTGTGCCGGGCTTGATAGTGGCGCTATTAGTTGGGGTTGCCTATCTAAAGTTTCTATCCTCTCTTCCAGCCCCAGTAGCAGTGCGTTTTATGATGTCTGGCGCTATTTTCGTGGGCGGTGCAATTGGCGTAGAGTTGGCGACGGAGCCTTATCTATACGACGATGCTCTCGATACTTTGGGATATAATCTTTGGACGCCTGTAGAGGAAGGCATGGAAATGGGCGGCGTCATCTTATTCCTCGCAAGTTTGTTCGATTACCTCAAGACTACCTACCCTTTGCAGCTGCAGTTTGTATCTAAGCAAGGCGACTAGTCGGGACTTTTTTTCGCACTGCAAGTTGAGTGCTTATTGCGTTAGGTCACAGTTGGCACTAGTCATGCGCGTAAGGTTCTGTGTTATGTTATAGCGGTCGCTTTAGGCGCGCATACGATCAAAATAACAATAAGTACCTGTGGGGGGGACGACGTGCTAAACCAACTTTTATTCGACTTCGCGCAGTGGCTCGATGCCTTTGAATTGAGCACACGGCTGCATGAGTCTTACTATATGTACAATTGGGTTGAGTCTACCCATGTTGTCGCACTAATGATTTCTCTAGGCATGTTATTCATTATCGATTTGCGCATGCTTGGTCTTACTCTAACTAATGTTCCTGCGTCGCGAATCGCGGCGCGACTGAATATCCCTATGATGATCGGCTTCACGATCATGATAATCACAGGTTTACTTCTATTCTTTGCGGTTCCGGTTCGCACTACACAGAGCATCTGGTTCCGTATCAAATTTGTACTCCTATTTGCCGCCGCGGTTAACGCGTGGCTTTTCCACAAAAAGATGAACGAATCTGTCGCAACTTGGGACAACGAACCTAAAGCTCCGCGGCGATTACGCTATGCAGCGGGTTTCTCTCTGGGCTTGTGGGCCGGCGTCGTAACCACTGGGCGACTCATCGCCTATGATTGGTACGATTGTTATCGAGTGCAATCAGACCTGATTGCATGGGCGGCAGGGTGCATGGCTGAATAATAGCCAGATTGACTATAGGGGGAGAGAGGCATGGAATTATTAAGTTTTTTCGAATGGGCAGAGACCTCTATGCTTGGGTCTATAGGTAAGAACTATGGTGGAGTCTATGCCATGGGGCAGTCGCTGCACTTGATGTCGTTGGCACTTTTGGGCGGCACAGTATTAGTAACGGATCTGCGTTTGCTCAATGTGATGTTGAAAGATGTTCCATCCGAGGTCGTGATAGAGAGTGCGCACAAGTGGTTTCGAGTGGCGCTAATTGTCATTATCTCGACAGGTATTTTCATGGCGGCGGCTGTCGCTACTAGGATGTATTACAACCCGTTCTATTGGGCAAAGATGTCCGCATTGCTCGCGGGTATCATTTTCGTGTTTGCTATCAAGCGCCCACTGCTCAAGCGGCCACACGCGAGTATTAATCCGATAGTGTTGAAGTCTGTTGCTGTGGCTTCGTTGATCATCTGGTTTTCTGTTGCAGCTACAGGGCGCTGGATCGGTTTCTCATAACAAAGATTTTCTGCCCCGACGAGGGCTCGGAGTTCTAATATGCAAGAGTCGTCAGAAAGCAAGAAAGAAGGAATGGATCGGCTAGAGCTCGTCGCGCTAGGCACTTCCTCGACAGTGATAGTAGTCGCGCTTATTTATTGGGCAATCCAAGTAAGCGGTGTGTTGGAAATGCTGGAAATGGCGTACGGCTAAGTATGCTGCGAGGCTTTGGAGGCCTCGCAGTTTGTGATTATTTTAATGGCGAGAAATCTGTTGTCGTCATGTATTTACGTACAACACCCTGCAGGATAGGGCCATCCGCATTCGACTCTTCGTTGACCTTCTGCCATTCGGGATCTTGCGAGAATGCTTGCCAAGAGCGATTTGCGGCCTCTTGGCTGTCATGAGCTAGAATATAGACCAATGTATTAGATGACTCCGCCTCGTCCGTAGGCACCCAATAGCCAATATTTGTCATGCCATGCTTTTCGAAAATGCGCATGGTGTGATTGCGGAAGCGAGCTAGTAACTTATCGAGATTGCCAGGGGTTGCGGTATAAGTGCGCAACTCAAAGATTTTCTCGCCTTGTGCCTGTGCTTCGTTCGGCGCGCTCAAGACGCCAATTGTTAAGACTAGAGATGCGGTGCAAACTAAGATCTTACGAATGATTGGCGTCATAGCGAGCTTCCTTCCTTTTATTGTTTTTAAGGGTTTGTTCTTAGATGACCTCATTTAAGAAGTAATCGTCCCAAATTAAAGACGTGATTAATTTCTCTAATGCCCCATGAATTGCGGCATCGAGCTCAACGGCGCTGGCGCGTCCGAAAATAATGGTGTCATAGGCGGTGCGGCTGCCGGCGTGCAGAGTGGCATGAACACGCACAGTGACATCGAATTCGCCCGCTTTGTCCTCAACGGAAAACTCAGTTACTTCACCATTGAGTGTCAGACTCTGACCTTCTTCAACAAGTCCCGCGCCACCTTTTATAAAGGCTTGGCTCAATGCATCATGAACTATCTCTGCTACGGGCTTCTCGGCGTTGTAGCTACCTATAAGTGTGGCATCGCCATCACGTACATCTGTAAAGCTAGCAATCTTCAGTGAGCCTTTTGGCGCCTTGCTGAAATCAACTTGCGGGTCTTGGGTGTAGGTGAAATTGACCTCTATATCCTCAGCAAAGCTGACAGTTGAAAAGGACAAAATGCAAAGCATTGGCATTGCGGCGAAAAAACGGCGAAAAGACATAGCGACTCCAAAAGGTATCTGTGACGTTGTGATTATTGTGGGGCATGTAAGCTGAATGCAAACTTAATTTAAATATTCGATGCATTCAACCGACAATGAAAAAAGCCACCGCTTGAGTCTCAAGTGGTGGCTTTTAGATATCCCTATGTAAGGGAAAAGAAGTGCTCTAGCTTACAGTTTGTCTGCAGGCCATGCCGCGCCTTGAACGCGTGGAACTTCTTTGATGCCTTGGTAGGCGAATTTCTGTACACGCTTACCTTCGTATGTCTCAGTAGTGAAAATGTCACCAGATGAGTTAGTCGCTAGGCTGTGCGGTGCATACCACTGACCAGGACCACGACCACCGTGACCGAAGCTAGTGAGAACTTCTAAGGACTCACGGTCGAGGATGTAAACTCGGAAGTTTTGTCCATCGGCGAGGTACAGGTACTTCTGCTCTGCATCTTTAGAGAAATCGATGTCCCAAGTAGAGCCTTGGTTCAATGTTTCAGGAGCAACTTGTACTTCTTTTACGTAAGTGCCGTCTTTGCGGAAGACTTGGATACGGTCAGTACCGCGGTCACAAACATACAGCAGTCCATCGTTAGATGGTGTGGCGCAGTGAACTGGGCCGCGGAACTGTGTAGGTAGTGGCTCGCCTGGAGTGTAGCCAACGCGACCGTCTTCAGGACGATTGCCGTAAGCACCCCAGTAGCGCTTGAATGCGCCAGTGTTTGCGTCGAGCACTGCAATACGCTTATTGCCGTAACCGTCAGCTAGATATACTTCGTTAGTCTGTGGATCAACTTCGATCTCAGCAACTTGTGAGAAGTGAGTAGTGCTGTTGCTGTCAGCTGCCTGACCAGCCTCGCCGTATTCTGCAACGAACTGTCCGTCGCCAGTGAATACTAGAACGTGAGAGTCGCCGCCGCCGTTGCCGCCGATCCAAACGTTGCCATTAGGCGCTACGTCGATACCGTGGTTAGACGCTGGCCAAGTGAAACCGTCACCTGGGCCGCCCCAAGCATTAACGACGTTACCAGCAGGGTCGAACTCAATGATGGGAGGTGCTGGGGTACAGCAGCCGCTGACGCCAAGCTTAAGGCCGATCTCAGTTGCGCCACCGAACATAGAGTCTTGGTCGCGGTGAACGATGAATACGTGGTCGCGGGCATCGACGTCAACGCCGATTGTGCGGCCTAGAATCCAGTTATTTGGAAGTGGCTTAGGCCAATATGGATCGACCAAAAACGTAGGCGCCATAACCATATTGCTGGCCGCTTCTGCAGGTTCCTGCAGTTGCGATTGACTTACACCAAGTGCTACTAAACCCAGTGCAAACGTGGCTCCTGCCGCATATTTAAGTTGTCTTGTCATTCTTATTTCCCTCCGGGGTAAGTCTCTTCTGAGGCTTCGTTTTTTTTAGACCGGCTGGCAGTATACTCACTTCTACCGAGACAGTATACTCAGATTCCGCGATTTCAAGGATGCGATTACAAATACTTACAATTGTCCGCGGGGCCTATAAATGCTGGTGATTGGCGTGTCGTTATAATGAAAAAACTAAGAGGGTAGAGACTTGGAAAACGAGAATTATAAGAGAAATAAGCCGGTGATATTAACGGCTGCGGCGCCGATTGAGCAGTTGCGCCGCTCGAGTCCTGTCTTGTGGTGCCTTTTATTGATGCTGTTGCTGACCGTGTTTTGGTCAAGTAAGAGCGCATTCGCGGACGATGTTCCATTATCAGTATCGGTGCAGACCTTCGTGAAACCCGAGGGCAACCAGCTATCGGTGTTACTGCGTGTGCCGATGGACGCGCTTGGCGAGATCGATTTTCCTAAGCGCGGAGTGCCGGGCTCTCTCATCTTCTCAGAAGCTGACCCTACACTCTTTACTGCTGTCGATACTTACATTTTAGGGAATATCCATTTTTTTGAGGGCGACCGCTTGCTAGAGCAGTATGAGGTGCGCAATGTGCGTGTCTCCTTGCCGGGTGACCGCTCGTTTGGCAGTTTCGAAGAGGCTTTGACAAATATTCAGAGCCCGAAACTGGATGATTCTGTCAATCTTTACTGGCGACAAGGGCTGCTCGATGCCCTTATTACTTTCCCGATTGAGTCCGCCGAATCGCGTTTTGCTGTGGACTCACGCCTCGCCATACTCGGGGTTCAAACCAATACGGTCATCCGTTATGTGCTGCCAAGTGGTGCCGAACGTCCTTTCAGCTTCGTTGGCAATCCTGGCCTGGTAAGTCTGGACCCTAGCTGGTTTCAGGCATCATGGCGATTCATAGTTATGGGCTTCGAGCATATACTTGACGGTACCGATCACATCTTGTTCCTGCTGTGTTTGGTTATACCTTTCCGGAATATTCGCGCATTATTTCCAGTAATTACGGCATTTACCGTTGCTCATTCTATCACCTTGATTTCGTCATTATTCGGGGTAGTTCCGTCTGCGCTGTGGTTCCCGCCACTGATCGAGACGTTGATTGCGGTCTCCATTGTCTACATGGCATTCGAGAACATTATTGGTTTCAAGCAAGAGAATCGCTGGTTAGTCACGTTCGGGTTCGGGCTTATCCACGGATTCGGGTTCTCTTTCCTGTTGACCGAGAGCATGCAGTTCGCAGGCGGTCACCTACTGACGGCCTTACTCTCCTTCAATATTGGGGTTGAGTTCGGACAAATGCTGGTGCTTTGTATCGTAGTGCCTCTGTTGGTGTTGATATTCCGCTACTTCGTCGCGGAGCGCATGGGGGTTATCATCCTTTCGGCCTTGGTGGCGCATAGTGCTTGGCATTGGATGGCTGAGCGTTGGACCACGCTAATGGCTTATGACATCAGCTTTCCCGTTATTAACAGGGCTTTTTATGTCTCGTTGACTCAGTGGGGAATACTGCTAATTATTGCCATCGCTGTACTTTGGGTAATGCAAAACCTATTTGGCCGTTTCTTCGCTCCGCCGTTGGCGAGCGCAACTAAAAATACGCAGGGTTAAGCTTGAGCTGATCTTGCCCGCCTGGGCAAGATCAGCGTCATTATTTAAGGTTGCAGGATGTACTTACGCAAGGCTCTTTGGGCAACCTCTGCACCGTAGACATTGCCTTCCTCATCTGCTGTTACGCCTTCTGCAACGCTGGTTCCGTTCGCCTCTCCAGTATTCGGATCGGGAATGAACGCCTCAACAAAACCTGTTTCTGCGCTTCCAATTCGGATTCCTCGATACCAGCCGGGGTTACGCCCTGGCCCTGTGTTCGATTCCGAGTCCGCAGAATAGAGTGTGTCGTTAGCATCAATATACAAGCCGCTAGGCCGTCCGAATTGCGTCCATGTTGCGATCCAAGTACCTTCTTGATCGAAAATCTGTAGTCGACTATTGCCGCGGTCTGCTACGAACAGGCGTCCGGCCGAGTCCATGGCAAGAGCGTGAGGTACATCGAGCTGGCCAGGGCCAGTGCCTTTACCACCCCATTCCATAAGGTATTGGCCTTCGCTATTGTATTTAACGATTCGGTTATTGCCGTTTGAGGAGTGGCCATCGGCCACGAAGATGTCCCCATTTGGAGCCACCAAGACGTCGTTGGGTTGGTCGAAGATGTTATTGCCTTTGCCCGCGACCCCGGGGAGGCCAAGGCTCATCAACAGCTCGCCTTCAGAGCTGAATTTATGGACTTGATGGCCTTTCATGCGGGCTGCGTCGCCGCGCGCATCGGCGATCCAAACATTTCCTTCGAAGTCCACATGTATGCCATGTGGCCACACGATAAGTCCCGCGCCGAAGCTTTTAATTACGCGTCCGTCAGGGGCGATCAGGAAGATTGGGTCTAGTTCTGGTGTATCGAGGCAATTGCTATTGCCGCCGCAGCGCTCTGCAGCCCATACATTGCCTTCACCCGCGTAATAAACAGTGCTTGTAGCGCCCCATTCGCGGTCATCGGGCAGTGGTGCCCAGACATTCTCTACGGCTTGATAGGGGTTTGGGACAACGTTGGGGTTATCTAGCTGCGCCAGTGCCGTGCTGCTGAGTTGGCTAAGTGCTGCAATAGTGCCGAACAATAAGCAGCGATGTTTGATGTTTAGCATAGTAAATTCTCCTGTCTTCTAATTTTTGCGTCGAGGCCTTTAATGGCGCAATGTAACCGAATCCACTGCACTTGTCTTTTAGAGGTGTTGAGCCCACGAAAACCGAGTTTCAAGTCGTCAATTGGGCAACGAATCGCCCCCATACAGTGATTTTGCGATTAGTTTCATGCGTTTCGTCGAGAGTATTGGCCACTCTATCGCCATGAGGGCGGAAGCGTTGTTGTAATTCGTTTCAAACCGTTACACTAGCCGCCAGTTTTTTTGAAGATTTCGAGCGATAGCTCGATTAGACTGAGCAAGTTAAATTAAATACTGGAGTGCCCATGATGAAGTCCCTAAGTTTTCTTTCCACTTTTGCCATTGCAAGCGCCATCAGCGTTTCCGCAATCGCAGCGCCAGAACGTGCAGGAGACTTTGCGCTTCTGGACCAAAACGGCGATTTCCACCAGTTTAGTAAATATCGCAACAAGGAAGCCCTTGTTGTGCTTTCACAATCTAACAGCTGTGCTGCAAGCCAATCGGCTGCCTCTAAGCTGCAAGATTTACGTGCCGAGTGGGAAGCCAAGAATGTCGCGTTCTTGATGATCAACTCCGCGCAGGACGACCTTGCTGCGATTCGTAAGACTGCTCAAGATCAAGGCATCGAACTTCCCATACTTTTAGACAGCTCACAACTTGTGGCTGAGACACTGAGCATTTCTCAAGCCGGCGAAGTCCTGGTTCTAGATCCTCAGAATTTGTCAGTTCTTTATCGTGGTCCGTTTGGCGATCATTTGACCGCAACATTGACTAGTGCTCAGAGCGACTCTGTTCAGAACACTATGGACATGGAGGTTGCTGGGTGTGATCTCAACATTGCGCCTAAGCCAACTATGGCATCTGCTGCGCCTGATTACGCAACTGAAGTTGCGCCGATCATCGTAGAAAATTGTGCTGAATGTCACCGTGAAGGCGGTATTGGACCATTCGCGATGAATAGCCACCTGATGTTGCAAGGTTGGTCGCCAATGATTCGTGAAGTCTTGATGACTAAGCGTATGCCTCCTATGCAGGTAGATCCTGCAATCGGTCATTTCGATAACGCCGCTTACATCTCAAATGAAGAGCTTCAGACTCTTGTGCGTTGGATAGACGCAGGTGCGCCAAAAGGTGCGTTCTCCGCTGACCCATTGAGCAACCTCGAGTATCAAGACGTGAAATCTTGGCAGCTAGGCGAGCCAGACTTCGTCGTTAAGACCCCCGTTCAAGAGATTCCAGCTACTGGCGTGATGGACTATATCAACGTTGATGTTGATCTGCCCTTTAGCGAAGACAAGTGGGTAAAAGCGGTTCAATTTATTCCAGGTGACGAGACTGTTCTTCACCACCTGCTAACCTATGTGACCGCGCCGGCTGAAGATTTCAACGGTGGCGAGGCTGACCAGAGTTCAATTGCTCGTCGTTTCCTCGAAGGTTATGCACCTGGTAAGGTAGAGGCGATGGTCTTCCCACAAGACACCGGTGTCCTGATTCCCGCTGGCCACAAATTGTCTATGCAGTTGCACTTCACCACTAATGGTCGTGCTACCTCTGACGAGACAACTCTCGGCATGTATTTCTACGACGAGAAGCCCGCGCACGAAAACTTCACACGCTCTGTTTCTGCAAACTTCGTAATTCCTCCACACGCGACGAATCATGAAGTGCATGCAAGCTATGTGTTTAATAATGAAGTGGTTGTGAACGGTCTGCGTGCACACATGCACTTCCGTGGCAAAGACATGAAGTTCTCTGCGGAATACCCAGATGGCACGATGGAAGATCTTTTGAGCGTTCCTAACTACAGCTATGCATGGCAGCCTACATATCAGTTGAGCGAAGCGAAGACGCTACCAGCTGGTACTAAGGTGCATGTAACTGGAGCTTTCGATAACTCCGAGCTCAACACTGCCAACCCAGATCCAGATAAGCGCATCACTTTTGGACTGCAGAGTTGGGAAGAGATGTTTATCGGTTACTGGACTTACTACGAAACGGGTAAGTAATACCGTTAGTAGCCTCAGTAACAAAAAGGCGCCCCTCGGGGCGCTTTTTTTGTTTTACTAGTACTTGCTGCGGGCAGAGCTCTCAGCAGCTGTTGCGTTACAAAGAATTACATTGTTTTCAATAGGCTGAGCTAGCCTTGTCAACTTACTGTTCTATAATTGTTCATCAGCTGTAAACACTCAAGGTGTCATGAAGTCTATTTATCTATTGATATCGTTGCTTATTTTCGTCTGTCCAGTTCAGGCCTCCCCGGTCCGTGCTGTGGGCGACTTTGCGCTTATAGATCACCAAGGTGTGTTTCACCAGCTTAGCCAATACTCAGATCATAAGGCGGTGGTGCTGTACTCCTACAGCAGTGAAGTCGATGCATCCTCTGGGGCAGTCGATAAGCTGAGTTTTTTGCAAGACAAGTATGAGGGGCGAAATATCGCTTTCTTGATGCTCGATGCAACTCTAGGTGAAACCCGAACGCGGGTCGCTGAGTCCCTTGACCGTCACCGCGACGACATCCCAGTGCTGATGGATACCGCTCAGCTCGTTTCTTATTCACTGAAGATCGACCGTACGGGCGAGGTGCTAGTTATTGATCCTGTCCGCATGCAACTCTTGTATCGTGGTGCTATCGACAGTCGTGCTGTAGCAGCCGTTAATAATACGAGCGATTCGATTTCGCGTAATTATCTCGACGAAGTGCTTTCTGCGGTAACGCTAAATGGTCCTGAGGTGCCTGATGTGTCCTGGCTAGGTGGGCATGGCATATCCTTCAACGGGCTTCTTTCCGGGCTTTCGGTTTCCTATGCGAACGATGTGGTGCCAATCTTGGAGCAACGCTGCGTGTCCTGCCACCGCGATGGTGGTGTGGCGCCTTGGTCTATGGACAGCCATCAGATGGTGAGTGGGTGGTCCGAGATGATGCGCGAAACTTTGCTAACTATGCGCATGCCGCCCGGGCAGATCGACGATACCTATTTAGACAACTTCACCGACGTGCACTCAATTTCCGATAGCGAGAAGCGTACCTTGGTCAGTTGGATCGATAGCGGCGCGGCGATAGAAGGATCGGACGACCCATTAACGCGGCTAGAGGCGCAGGCCTCGGGTTGGGCGTTAGGCGAGCCTGACTTAATCGTAGAGTTTCCCGCGCAAGAAATACCTGCTACAGGCACGCTAGATTATAAGTTCATTCCGGTCGAGATCGGTTTGGATCGCGATCGCTGGGTGCGTGCGTACGCGTTTGATATAGGCGATAAATCCGTGTTGCACCACGTGGTGGCATACACTCAGGACGCTAAGCAGCAAAAGCAAAATTCAAGTGGGGGTGGTAGTCGAACAAATTTCGGCGGCTACGCGCCCGGTAGAGACTATGTAGAATTCGACGACAATACCGGAGTCTTGCTAGAAGAGGACATGCGGTTCATGGTGCAATTCCACTACACCACGGTTGGTCGTCCTGCAACGGATGTCACGCGGATTGGTTTGTATTTTCAAGACGAAGCGCCAGAGTTTCCCCTTTCTCGCACCGCCATAATGAATGGTGAGTTTGTCATTCCGCCTGGTGACGCAGACTTCGATGTGATGGCGCGTGCCACTATTGTTAAAGACTCCTATCTTTACAATATCGCACCGCACATGCACTACCGAGGCAAACGAGTGAAGTATTGGGCAGAATACCCAGACGGCACGCGGGAAGATATTTTGTCGATTCCAAATTTCCAGCACAACTGGCAGATGATTTACAGGTTGAAGCAGCCCAAATTGCTTCCAGCGGGTACTGTCATTGTGTCAGAAGGGGCGTTCGACAACTCCGCAAATAACGCTCTCAATCCAGATGCTTCTCAAGAAGTTCGCTGGGGTGATCAAGTCTGGGACGAGATGTTCATCGCCTGGATGCGAGTTAGTGAGCTTAACTAGCGCCGCGAACGTCAGGTTATACAAGTTTTCAACTTGTCAGCATTCTCGGTAGAATTTACCCCCTATTATCCGAACACACCCTAGACTGCTTCGACTGTGGAAGTTTGCATGGGTTGCGCCGAGTCTTACTCGCTAGCGTGTTCGATGTCCCTTTTTTGGAAATCTTGTATGGACCTGCGTCCACTAATTCAGACCCTTGCCGATGGTTCGTTTCACTCAGGTGCTAGCCTGGGGCGGCAGTTGGGGGTTACGCGCACGGTTATCGGGCGACGAGTAGAAGCTTTGCGTGGCATGGGAATTGAGATTCACTCAGTGACAGGCAAAGGTTATCGTTTGCCGGGACCATTGGAGTTGATGTCTGTAGCTCGTATTTTAGAGCTATTGGGAGCAGACAAGCGCTTATGGTCGGGACATATTGATTTATTATTCTCCACTGACTCCACCAATGTCGATGCGATGCGAAAAGGGCAGGAGGGCAAGAGTCACTACCTTGTATTGGCGGAGCATCAGGCGAATGGCCGGGGGCGTCGAGGCAAGGCATGGGTGAGCCCATTAGGAGCGAATATCTCGTTTTCTATGCTGTGGACTTTCAAAACTAGTATGGCTGCTCTTGAAGGTTTAAGCCTTGCAGTGGCTATTCTGGTGGTCGATGCTTTGCGCGCTTGTGGCTACGAGGGGCTGGGTGTGAAGTGGCCAAACGATATCTTGCTCAACTCCTGCAAACTCGCAGGGATCCTTCTTGAGCTCAGCGGAGACACTGCAGGTCCTTGCAAGGTGGTTATCGGAATCGGCATAAACGTGAAGATGCCCTACTCTAGTGGAGCGGCCATCGATCAGGCGTTTACCGATCTGGCGTCGAATTTTGAAGTGGCTCCCGATCGCAGCCGAATAGTGGCAGAGTTGGTAAAGAGTTTAACCGCTGGTCTGGCGGTCTTCGCGAAACATGGCTTCAAGGCCTTTCAGCCGCGTTGGAACGATATAGATGTATATAAAGGAAGGGATGTCGAAATCATAAGTGGTGCGTCGCGTCGCGTCGGACGGGCTTTGGGCGTCAGCGACACGGGAGCATTACTATTGGAAACAGAGTCGGGCGTAACCCAAATTGCTGGGGGTGAGTTAACGCCTAGCCTGCGGCCTCTGTATGGAGGCGCTAACTTTTGATACTTGAATTGGATGTAGGGAATACGCGTCTAAAATGGCGCAGTGTGAATGTGCAGGGTGAATTGCTTGCGCGCGGAGTGCAGGGGAGCGACGATGCTTTCGATGCGATCGTTGAGCAGTTAGGCGCCCCGCGGCGCATACGCGTCGCGTGTGTTCGAGATGCTGTGTTCAAAGAGCGGTTGCAGTCTCGAATTCGCGCTAGTTGGGGGCTGGAGGCTGAGTTCGCTGTGTCATCTTTACAGGCGGCGGGTGTCATAACGGCGTATGCGACACCTGAAAATCTTGGTGTCGATCGCTGGTTGACAATGCTGGCCGCAAAGGTCCGTGGGAAGGGCGCGTGCTGCATTGTAGATGCGGGTAGCGCGCTGACGGTAGATTTGTTGCGAGCTGACGGCCAGCATCTTGGGGGTTATATTGTTCCCGGTCTCGCGATGCAGCGCTCGAGCTTGCTGAAAGGTACGGCGATACGTTTGCCTGAGCCTACTGTATGGGAAAAGACTTCCCCTGGCTCGTCAACTGGAGCTGCCATTCATAATGGCATATTGAGCATGACCGTCGCATGGTTGATCTCGCTAAGCGAGCCGGTACTGAAGTCTGGGGGTACCCTGTATTTGACAGGGGGTGATGCACAGCTTTTCGCTGCACAACTTGAATTGCGCTCGGTCCCTCATGAGCTAGCCCCGGATCTAGTTCTAGAGGGGCTCTCGGCAGCTTTACCTTAAACGATTTTGGTTCAGGAATTACTATGCGTGGTGTTGTTTTTGGTCTGCTTTTTTCGAATTTGGCGTTTCTCGCTTGGAATCTTTTTGTGCCGGTCACGACAGAGCCTCGCACTTCAGGGCTCGTGGCAGATGCGGGGGAGAGAGTGCAGTTGCTAAGCGAAGTCGCGGCAGATCAGCTGCGCCCCTATGCTGATGTGCAGCAAACTTCTGCGACTGCCTATGTGTCGGAAGCGCTGGAGTTGACCGAAGTGGCAGAGGCCATAGAGCCGTCTACTGTCGGGCAAAGCCTCTATTGTGCGCAGATAGGCCCGTTTCGTAATGAAGAGGATGCGCGCAACTTTGCCAGTACTCATGCGCAGCGCATGAGCCTAAGTGTAGATATTCGGCAGGTTCCCGCCGCTCCAGACTATCGCGTATTCCTCCCTCCTTTCGCGTCGCGAGAGCTTGCGACTAGCACCCAGGAAACCCTTCAAGCGGCATTCGCAGCCAACAATTTGGCCATCGATACTTATCTTGTGCCGCGCGGAGAGCTGGAGAACTCGATCGCCCTAGGTTTGTTCAGCGAGCAGCGCAACGCTCTCAATGTTCAGCAGCAAATGCTGGCCCTAGGCTATCAGGTTGTTGTGAGAACAGAGGAGAAACAGGCGAGCGAGGCGTGGGTCCTTGCCGAGAATATTGAAACTGAGGCTGAATTTGCTCAGCATTGGGCGCAGATGCGTCTTACCCGCTCATATATAGACGCGGGAGAAAAACTCTGTGAAACGATTGCACATGATCCGCAATTCCCATAAAATGCCGCCTCTGAATAAGACACCCAGGTTCCTTAAAGAGGTTTTGGGGCTCTTGTAGGAGGGGTTCCCGAGTGGCTAAAGGGATCAGAC
>CAXBOY010000068.1:0-16949 GCA_963977405.1 uncultured Gammaproteobacteria bacterium
CCAAGGTACTACCGTGCAGGCATGGATTCTAGGTACTGCGCAAGCCGATGCGCGCTACGAAGCAGTTCTCGTGAGTCTCGGGCTCGAGGAATTGGCGAGCCGTGGCATGCGTTACCTCTCCTCCGGGCAGTGCCGCAAAGCGATGTTAGCTAAGGCATTGTACCAGCGCCCACGACTACTTATCTTAGATGACCCGCTAGGCAGCATAGACCGTGCCGCGCAGAAGCAGATAAGTGCTGCATTACAACAGTGGATGACACCAGAGAGCAGCACACTGCTATTGTGCCGACGTGCAGTCGATATTCTTCCCGGCATTAGTCACTTAGCCCTTATGGACAATATGAGTTTGCTGGCTCACGGTGAGCTCAATGCAATGCGTGAAGATGTCCGCTTCCGCGCGATTGCGCAGCGGTCAATCACCTTGCCAGAGACCTTGCCCTTGCCAGTACTGGCGCGCAGCTCTCCCGCATTAGTTGCTGGCCAAACTCTTATCGAGTTGCAGGACGTGTTTGCGGCCTATCACGGCGAGAGGGTTCTAGAGAATTTATCGTGGTCTATGAAATTTGGGCAGCACACGCTGGTAGAGGGGCCCAATGGCTGCGGTAAGTCGACACTATTGAGCCTTATCGATGGTGAGAACCACATGGCCTATGGCCAAGAGGTTTATCTGTTTGGTAAGAAGCGCGGTACCGGTGAGACTATCTGGGACGTGAAGTCGCACTTCGGCGTGGTCTCTAACGAAATGCACAATCGCTATGTGAAAGGTTGGCGTGTATTAGAGGTGGTAATCTCCGGATTCTTCGACTCTGTTGGGCTATACGATGATAGTAGCGCAAGCGAGCGTAGCTGCGCGATGGACTGGTTAAAGGCGTTGAATATCGAGGGGCTTGCAAAGGAGTACTACGATAGCATCTCGTTTGGTCAACAACGCTTAGTATTGCTCGCCAGAGCGATGGTGAAGCGTCCCAATATACTGATACTAGACGAGCCCTGTGTAGGTCTAGACGACGCTCATCGCGAGATTATTCTTGCGATGGCCGATCTCATCGCGGCTACAACTAGCACTCATATTCTCTACGTTAGTCATACTCAAGGCGAGCGACCGCGCTGCATTAATCAATGCATTCGCTTTAGAGATGGAGCAATAGAGATTTCGCCTTTAGACTCAAGGAGCACTTCTTAGCGCTATTCGGCGGGCTTGCCAAGTCTAGGCAATCGCGGTAATTTGAGCGTACAGCCTGACCTTTTTTGTAAGCGAGGAGCCTAATAATGATAAGAACCGCTCGAGATATCCTGCAAGAGAAAAGTGGCCACATGGTCACTGTCAGCACCGAGGCCACTGTGTATCAGGCTGTCAAAATTATGAGCCAGAATCGCATAGGCGCGATCGTCGTCGTCGACGAAGGTCGCATCGTTGGAATATGGACCGAACGGGATTTAATGTACCGTGTGCTCAACGAAGGCTTTGACCCCAAGACGGAACTCATCAGCGCCAGCATGACTACTAACTTGATCTCCGCACACATGGACGATCAGGCATTTCAGCTCTACGACAAATTCCTTGGCCGACGCATTCGTCATTTGCTCATCAAAGAGCATGATGAGTATGTGGGTATCCTCTCTGTAGGCGACGTGATGCGTGCGAATCTTCAGCAGCGCGCAGAAGAGTATAAAGATCTCAACGAGATGGTCAGTCTCGAGTATTACGAGAACTGGAAAGTTCAACATGATGGGGCGCTGCGCTAAGGCGTGCAGCGCTTGAGCACTTGACAGAAAGCACTTGCCATCAATTTGCGATACGTGTAGATTCAAAAGCACTCTTTGGGCCGGCAGTCTTAATAAGAACAAGAAAGAAAAGGCCGTTATCCTCTATCTAGCAGCCTCTCCCTGTTCTATTTTTTTCGTAGTCGAATGCCTTTGGTTTGAGTAAGCAGTACTTTTTCTTGTATCGCGTTTTGTAATTATCTCGCGGTGCGTATTAGGGTGTTTTTTCTGAAACTATTGTCAAACACGAAAAATATTGGAGTGCTAAATAATTCTGCAGTAGGTGAGAAGTAACGCTAGACACTTGTATTAGAATGGCTTGACTTCGAGTAAGGCTATTCCAGATCCAAAATCGAAGGCGGTCAGTCCAGCACTCCCTGAACGAACATGGGAGCGAAAGGCTTGGAAAGCGCGAATCAAATGTTGGACGCTCTGCGTCCATTTCTGATTTATTTTGCCTTGGTAATGCTGGTAGTGATTACCATGCTCTCCTTGTCTTATCTACTTGGGCAAAGAAAATCCAGCCCTGCAAAAGACTATCCCTATGAGTCCGGCATCGTCTCCGTCGGCAGCGCTCATTTCCGAATTTCCGTACATTTCTATATCACCGCAATCCTCTTCATTATCTTCGATCTCGAAGTAGTCTTCCTATTTGCCTGGGCCGTCGCCGTGCGCGAGAACGGTTGGGCGGGCTTTATCGAGATCTCTGTCTTCATTTCAATTCTTACTGTCGCACTAGTGTACTTATGGCGCGTTGGTGCGCTGGACTGGCGCACTCACACGCAGCGGCGTCAGCAACGTGCTGTGCAAGGACCCGGCGGCGTCACCAATATCAAAGCAAGCCAAGGAGAGAAGACATGAGCTGGGAACTCGAGCGCGCAGATCAGGCTAAGTCACCCGGACGGGGCGAGAGTTCCTTCGACGAATATATTCGCCGCAATGTCATGATGGGGCGGCTAGAAGACATGGTGTCCTGGGGGCGTAAGAATTCGCTGTGGCCATTCAATTTTGGTCTGTCCTGCTGCTATGTCGAGATGGCTACCGCCTTCACAAGTCGGCATGACTTGGCACGTTTCGGTTCAGAAGTAATTCGCGGCACGCCGCGGCAGGCGGATCTGATCGTTATTGCCGGAACGGTGTTTCGTAAGATGGCACCAGTGGTGGAACTACTCTACGAACAATTATTAGAACCAAAGTGGGTAATCTCGATGGGGTCGTGCGCTAATTCCGGCGGCATGTATGACATCTATTCGGTAGTTCAAGGTGTCGACAAATTTCTGCCGGTGGACGTCTATGTATCGGGCTGTCCGCCGCGCCCAGAGGCTCTGTTGCAGGGTTTGAATCTTCTGCAGGAGTCTATAGGCCGTGAACAACGTCCGTTGAGCTGGGTGATCAATGATCAGAAGGTTTATCGCAAAGAAGTGGATCCGGTACAGCGCGAACGCCGTCATGCAGAACGTATTGCCGCGACAGAGTTGCGCTCGCCCGACGAGCTCTAAGCGAGCGTTTCACAGAAAGAATAATGAAATCGGTCTGAAGCCGATCGACAGTGGCGAGCCCACAGGATAGTGAGTAAGCAATGGATGTTGTAGACCTGACATTGGAAGCCGAAGCAGCGACTGCCACCTTAGTGGAGGAGTTGTGTTTGCGTTTCGAACAGGAGATCGTCACGGTGCAGAGTTACTGTGATGGCATTCCTGTGTTGTGGCTAAGCCGCGTAGGCCTAAAGACGGTCTTGCACTATCTGCGTACTAGCGCGTCGCTGCGCTTTCAAATGCTATTCGATATTACCGCTATCGACGAGCGCACGCGGGTAAATCGGCAGGGTCAGCCGGAGAGCGACTACACAGTAACTTATCATCTGATGTCCTTTACTAATCACTGCGATGTGCGCTTGAAAGTAGCCCTGAAAGAGGGTGATCTTAACATCCCGAGCATCGTCGACTTATGGCCCAATGCGAATTGGTACGAGCGCGAGTGTTGGGACATGTTTGGGATCTGTTTTACAGGTCATCCTAATCTCACCCGCATAATGCTACCGCCGACGTGGGTCGGTCATCCTCTTCGCAAAGATCATCCTGCGCGAGCCACTGAGATGGAGCCCTATTCTCTCTCGGAAGAGCGCCAGGTTGCCGAGCAGGAGGCGCTGCGTTTCAATCCGGAAGAGTGGGGGATGACGCGGGAGTCTAAGAATTCCGAATTCATGTTTCTCAATCTCGGGCCCAATCATCCGAGCGTGCACGGTGTGTTTCGCATAGCACTGCAGTTAGATGGCGAGATCCTGATCGACGCCGTACCCGACATTGGTTACCACCATCGCGGCGCCGAGAAAATGGGCGAGCGCCAGTCTTGGCATACCTATATCCCTTATACCGATCGCATCGATTACCTAGGCGGGGTGATGAATAATCTGCCCTATGTGATGGCCGTTGAGAAGATGGCGGGCATAGTGGTGCCAGAGCGAGTCAAAGTGATTCGCGTCATGCTCTGTGAGATGTTTCGTATTGCTAGCCACCTGTTGTTCTATGGCACTTTCGCGCAGGATGTCGGACAACTCTCTCCCGTTTTCTATATGTTTGTGGACCGTGAGCGCGTCTTCAATATCATCGAGTCCATCTGCGGGGCGCGTATGCATCCGGGTTGGTTCCGTATTGGAGGTGTAGCGCAGGATCTTCCTATTGGCTGGGATAAGGCGATTCGCGAATTGCTCGACTTCTTGCCGCCTCGTCTCAAAGACTACGACAGCATGGTGATGAACAACGGCATTCTTAAGCGCCGTACTCAAGGAGTGGGAGCCTATAGCACCAAAGATGCATTCGACTGGGGCATTACCGGGGCAGGACTGCGGGCCACAGGTCTAGAGTACGATCTGCGCAAAAAGCGCCCCTATAGCGGCTATGAGAATTTTGACTTCGAAGTGCCAATAGCGGTCAACGGCGATAGCTATGATCGCTGTGCGGTGCGTGTCGAGGAGATACGCCAGAGCCTGCGTATCATCCGTCAATGCGTGGATAACATGCCAGAAGGCCCCTATAAATCTAAGCATCCTTCTACCACGCCTCCCTTGAAGGAGAAGAGCAAGCAGGATATCGAAACGCTTATCAATCATTTCTTAAGCGTGAGTTGGGGCCCGGTCATCGCCCCGAACGAGGTCACCATGACCATTGAAGCAACTAAAGGGCTGAACAGTTACTACCTGGTGAGCGATGGCAACACTGGCTCCTATCGCACAAGAATACGCACACCTTCCTTCGCGCACTTGCAGATGATCCCCGAGATTAGCCGAGGCTTTATGGTGGCGGATCTTATCGCGATCATCGCGAGTATCGACTTCGTAATGGCAGATGTAGACAGGTAGATTTGATGAGGGATCTGAAACTATGACAACAAGCGCCATCATCGCAAGCTCCGCGCCAAAGGTACAGGCGCGCACGCTCAGCCCGGAGGAGACCCATGAGATCGATCACGAACTCACTCTCTACCCGGACCGCCGCGCTGTTGGACTTGAGGCCTTAAAGATCGTGCAGAAACATCAGGGCTGGGTTTCTGACGAGAGCCTAGTGGCGGTGGCGGAGTACCTTGGTATGTCAGCACACGAACTAGATGGAGTGGCGACTTTCTTCAATCTGATCTTCAGACAGCCGGTTGGCCGTAATGTCATGCTGTTCTGCGATAGCGTCAGTTGTTACATCATGGGCTGCGAGCGCATCAAAGACCATATCAGCGCCCGGCTCGGAATTGACTATGGAGAGACTACGACGGATGGAGAGTTCACGTTATTGCCAGTGCCCTGTCTAGGCGACTGCGATCGCGCGCCGGTTATGCTTATGGCGGGTGAGCAGCATCGCAACCTAACGAAAGAGAAGATCGACGAACTACTGACGCGAGTGCAACAGGAACAAACGAATAAGTAAATAATAACCGAGAAGTCTGATATGACAGACCTACCACTGACCAAGAACATCGACATGAGTCGTGCTCCCTTCGACATCGGACAGTATCGTCAGGCGCAAGGCTATGACGCCGTGCTGCGGATGCTTAAGGATTTGGCGCCTAGCGACGTCTTAGAAATGGTCAAAAACTCAGGCCTTAAAGGCCGCGGTGGGGCTGGCTTCCCAACAGGCTTGAAGTGGAGTTTCGTGCCCTCGGGAGACGATGCGCCTAAGACCAAATATTTGGTAGTCAATGCCGACGAGATGGAGCCTGGCACCTTCAAGGATCGATTGCTACTTGAGGGCGATCCTCATCTATTGCTCGAAGGTATGTTGATTGCTGCCTATACGATACAGGCGAATACTGCCTATATTTTCCTGCGCGGCGAGTATCTGCGCGCGGAGAAGTTATTGCGAGAGGCCATCGCGCAAGCGCACGAGCAAGGCATGCTCGGCAAAAATATTCAAGGCTCCGGTTTCGATCTCGAGATCATCTTACATACCAGCGCTGGTCGTTATATCTGCGGCGAGGAAACTGCGCTGCTCAATGCCTTAGAGGGCAAGCGAGCAAATCCTCGTGCCAAACCGCCTTTTCCTCAAGTCAGCGGCCTGTGGGGCAAGCCCACTATCGTCAACAACGTCGAAACGCTGTGCAATCTCCCTGGCATCCTACGTTATGGGGTGGACTGGTATAAGGCTCTCGGCAAGGGTGGCGACGCAGGTACCAAACTCTGTGGCGTGAGTGGTCGAGTCAATAACCCAGGTTGTTGGGAGTTAGCTCTCGGCACTCCCATAAGAGAGCTGTTAGAAGATAAGGCAGGAGGCATGTGCACAGGTTACGAGTTAAGAGCTTTCTTGCCTGGTGGGGGTTCCACGGATTTCCTTCTACCTGAACACTTAGACCTCACGCTGGACTATGACGTCATCGGCAAAGCGGGCAGCCGCCTCGCCACCGGTACGATGATCGTACTAGACGATCAGACTTGCCCAGTTGGCATGGTGGGTAATCTGATGCGTTTCTTCAGCCATGAATCTTGTGGTTGGTGTACGCCTTGCCGAGATGGCTTGCCGTGGATAGACGAGATTTTCCAACGACTAGAAAATGGAGGCGGCCGCGCAGACGACTTGCAGGTTCTGACCGACCATCTTGAGTACCTTGGCCCCGGTCGTACATTCTGTGCGTTGGCACCTGGGGCTATGGCTCCACTTGGCAGCGCACTGCGTCATTTTCGCGATGACTTCGACGCTCACATTCACTCAGGAGGTTGTCCATGGCGAAAATAAGCGTTGATGGCATCGAGTATGAGGTGAACCCTGCGAATAACTTGCTGCAGGAGTGTCTCTCGCAAGGACTCGACCTTCCCTATTTTTGCTGGCATCCCTGTATGGGTTCTGTCGGTGCTTGCCGGCAGTGCGCCGTAAAACAGTATCGTAATGCGGAGGACAAGACAGGCACGGTGGTCATGGCCTGTATGACGCCGGCGAGCGATGGCAGCATCATCTCCATAAATGACAAGCAGGCTACGGATTTCCGCAGCCATGTGATCGAGAGTTTGATGATCAGCCACCCCCACGATTGCCCTGTGTGCGAGGAAGGGGGCGAATGCCATCTTCAAGACATGACGCAGATGTCGGGGCACAATTATCGACGCTATGACTTTAAGAAAGTCACTCATCGCAATCAGGATCTCGGGCCTTTCATCAATCACGAGATGAATCGCTGCATCGCCTGCTATCGTTGTGTGCGCTTCTACGACGATTACGCTGGCGGTACCGATCTCGCCGCACTCGGCTCCCATCATCATGTCTATTTCGGGCGTCATGAAGAGGGCACGCTAGAGAATGAGTTCAGCGGCAATCTGGTCGAGGTCTGTCCTACGGGCGTGTTCACTGATAAGACCTTCAGTGCGCATTACACCCGCAAATGGGATCTTCAGACCGCCCCTTCAATCTGTTCCGGTTGTGGCGCAGGCTGCAATACTACGCCGGGCGAGCGCTATGGCACCCTGCGCCGCGTCGTCAATCGCTATCACCATGATCTCAATGGCTATTTCTTATGCGATCGCGGGCGCTTCGGCTATGACGCTAACAATAGTACGCAGCGCGTAGTCGAGACTTTGTTTCGCCATCTCCAAGACGAAGGCGGAGAGTCTCGCAAGGCGCTGACCCCAATCGAGGGTGCGAGGCAGCTAGATGCGATGTCGAGTGGTGAGCTCATAGGCATCGGTTCACCACGTGCCTCGCTTGAAAGCAATTTGGCCTTGCGCCAACGCGTGGGACCGCAGAATTTCTTCTCAGGCATGAGCGATGCACAGCTTAGCTGTGCTAACGAAGTCATCGCTTTATTGCAGGAGCCTGGCTTGAACTGCCCGGACATTCGCTCCGTCGAACAATCTGACTGCGTGCTTGTGGTATGTGAGGACATTACCAATACCTCCGCCCGCATAGCGCTTGCTGTTCGGCAGGCCACTCGCAATGCAGCGGCGGCTATGGCACAGAGTGCGCGCATACCCCTTTGGCAAGATGCAGCGGTGCGCGAGCTGGCTCAGCACTCGCGCAGTCCGCTAATAATTCTAAGCCCTCAAGGCACGCGCCTAGATGATGTGGCAAGCGACACCTTCTTAGGAACTGTCGAACAACAGATTGCGTTTGTGGAGGGCATTGCCCACGCCATCGATGCGGATAGCCCCGCTTCCAATTCTAGCTCCAGTGTCGATGCGCAGGCGGCGAGTATCGCGAAGCAGCTGTGTGCAGCAGCGCGCCCCTGCATCGTGTCGGGAATCAGTGCCGAGAGCCTTGATTTAATCAAGGCAACCGGCAACCTAGCTCGCGCGCTGCGCGAGCATCGCCAGCGTCAGAGTGAGGAGAAGCCTTTAGTGGACTTGTGTTTCGCCATGCCCGAGGCGAACACCATGGGTCTTGCACTATTGATGAGAGAAGGAGGTGGGTCTCTCTCGAGTGCTCTGAGTATTCTGGCTAAGGGTACGGCCGATGCCGCTATCGTCTTAGAAAATGATCTATACCGTCGCGCTACAACCGATGCGATCGACGCGGCACTAGCGGGCAATACTCCGTTGATCGCTATAGACCAACTGCACAATGCATTCAATGCCAAGGCACATCTATTATTACCTGCCACCAGCATGGCGGAACAGGGCGGTACGTGGGTTAATTATGAGGGCCGTGCGCAACATAGTTATCAGGTTTTTCAGCCGGAGAGTAAGATTCGTGCCTCTTATGAATGGCTGGTGCCGAGCAATCCCGTGAGTGGGCCAACTGTTCATGGGGACACTTTGCTTCAGGAACTCGTTGGTGAGTCGGCAAGCTACGCACCCTTATTGGAGTTATTGAGTTCCCGCACCGGCGTCGCCGCTCTCATGAAGAGTCCTCGTCAATCCCATCGTTATAGCGGCCGCACTGCGATGCACGCCAATGAACACGTTCACGAGACTAAGCAGGCGCAGGACCCACATTCCCCGCTGTCTTTCTCGATGGAAGGTATGCTACTGCAGAAAGATGCCAGCCTATTGTCCGCCGCATGGGCGCCCGCGTGGAACTCAAATCAGGCGATCTCAAAGTTCCAAGAAGAGATTAATGGCGAACTAAAGCAGGGCAATAAAGGTGTGCATCTGCTCACTCGCGATGGAGCGCAACGTCCCTACAAAAAAGTGGAATATGTGCCTGAAGAGGGCATGGCCAAGTATTTCATCGACCAGCTTTTCGGCAGTGAAGAGATAAGTGCGGCTTCACCCGCAATCCAAGCCCGAGCAGTGCCGGCCTATGTTTGCATATCTCATGAGTTGGCGCAGTCCATAGGCGTGCAACAGCATGGACTGCTTAGGCTCTCCACGAATCGCTATAGTGTGGAACTGCCTGTGCTGATTCGCGATCGTATCGCTGCTCAGTGTGTGGGGATTTACTGCGGTGGTGAAGTGAGCCGCGCAGATCTCGCCGGCAAGCTGAGCGTCGAGGCGGTCCCACAAGATAGTAATGTGCTTGCCAGTAGTCGCGCGATGTTCAGCAACTTGGTCATTAGTGACACATTACCGAGGGAGGGCTGAGTATGCGTTTCGAAGTCGGCTCGCCCCTTAGCATAGGGGCAATTCTGTTTACCGTCATCATTGTGGCGGCGATGCTGATCTGGGTGGAACGGCGCCTGCTGGGTTTGTGGCAAGAGCGCCTAGGGCCTAATCGCGTGGGTCCCTTTGGCTTGCTGCAAGTGGTGGCGGACATGATCAAGATCTTTACGAAGGAAGACTGGGTGCCACCCTTCGCCGATAAGTTTAGTTTCATTCTCGCCCCTCCCATCATCATGGTCGTCATTCTGATGAGTTTCTCAGTCATCCCCTTCGCGCCAGGGGTTGGGATTATCGACTCGGATATCGGCGTGCTTTTCGTGTTAGCGATGGCCTCTCTGGGTGCTTATAGCGTGATGCTAGGGGGCTTGGCCTCAAACAACAAATACGCGCTACTCGGCAGTCTTCGCGCCGCCGCGCAGATGGTCAGCTACGAAGTGTTCATGGGCATATCCCTGTTGGGGGTTGTGGCCCTTGCAGGCTCATTCAATTTGCGCGAGATAGTACTTTCACAGAGCGATGGCTGGTATGTGTTGCCGCAGTTCGTTGGCTTCGTGATCTTCTTGATTGCCGGAGTGGCAGAGAGTCACCGACTACCCTTCGATATCCCAGAGGCCGAACAGGAGATTGTTGCGGGTTACCACACCGAGTATTCCGGAATGAAATTTGGCATGTTTTTCGTGGGCGAGTATTTAGGTGTGTTGCTGATCTCGTCCTTGTTAGTGGTGCTGTTCTGTGGAGGCTGGCTTGGCCCTGCCTTCCTGCCACCGATCGTATGGTTTGCCCTTAAAACGGGTTTCTTCATCGCCTTCTTCATCTTGCTGCGCGCAGCAATTCCGCGGCCACGCTATGACCAGCTAATGAACTACGGCTGGTTGTTCCTGTTGCCGCTTTCATTACTCAATCTATTGCTCACAGGCGCCTTTATCCTGTGGCAGGACGGGATGTGATGTTACGTTTAATAAAAGACACGCTCACTACTCAAGTCGTCACACTATGGCGAGTCTTCGTGCATGCCTTCGCCAAGACTGACACGGTGGAGTACCCCGATGTGCAGCCTCAAATGGCGGCGCGTTGGCGGGGGCGCATTATTCTATCTCGCGATCCCGACGGTGAGGAGCGCTGTGTGGCGTGTAATCTCTGCGCTGTGGCTTGCCCAGTGGACTGTATTGCCTTGCAGAAGACCGAGGACGAAGAGGGGCGTTGGTATCCCGAGTTCTTCCGCATCAACTTCTCGCGCTGCATCATGTGTGGCTTCTGCGAAGAAGCCTGTCCTACCAATGCAATTCAACTGACCCCTGATTTTGAGATGGCCGAATATGTTCGGCAAGACATGGTCTGGGAGAAGGAAGATCTGCTGATTAACGGCACTGGTAAATATCATGACTACAACTTTTACCGCGTCGCGGGTAAGAAGATAGGCGGTAAAGATAAAGGTGAGGCGATCAACGAAGCGCCTCCAGTCAACGTAAGGAGCCTATTGCCATGATGATGCTCTTTTACAGTGCTGCGGCCATTGCCGTGATCGCAACTCTCGCAGTGATTAGTAGCTCGAACGTCGTGCACGCGTTGGTATATCTCATCATCTCGCTGCTCTCCGTGGCGGTGATCTTCTTCGTACTGGGCGCGCCGTTTGCGGCGATGCTCGAGGCTATCGTCTATGCCGGTGCCATCATGGTCCTATTCTTGTTCGTGATGATGATGTTGAACCTGGGGCAGGCAACGGAGGACGAAGAGAAGGCTTGGATGACGCCCAAGCTCTGGATTGGTCCCGGCCTTTTAACCGCTGTGCTCTTCGTTCAACTCGCCAGTGTGTTGTTGACGCAGGGGGTAGCGCTGGCGCCAGTCGAGGTCGGTGTGCTGGATATCAGCCTATTGTTATTTGGGCCATGGCTGCTCGCGGTGGAGCTGGCCTCTATGCTGCTTCTGGCAGGTTTGATCGCCGCCTATCACTTGGCGAAGAGGTGAGGTGATGGAGACGATACCTTACGAACACGGTTTGATTCTAGCGGCGATCTTATTCGTGTGTGGGCTATTCGGCGTGTTAACACGGCGCAACATCGTGTTCGTCTTAATGTCGCTTGAGATCATGCTCAACGCCTGTGGCTTAGCCTTCGTAGTGGCCTCGGCACGCTGGGGCCACGCCGATGGCCAGATAATGTTTCTTATGATTTTAACGCTAGCCGCCGCCGAGGTGGCGGTGGGTCTTGGGCTGATCATTCAGATGTACCGGCGTTTTCATACGGTGGACATCAGTGTGCTCAATGAGATGAAGGGCTGACCTGATGCAAGACTGGATTGGACTCTTACCCGCTTTTCCTCTTACCGGCTTTCTGTTGTTGGTGCTCAGCCGTGGTCGCATGCCCCGCAACATCGCGAGCCTCATCGGGGCAGGCAGCGTTGGGCTGTCCTTCCTTCTTGCGGCGGCTATCTGCATCGAGTTTCTAGGCGGTGACGGTGAGTCGTTCCAGAAGACGCTTTGGGTATGGATGCAAGTGGGTAGCCTAGAGCCAGGGTTCTCTTTCTATCTGGATGGCCTAAGTGTCGTGATGATTTTGATCATCAGTGGAGTGGGCTTCCTGATTCATTTGTACTCAACGGGTTTCATGGCGGACGACCCAGGCTTCGCACGCTTTTTCTCCTATATGAATCTTTTCGTAGCCTCGATGCTGGTGTTGGTGCTTGCGGATAATCTCGTCCTTCTGTATCTGGGTTGGGAGGGTGTAGGCCTGTGCAGTTATCTGTTGATTGGCTTCTGGTACGACAAACCGTCCAATGGCTATGCGGCGCGCAAGGCCTTCGTAGTGACGCGAGTAGGGGATACCTCTATGGCCATTGGCCTGTTCCTACTCTTCTCGCAACTTGGCACCCTGAACATTCAAGAGATTTTGACACTGGCGCCGCAACAGTGGAGTAGCGGTTCGGGCATCGCCATAGCGGCTGCAGCTTTATTGCTTGGTGGCGCTGTCGGCAAGTCTGCCCAGCTGCCTTTGCAGACGTGGCTGCCCGATGCCATGGCAGGCCCCACACCGATCAGCGCACTGATACATGCCGCCACTATGGTCACAGCAGGTGTCTATCTCATCGCGCGGACCCATGTATTGTTCGAGCTGGCCCCTAGTGTGCAAATACTGGTGGCCTTCATCGGCCTCGCGACTCTACTGATGGCAGGCTTTACTGCGCTAATGCAGCGCGATATTAAACGTATTCTGGCCTACTCTACCATCAGTCAGATTGGTTATATGTTCCTAGCGCTCGGGGTAGGGGCATGGTCTGCCGCGGTCTTTCATTTGATGACACATGCCTTCTTCAAGGCACTACTCTTCCTTGCCGCTGGCACAGTCATACTCAGCCTGCATCATGAGCATGACATTTTCCGTATGGGCGCAATGCGCCGTCGCTTGCCGGTGGCATTCTTATCATTCTTAGTGGGTAGCGCTGCGCTGACCGCTTTGCCCTTTACCTCCGGTTTCTACAGCAAGGACGAGATACTTCTGGCTGCCTTGGCCCATCCTCAGTACGGCATGTTGCTGTGGGTTGGTGGTGTACTGGGCGCCTTCCTCACGGCGCTCTATAGTTTCCGCTTGGTCTTTGTGGTGTTCTTCGGCAGAGATCACCACGCCAATAGCACCCACGAGGGTGATCATGTTCATGATGCCGTCGTTGAAAACACTAGTCCCACGATGTTCTTCCCTCTGCTAATTCTGGGGGTGCTCTCTCTTCTGGGGGGCTTAATTCAAGTACCGGTCGACGCTGTGTTTGCCCATGGCGCCGGGCATGAGGAGGCACATGCTAGCCAGTTGATTCACGCGGTGATGATAATGGTGCCGGTGATCGGCGTGATCATCAGTTGGTTCCTCTACGGGAGCAAGCCCTATGAGAAAGCTGGGCAACACACTCGGCAACGACTACTCGAGTCCTCCTTCGGAGGCTTCCTAAGCCGTTTCTGGTTCAGTGGTTGGGGCATGGACACACTGTACCAGTTCGTCTTTGTGCGCCCGTTTGTGGCGCTGGCGCAAGTCAATCGTAAGGATGTGATCGACCTGCTCTATAGCTGGATAGCGCTCGCGGCGCGGGTTGGCAATAGTGCAGTGGTAATGGCGCAGACTGGTAATCTGCGTTGGTATGCTATCAGTCTGGTTGGTGGCTTGGTACTCGTGATCGGTCTGGGGGTATGGCGATGATTCTCCTGTGGCTGATTGTCATCTTGTTTCTAGGCGGCGCGTTGGCGTGGGTGAGTGAGGCGCTCGACGCTAGGCTGCCCCGCGTAGTGGCATTGTTTAGTCTTCTCGCAAGCTTTGGGCTTGTGCTCTGGCTCTGGAGCTCTGGCGGAGCCGATGTGCGCACACCAGACGGCATTTGGTGGGTGCTCGACAGCTGGGCTTGGATTCCCCGTTTCGGAATTGCGCTTAAAGTAGGCGTGGACGGTCTTGGCCTCCTAATGCTCGTCCTAACAGTTTTTCTTGGGCTTATGGCGCTCGGTGCGGCATGGAACGAGATTAGCCAGCGCACCGGCTTCTTCTATTTCAACCTGCTGTGGACGCTCGCGGGTGTCGTAGGGGTCTTCACAGCCTTAGACTTATTCCTGTTCTTCTTCTTCTGGGAAGTGATGTTGATACCGATGTATCTCATCATTGCGATCTGGGGGCATGAGAACCGCGCTTATGCCGCGATGAAATTCTTCCTGTTCACCCAAGTCTCGGGCCTGCTATTGTTACTCGCAATCCTGTGCCTAGCCTATTTCCACTACGCGCAATTTGGGGCCTTTAGTTTCGACTACTTCGATCTGCAGAACGTAGTTCTAGAAGAGCGCTTCCAGATGTGGGTAATGCTCGGTTTCTTTATCGGATTCGCTACTAAGTTGCCGGCCTTTCCACTGCATTCTTGGTTGCCGGATGCCCATAGTCAGGCGCCCACCGCCGGTAGCGTTTTACTAGCGGGCGTGCTACTCAAGACCGGCGCCTATGGTCTGATTCGTTTCACTATCCCGCTTTTTCCGGAGGCCTCCGCTAGCTTCGCTCCTGTGGCGATGAGCATCGCCGCCATCGGCATCCTTTACTGCGCTAAACTTGCCTTCGCGCAGAACGACATCAAGCGCCTGATCGCCTATACCAGCGTCAGCCATATGGGCTTCGTTCTCCTCGGGATCTACGCCTGGAACCTATATGGGTTGCAGGGCGCCGTCATGACGATGTTGGCCCACGGCCTGAGTTCGGCAGCCTTGTTCATGTTGGCAGGTGGACTGCAACATCGCCTCCATACCCGTGACATGGATAAGATGAATGGGCTTTGGTCGCAATTGCCGATGCTCTCAGCGATGGCGCTTTTCTTCTCCATCGCCGCTGTCGGAATGCCTGGGCTCGGCAACTTTATCGGCGAATTCCTTTCACTTTTGGGTGCCTTCCAAGCGAGCCGCACGATTACGGCTATCTCTGCACTCGGCCTGATTTTTGCTGCCGTATATTCGCTGTGGGTTATCCAAAAAGTGTTTCATGGTCCCTATAAGATTCCAGAAGGGGTGGGGCGCAGCGCTATCCCCGAGGATCTCTCGACTGTGGAGCTGGTTTGCTATGTATTGATGGCATTGGGGCTGATCTGGATGGGCATGTATCCCCAGAGTTTCTTGGAGCTCTCTGGACCAGGGCTAGAGAGTTTGTTGCAAGCGATCGGTGCGTTTAGCGGCGAACTTGGCTCGGCCACTGTCAACGGAGGTGCGTTGTAATGACCGGCGAAGAATTGCTCCTCCTTTTACCCATCATACTAGTTACCGCTACCGCGGTAATGACGATGCTCATGGTTGCTGTAAAACGCAGTCATGCTGTGAGCTGTTTGATTAGCGCCGCAGGCTTAACTCTGGCTCTACTTAGCCTAGTGTTAGTGGTCCCACTGGCCCCTGCGGAGGTGACACCACTGTTGAGGGTAGATGCTTTCTCCCTATTCTTCACGGCGCTTATCCTATTGTCAGGGCTTGCTATCACGTTGTTTAGCTACCCCTATCTATCGAATCTTGAAGACCATCAAGACGAATTCTATTTGCTGTTAGTGATTGCGGTACTGGGTGCGCTAGTGATGGTGAGTAGTACCCATTTCATTACCGCCTTTCTAGGCATGGAGACACTGAGCGTGTGTCTCTACGGCATGATCGCCTATCCATTGCATCGACGCGAGACAGCGCAATATCCGATGGAGGCGAGCATCAAGTATCTCGTTCTCTCAGCGGTTTCCTCTGGCTTTTTCTTGTTTGGGGTGGCCTTGCTCTATGCGCAGACGGGTACGCTGCACTTCAGCTCCATCGCCGCGTCATTGAGCGGATTGGAAGGCACTGTGGCTCCGGCCTACTTTGTCGTGGCAACGCTGCTCATCGTCATCGGCTTCGCCTTCAAGTTGTCTCTCGTGCCATTCCATCTGTGGACTCCCGATGTCTACGAGGGGGCGCCATTGCCTGCAACTGCCTTCCTAGCCACCGTCGGTAAACTGGCGATGGCGGCGTTGCTGATGCGCTATTTGAGCGTTAGTGGCCTGTTGGGCAGCGAGTCAATTGTCTTCGTCCTGAGCATGATGGCGGCATTCTCGATAATTGCAGGCAACTTGCTGGCCTTGCTGCAGAGCAACCTCAAGCGGCTTCTTTCCTATTCCTCGATAGCCCACATGGGCTATCTGTTGATTGCACTACTCACCCTCGACACACTCCAGGACAGCCTAGGTGCCGAGGCGGTGAGCTTCTATCTAGTGGCCTATGTCCTCATGTCCCTAGGGGCTTTTGGCGTGATGATGGTGGTATCCGATAGCGCGCAAGAGCGCGATCACATCGGTCACTATCAGGGCCTATTCTGGCGCAATCCTTGGCTTGCACTGGTGTTCACCGCGATGCTTCTATCCCTAGCGGGCATACCTCTAACGGTTGGTTTTATCGCGAAGTTCTATATTGTTGCGGCGGGTGTGGAAGGGGCGAAGTGGGGACTACTATTCGCCATGATCGTAGGCAGCGGTATTGGGTTGTTCTATTATTTGCGCATTATCTATCGAATGCTGACACCGCTGGAGCACTTCGAGCCGATGCGTGAGGCGGGGCTCAAAGAGTTACTGTCCCACTGTGTATTGTTTGTGCTGCTTAGCGCCCTAATAGCGTTCGGTGTATACCCCAATGGTTTAATGACTTTACTAGAGTCCGTTGTTG
>CAXBOY010000069.1:0-16482 GCA_963977405.1 uncultured Gammaproteobacteria bacterium
AGGATCGCGGCGATCATCTCCTTCACAGTGGTTTTACCTTGACTACCAGTGATCGCGACCACTCGTGCAGACGAGGCTAGACGATTGAGCCTTGCGATCTCGCCCAACGCCATTGTCGTGTCCTTAACCCGTAACTGAGGTCGATCTATTCCTGTATCTCGGGAAACAACAGCGCCGCACGCCCCTTTTTCGAAAGCCTGAGCCACGTAATCATTTCCGTCGAAATTCGCGCCGACGAGAGCAACATAGAGATCATTGGCCTGCAATGTGCGCGTATCGGTTGAGACTCCCGCAAAACGCACGTCAGGGCCGAGCTGTTGCCCGGCCACTACAGTGCTAATTTGCGAAAGAGTCATATTGCCAATCACAGGATTACTCGCTCCCTTTGTGTGGGTTTGCTTGACGCTTGCCAAGCGCTATTCGCGCCTGCTTTACATCGCTAAACGCCATTCTCTGGCCGTTCACGTCTTGATAATTTTCGTGACCTTTACCCGCTATCAGGACAACGTCACCCGCACTCGCGCCGACAATTGCGCTCTCGATGGCTTTGGCGCGGTCACGCTCTACGATCAAGCGTGAGTTATCTACTATTCCCAGCAAAATTTGCCGAACTATCTCGTCCGCATTTTCGGTGCGTGGATTGTCATCGGTGACGATCAGCATGTCTGCATACTGTTCCGCCATCTCCGCCATCAAGGGGCGCTTACCTTGGTCTCGATTGCCACCACAACCGAAGACACACCAGATGCGCCCGGTGAAATGTTCGCGCAGCGCA
This sequence comes from uncultured Gammaproteobacteria bacterium, assembly GCA_963977405.1. GTDB lineage: Bacteria > Pseudomonadota > Gammaproteobacteria > Pseudomonadales > Pseudohongiellaceae > UBA5078. The sequence continues at coordinate 776 of CAXBOY010000069.1, forward strand.
AGCAGTGCAACGCGCAACGCGTCGGGTGTGTGGGCGTAATCTACGACTGCGGTGATATCACCACTGTCGCCTACGATTTCCATTCGGCCGGACACTGGCTCTAAATGAGACAAACGCTCCAATAAAAGTTCTAACTTAAAGTCGGTGCGAGCACTCTCTGTCGCAATCAGCGTTGTGAGCACCGCCATCAAGTTGCTGAAATTAAAAGTACCAAGCAACACGCCACTTAGTTCCCCGTCGCCGCAAGGGGTATGGATAAACGCCTTGAAACCATCACGACTACGCTCGAGCTTAATTGCATGCACATCTGCATTGGTATTACTTACACTGTAGGTATAGCTGCGCACACTTGGCGCTAAGCTGTTCAAGATTCTCGTTGCGAATGAGTCGTCCATATTGACCACTGCACTACTCAAGCTCGCAAACATGAAGAGCTTGCGCTTAGTCTCTGCGTAGTCATCCATGCTGCCGTGATAGTCCAGGTGATCGCGCGTGAGGTTCGTGAACACGGCCACGTCGAAACGCACCCCATTGACGCGATACTGATGTAGGCCCTGCGAGGACACTTCCATTGCGACCGTATCTGCACCTTTGTCACGCAATTCCGCTAAGGCAGCTTGTACTTGCACGGGATCAGGAGTGGTGAAAGAAGAATCCTTCAGCTCTGGCGGCACGCCGATTCCTAAAGTCCCGATCACGCCGCAGCAGCGCTGCATTGAGTTCAGTGCTTGGGCGATGAATTGAGTGCAACTCGTCTTACCATTAGTGCCTGTGACACCGATCATCGACATCGCCGCGCTAGGCTCATCGAAGAAACGGCTGGCGATCTCGCCTGCCCTTGCGGCTAGATCGTCAATGGCCAGAACGATCACGCCCTTTTGAACGGTTACGCCTTGCCAATTGCCACCCGCATGCGCGAGTACTGCTATCGCCCCGCGCTCTATAGCCGCGTCTATATAGTCACGTGCGTCATGATTTTTTCCGAAACAGGCGAAGAATAAATCTCCAGGTTTTACCTGGCGACTATCCAACTGCACACCACTTATGCGCACATTGAACTGCTCAGGCAGATCGCTAGGCAAATCCGCAATACCGTTAAGTAGCTGTTCAAGTGTCGTGGTATACACAATATTTTCCGCTAGTCTCATTGCATCGCACCCATTAGCGCGCGCTCAGTTTCAGTAGTTGCGTATCGTCAAGTCGGTCGGGTGTCACGTTCAGAATTCGCATAGCGCCAGTGACTATGCGCGAGAACAAAGGCGCCGCTACTTGGCTGCCATAGTGTTCGGTACCACCCGGTTCATTCATGATGATTACCACTACAACACGGGGATCACTGGCAGGGGCGTAGCCTACAAAAAGGGAGTTATAAATATTACTCTCATAGCCATTCGCACCAACGACGTGAGCGGTACCAGTCTTACCTGCAACGCTGTAGAAGGGCACATTCGCCGCAGTCGCGCCGCCGCCCCTCTCCTTATCCACTACCGTTTCCAATGCCGCCATTACACTCCTCGCGATGTCTTCGCGAATGACGTGCTCGGTTGGCAATGCCGATACTTTTTCAGGACTCAGCCTCAACATTGAGACTGGCTTCTTGATACCGCCACTCACTAAAGTGGTATAGGCACTCGCCAACTGCAGAGCAGAAACTGACAGGCCATAGCCATAGGAGAGTGTGGCAGTTTCGATGTCGTGCCAGATGCGATGATTGGGCAGCACGCCGCTGCGCTCGCCTGGGAAGCCCGAGCCGGTATCGGTGCCAAACCCGACACGTTCCAATACATTTCTTAGCTGCTCATGACCCATCGCGAGTGCGAGTTTAGTGGCGCCTACATTACTCGATTTGGTGATGATGCCCTGTACCGTGAGCACCCCATGATTGATCGCGCGGGTAGTCGCATCTGTCACGTAGTCACGGCCCACACGGATGCGACCAGGACTGGTATCCACCAGAGTCTCGGGAGTAAACAGACCAGACTCTAGTGCTGCCGCAACGGTAAAAGCTTTAACGGTAGAGCCAGGCTCCACTAGATCTGTCATCGCGCGATTTCTTAACGCGCTAAAATCAGTGATCGTGCCGCGATTATTGGGATTGTAGGAAGGCTGATTAACCATCGCTAGCACCTCGCCGGTAGCGACATCCATCACGACCACGGAGGCAGAGCGCGCGCCTCTTAACATGTACTCGGACTTCAACTCTTTATAGGCAAGATTCTGCAGACGGAAGTCGATACTCAATTCTAGTGTTCCACCTGGCTGTGCAGGCGCAAGCGTATCGAGCTCGCGAATAATGCGGCCACGACGATCCTTCATCACCTGCTGCCTACCAGGAATCCCCTGCAGCCAGCTGTCGAAAGCAAGCTCCAAACCCTCTTGCCCTTCGTCATCAACATTGGTGAAACCCACAACATGCGCCGCTATCTCACCCTGGGGATAATAGCGCTGGTATTCCTGACGCGAGTAAACTCCCTCGATACCAAGATCTAACACATTCTCCGCCTCTACGGGTGACATGCGGCGCTTTACGAAGAGAAATTCCTTGTCAGCATTGGCGGCGATATTAGTAGCCAAAACCTGTGGCTCTATCTGCAGTGCCTTGGAGAGCAATTCGATGTCGCGCAGCTCTTGGGAGATCTCTTTAGGATTTACCCAAATCGATGTCACCGGAGTGCTCACAGCTAATGGCTCGCCATTGCGATCCGTTATCATGCCGCGATTGGCCGAGAGAGGCTCCGTACGAATGGTACGAGCATCGCCCTGCCCTTGTAGAAAGTCTTTCTCCAGCACATGCAACGAAGTGAGCTTCCACAGGATTGCCGCGACACAAAGCACCATGACCACGAAGATCAGGTACAAACGCCAGGTTAGTGGCTTGTGAGCTTGCGTAGAATCACTCATATCTCACCATGACAATCTCGGAAATTTTGGGAACCGTCATAGCTAGCTCTTCGCTAGCCTTGCGCTCAACACGACTCTCTAAACTGAAAGTGCTCTGCTCGATCAACAACTGCCCCCATTGCACCTGCAACTCGTTGCGCTGGGTTTTGAGCTGCTGCAGTTGGTTTAATAGGTAACGACTTTTGAACGTGGTATAGACAACAGAAACACCCGAGGCTAATACGAATATCAACAGTAATGCGATCGCAATCATGCGCGAAGAGAACAGTGCCGACCACGCGTAGATTGAGACCGGCTCACTGCTGCGTCTGGCGTTCAATCTGACATTGATTTTGTTGGCTTGTGCGCTCATATAACGTGCATCTTCTTGTATAGAACTATGAATTGATTAAGCGATTTTTTCTGCGATACGCATGACGGCACTGCGCGAACGCTGGTTATTTGCCACCTCCGCATCACTAGCTTTTACAGCCTTGCCAATCTTCTTCATGCGCGGGTTCAGATCCGAAGTACGTACTGGAACGCCCGCCGGGAAATCGTCACCCTTTGCTTGCTTATTGATGAACTGTTTCACCATGCGATCTTCTAGCGAGTGGAAACTGATCACGACCAAGCGCCCGCCGATGCTGAGCACCTCCAGCGCCTGGGTCAGCACACTCTCTAGATCTTCGAGTTCGCGATTAATGTGAATGCGGATGCCCTGAAAGGCACGAGTTGCGGGATGTTTGTGCTTCTCCCAAGCCGGATTGGCTTCCTTGACGATCTCTGCGAGTTGCAGTGTGCTCGTAATAGGCGCCACCTTACGCTGCTCGACAATTGCTCTGGCCATGCGGCGCGAGAACTTCTCCTCGCCATAGCGATAGATTACGTCGGCGATCTCCTGTTCTTGGGCACTCGCCAACCACTGTGCTGCACTTTGCCCTTCATTCGGATTCATTCTCATATCCAAAGGACCGTCCTGCATGAAGCTGAAACCGCGCTGCGCCTCTTCCAATTGCGGAGAGGAAACACCTAGATCCAACAACACGCCATTGACCTTGCCCATCTTCCCTGCCGACTCCACTAACGCTGCTAGTGTGGAAAAACTTCCCTGTGCGACCTCGAAGCGTGGATCCGCACCAAAGTCTGTATTCGCTGTGTGAATCGCTTGCGGATCCTTGTCGATCGCTAGCAATCGGCCTTCCGCCTGCAAGGCTGAAAGAATCTGTCTTGAGTGCCCACCGCGTCCGAATGTACCGTCGACATAAAAACCTGCGGGGTCGCCTATCAATGCCTCGACCGCGGCTTCAAGTAATACGGTTTCATGTCGAAACGTATCCATGGTCATGCGCTCCGCCCCAGTGTCCAAACGCCAAACAAGCCCTTACAACACTGAGTAAAAAATTCGCGCAGCCTCACAAAGAGAGCGACTGCAACTCTGCAGGCAACTCGCCTCCAGCGCTTGCTTGTGAAAGCCACAGTTCGGTCTGTTCTGCCCAGTTAGCTTCGCTCCACAGCTCTAACTTTTTGCCTTGGCCGACTAACGCCACATGCTTATCTAACTCCGCGTGATTGCGCAGAACTTGCGACAGGAGAATGCGACCACTACCGTCCATCTCGACGTCTGTCGCATAACCGATCATCATGCGCTGGAATTTGCGAGTGTCCGGGTTGAAACTAGACAGCGCTTCGATCTTCTTCTGGATCTCCTCCCATACATCGACGGGATAGATCAGCAGGCATTTGGCCATAGGGTCGATCGTAGCGACTAGGCGTCCGCTAAATTCGCTAGTCAATTGATCGCGATAACGCGATGGCATTGCCATGCGTCCTTTCGGATCCAAATTGATAACGTTAACGCCTCTAAACACGGCCTATTTGCTCCACTTACTTTGGATTTGGGATTCGCACTTCCGAATTCCCCACTTTTCTACAGAAATATCCACTTTTTGCCACATTGCGACACTATAGGCACGGCTATGCCTTTGCGCAAGCACTATTTGGCGTTTTTGGGAGGGAACTCAGGGGAAAATGCGTATATAAATCCGGAAGTTACGCGCGATCGCTCGCGCAAGAAGCGGGAACGACAGTAATATCAAAACTATAGCAATTATAGTTAAAGTGCTTTGTGAAGAGTGGGCTTTTTTGAGGGATTTTGAGTGCGATAAAAAGAGGAGAAAAAATTGAGTCAGCCTGTAAGCCGGGTTCTGTCGTGGACAGTCATTCATCTGGGACTGACATCACTGTCAGCCTCAAGCAACCTACCCGAATCCAGTGCGAGCCACACCCTTGGATTCCTATTTGGTCTTGCTCCGAACGGGGTTTGCCGTGCCACGAACTGTTGCCAGTCGCGCGGTGCGCTCTTACCGCACCCTTTCACCCTTACCGCCCGATTTGCATCGGGGTTGGCGGTCTACTCTCTGCTGCACTTTCCGTAGGCTTTCGCCTCCCAGGCGTTACCTGGCGTTCTGCTCTATGGAGCCCGGACTTTCCTCCACCTCGCACCTCAAAATGCGCCAGAGACGCAAAACGAAGAAATCAAAGCAGCGACTGTCCAGCTGACTCGGGGCGCAGATTAAGGCAGCGCGCCCTATTATACAAGCGCTTTATCCCCTCCACCGTTTTGGCACTCGCTATGATTGCGCTAATCGCTATGGCACACTAGCTCAACGTATTCCTAAGACGAGCGTCCATGACCCCCACCGGCACTAAACCTAGGAAATCGCTGCGCCTGCTAGGCATCCTCAGCGCAGTAATACTAATACCTGTAGGGCTAGTCGCAGTAGCCGCACTATTCTTTCTCGACTCGCTCGCCTTATTCATTGCTAGGCCTTTGCTCATTCCCTACGGCGTTGAGCTTCTCCAAGTGCAAGGGCTAGTGCTTCATCGCGATCAAGTCGTTCTAGAGAACCTACGCTTCAAACTCAATGGCGCCGACCAAACTAGCGAACTCGAGCACATCAATCTTCAGTTCAGCACGACTGGTTTTTGGGCACTCCCTATTCAGCAAGCACACGCCCAACGCGTGAACATCGGCTTGAGCGCTGGCACTGAGAACACAGCGCCGAGCAACTCTTTTAGCCTACCCCGCTTGCCTCGCATCGGCGAGTTACTGGATACGCTGCAAGCCATTCCCGGCAATGCGGTCGAAATCGAGCGGCTCGATATCGCCCCCTATATAGAGGCAGGCCATCTCTCTGTAAGCCGAGACGCTCGCGAACTACGCGTGCAGATATCCGCCCAAGAAAGCAGCGCTGATTTTAGGGTCAACTGGCACGACACGGATTACGTCTCCAGCCTTTTCCTGCCGGAGCAGGCCCTGGCAAGCGCAAGCGCCACAACTCAGGTGCTCACTGGACGCCTTCTGTTGGAGGCACTAGATACACAAGTACTCAGCACCGATTTCACTCTGAGCGAATACGAGCAGCGACTGCAAATCGATGCGCGCAGCCTATTGCAGCTAGATGCCTTGTCAGCGTTCGCCCAACACGCGTCGCTATTGGTGGATCCGCTAATTAGCGTCGCGGGTCAACTCGATGCCACTTGGCACCTTACAGAACCAGCAACTGGCGACACCGCACAGACTGTCGCGTATTCGTTCGCCATCGCGCCCAACAGCGCCGTCGAAAGCGTCCTGCGCAGCGAAACATTGAACGGGCTGCATAGCCTGAACTGGCGCAACACGCAGCCTCTTAACGCGCAAGGACAATACACGTTTGCAACGCAGGCACTCGAACTGCAACTAACCGGCCCCGCTATGAATGTTTCGCTTGGCATCGGGCAAGCTCAACCTGCACTACTAACGGCAAGCCTCGACGAGTTGAAAATCGACTGCGAGAATCGCCTCGCTTGCAGCATTACACATGCTTCGACCCTACAATTGCCAGAACTGACATGGCTGGGTTACCAGATACAAAAGCTACTATTAATCAGCAACGGTAGCATCGCGTTCGAGCAGGGTCACTTTGATCTACATTTCGCTCAAGGCTCTCGACTAGAACTTGGTTCGCTGCAAACCGATGCCTTCGATCTCACCGAGGTGAACGCACTTGTGCAACAGGATCTCGACCTCAGCATCGCCGTCGACGGCAGTGTGCAATTGGACAGTGGCGGCGTCGACCTATACCTACCCAACATTGTCGCCGATGGCAGAAGCAGCCAGTTCGCTAGCTCAATCTCTCAGCTTAACGGGCGCTTGAGCGCGACCGAAACCCAGCTTCAGGCCCATCTACAGATCCGCAACATCGGCAGCGAATGGCTGCCATTTACCTTAAGAAAGCCCGAACTAGCATTCGACCTTGCCATTGATGCGAGCCAGATTTCAGCCAAGGGCTCAATGCACGCGGCCGATCGTGAACTAGTCCAGTTCGATGCCGCGTTAGACACCTCGGCTCTCACTGCACAGGCTAGTTTTGAAACTCCTATTCTAAATTTCGATGACGACCTGCAAAGTCTCTCGCAGTTGTTTTTCAACAAGACATTCGAAGCCGATATTGTTGCTGGCTCACTGCAAAGTGGGGCAGAACTGGAAGGACGACTTGATGAAAATGGCACATGGTTACTCAGTGGCCCAGTGCATATAGAGGCTTACGCCATCAGAGGCTTCTATCAAGAAACCGCGATTATCGACCTAAGCACCGCGCTTAGAGGGCAGCTGCTCAATAGCGCGGACTTTACTAGCGATGGGCTCATGCCCTTCAGCCTCGCCAGTATCGATCTCGGTCTACCCATCGAGAGTATTGCCTTCCAGTATGGGATCGACACTCGTGCGACGCGACTCGATATGCGGGGTATAGAGGCTCGCGTGTTTGGTGGACGCGTCCACTCCACGGGCTTTGCCTTCGACTGGAGCGCTCCGAGCAATAGTGTCACGGTCGACGTCGAACGAATCGACATCTCGCGCATGTTGGACATGGCTGCCTATGATAGCGTACAGGCCACAGGATTCATCAGCGGCACTATTCCCATCACACTTGCTGGCAACAAGCCCTCCGTAGGCGCAGGGCGCTTGCGAGTAGAGGACCCAGGCGGCGCGATCCATTACAGCCCGGAAAGCGGCGTAAACACGGGCAATGCCGCCCTAGATCTGGTCAATCAAGCCCTTAGTAATTATCAATACAGCCTGATGGAGACAGAGGTCGAATATCTGCCCACTGGAGAGCTGGAGCTAGGGATTAAGCTACAAGGACGCAATCCCGATCTAAACGCTGGGCAGCGTATCAACCTGAACCTGAATATCAGCGACAATATTCCAGCGCTACTGCGTAGCCTTCAGGCTGGACGCTCGATTGCAGACGCCCTAGAGCGCGAACTACAGGCCCGTTAATCACTATATTTTATCACTTGGAGTTAAGCTGTTATTCAGCTGGCTCTGTTATAGTAGGTACGTCACAAACGAAAAGCCGCCACAATCTTTGCGGCGCCACTAAGCAATCAGGATATCTATGCCTAACCGCCTATTAACCATCGCAGTACTTGCCGCACTCGCGCTTAGTGCTTGCACCCCCACCGTGCAGGTTGCTATGCCGAACGAGCCCATTACCATCAACTTGAATATCAAGATTGAGCATGAGATTCGCGTGAAAGTTGAGCGAGAGTTGGATGACATGTTCAGCGAAGACAGCGACTTATTCTAATTGGGAGAGCAATCAAATGCGTTTTGTAAAAGGGTTTACACAGGTTCTTGTAGTTTTTGCTTTGATGATCAATTTTGCCTTTGCGGCCACCCTAGAAGAGGCTAAGGCCTCCGGTCTAATCGGAGAGAAGCAAGACGGTTATATTGGCCTTGTGCAAGCGAATGCGCCTGCCGATGTGGTCGCCTTAGTTGCGGATGTGAATGCGCAGCGTCGCCAGCGCTATGAACAAATAGCGCAGGAAAATGGGATCGATGTGAGCCAGGTGGCGAAGCTCGCGTTTACACGCGCGTTCGAGAATACCCTACCTGGCAACTTCGTCGAGTCCGCCCCCGGCCAGTGGACACGCAAGCAATAGCTAATCTTGTGGCGAGTTAAGTTTTAGCGCTCGCTCATAGAGTAAGTTCTTCTTCACTCCCGTAATGCGGGCGGCTAATCCAGCCGCCTGTTTCACGGACATGGTCTCCAGAAGTATTTCCAGCAGGCGCAGACTTTCTGCGTCTATCGCCTCCCCTTCGCTTGGTGGCGCCCCCTTGAGCAACACCACAAATTCGCCCCGCTGCCTATTCGCGTCTTCCCTTATCCAGAGTTCCAACGCCTCCAGAGTATCTAAGTGGATCGTCTCGAAGGTTTTCGTGAGCTCGCGGCAGATCACCGCTTGGCGTTGAGCCCCGAATACTTCGCGCATATCCGCTAGGCTTTCGAGAATGCGATGGGGTGACTCATAGAAAATGATGGTACGGGTCTCCTCGACGAGCGCGGCAAAATGTTTTTGTCGCCCACTGCGTTTGGCAGCGGGAAAGCCCTCAAAGATGAAACGATCACTTGGCACCCCTGCGGCGCTGAGCGCAGCGGTTAGCGCGCAGACGCCAGGAATCGGCACTACCCGCAACCCTGCCTCTCTTGCGCGCTGCACGAGTCGATAGCCAGGGTCTGAGATTAGTGGCGTGCCGGCATCGGAGATCAACGCGATGGACTGGCCGGCATGCAAATTAGCGATCAAGGAGTCTACCCGCGCATCGTCGCTGAAGTCGTGGTAAGAAGTCATACGAGTAGTGATCGCGAAATGTTGCATCAATCTAGCGCTGTGACGCGTGTCCTCGGCTGCGATCAAATCTACAGTGCGCAACACTTCTATGGCGCGTGCCGTCATATCGCCAAGGTTGCCAATTGGCGTAGCCACCACAAAGAGCGACGCTGCAGTGTTGTCGAGCTCTGACATAAAAGGATCCTATTTTCTCTGTGCTGCAAAAGACAGGGAGTATACACAGCGCTCGTACGCCCTGCATGCCTAGTCGTGTTGCTCACACCGGGCAACTGTAATAAGCTTCATCGCTCTATTCCTTTCGTTTTCTATATCTTCCATGTTGGCATTTTCGTCACTTCCACGACTAGCTCGATCGATTCTTGCACTGAGTAGCTTCTCAGTTTTATTAGCCTGCTCCAGCAGCGCGCCCGAGCGCCCGGTCGCCCCGGTAGAGGAAATCGGCTTCGGCGTGCAAGCCGACACAATTCAGAGCCTTATTAATCTTGCCGAAGACAGCCCCAGCCCACTGGCCGCCGCCTATCGACTAGATGCCATCGAGCTAATGCTAGAAGCCGGCGCGGTGGACGACGCCGTAGACACCCTACAGCAGATCAGTAATGTTTCTAGCTTCTCGCCCGAGTTGCAGCTGCGCTACTCTCTCATCCGCGCGAATATCGCATTAGCCAACGAAGAGCCAGAGGTGGCGCTACGCAGCCTTCAGAACGCCGTCAACACCCCAATCAACACTCTGGCTCCCGATACACAGGTCACGCTACGCGAGCTACGTGCCGAGAGTTTCTTTCAAAACGAGCAATATATTGCCGCCACCCGCGAAAGAATCCAGTTGATCCCCTTGCTAGATGACGAGGGCAAGGTGCGCAATAATAATGCGATTTGGCAGATTCTCTCTACGGCCCCTAAGTCGGTGACCGGAGACTCCGCTATCAACCCAGACTCCTATGAGCTGCGTGGCTGGCTAGAGCTGGTGCGCCTTGTGGAGAATAATCAATACGATATCCAGGGCCAGCTCAGCGCCATGGAGCAATGGCGCAATACTTGGACTTCCCATAGCGCCGCCGCAATCCTGCCCGACGCCCTGCAGATGGTATATACCATCTGGCAACGCCGTCCGCGGGAAATCGCGCTAGTGTTACCTGTACAAGAACCCCTAGGTAAAGCTATAAGCGAAGGCTTCCTTAGCGCCTATTACGACGCACTAGCCAAGGGACGCGACGTGCCGCAGGTGCGTATCTACGACACCAGCTATCAAGCAGAACCCCTGATCTACTACGACCGTGCAGTCGAGGACGGCGCGCAGCTAATCATCGGGCCTCTTCTGAAAGACGCAGTGCGACGCATGCAGCGCTCGCGTCGCCCAATGCCCGTTCCTACCCTAGCCTTAAACTACGGAGACCCTGAAGGCGGAGCTCCGCAAGACCTCTATCAGTTCGGCCTCGCCCCTGAAGATGAAATCAAGCAGGCTGCGGACACTGCATGGAAGGCTGGCCATCGCTTCGCCGCGGTGCTCACTCCAAGTGGAGGTGACTACCAGCGCATCCAAGATAGCTTTGTGAATTACTGGACCGGCCTCGGCGGTACTATCGTGTCTGTCGATAGTTTCGGCGATGCGCGCGACTATTCTCCTGTCATCAAGCGGGTTTTCAGCATCGACGCAAGCGAGGCCAGAGCGGCACAGGTTCGCAATCTTGTCCCGCGTGAGAACGTGCAGTTCGTTCCCCGACGTCGCCAAGACGTCGACTTCATCTTCTTACTTGCTAACCCCAATGAAGGCAGACAGATCAAGCCAACACTCGCCTTCCATTTCGCGGACGATGTGCCTGTCTATGCGATGCCATCGATTTACGATGGCGGCACTAATACCACGGCGAACCGCGACCTAAACACTGTCGTGTTCAACGATGCTCCTTGGGTTTTGGAGAATAACGACCCGCTCAAAGAGAGTGTGACTAGCACATGGGCGGCCGCAACGGGCCCCATTCAACGCCTACGCGCGATGGGGGTCGATGCCTATCGCCTATACCTGCGCATGGAGTTGATGCGAGATTATCCCTATACCCGCCTCAGTGGCGCCACAGGCGTGCTGCACTATCAAGCCGACGGCGGTATTCATCGGCAGTTGCGCAATGCCGTCATCGTTAATGGCATCGCCAGCCCCCTACCTGAATAATCACATCACACTATACTTGCTATAAGCACGCCCCTTCAGCAGACCTTCCGCCTTGCATGGCGATAGATAGGGAGCCAAGGAATGGCTAAACAAGGCTACACCCGCGCATTAGGCGAGCAACTAGAAACCGTCGCACTACATTATCTTGAGAACCACGGACTAAACCTCGTTTGCCGAAACTTTCAATGCAAGCTGGGCGAGATCGATCTAATCATGTGTGAAGAACAGATGCTGGTATTCGTTGAGGTGCGCTATCGCCGCAGTGATCGCTTCGGCAGCGCAGCCGAAACAGTCGATAGGCGCAAGCAGCGTAAACTACTGCGCACGGCACAGGTTTACTTAAAACTGCAGCATTTTTCACAGCGCAAAGCGTGCCGCTTCGATATTCTAGGCATCACTGGCAACGGGAGCACTCAGGGCTACCGTTTCGATTGGATCCCGAATGCCTTCGACAACGAAACTGCATGACGCGCTCGCCAGTGCTTTCATGTACAGTTCAGCAAATTAAAGTAAAATGCCGGACATCGGTGATTAGACAACGGTCGAACTAATGGATTTGCAGCAAAGAGTAAGCCAGCACTTTAATCACAATATCGCCACGAATCAGGGTTCTATAGCCGTATTGGCACCCGCCATTGTAGGCGCTAGCGAAATGATCACCGCAGCCCTTCTACGTGGTAATAAGGTGATGTGCTGTGGTGCAGCTGGGTCAGGAAGTTTGGCACAGTATTTCGCGGCCACATTACTCAATCGTTATGAGCGCGAACGCCCAGGCTTACCGGCGATTGCGTTGAATGCGGACGCTCAGGCACTGAGCACGATTGCCAGCAATTCCAATTACCGTGAAGTATATGCGAAGCAATTGCGGGTCTTAGCTCAAGATGGCGATGTTTTTTTAGCACTTTGCGCCAATGGCAATTCGAAGAACACGACCGAGGCAATTAGGGCCGCGCACGAGCGCGGCATGGGAGTCATTATCCTTACCGGCCGAGATGGCGGAGATATGGCGGCGGCATTAAGTGAAGGCGATATCGAACTGCGAGTGCCCGCACAATCCGTTGCGAGAATTCAAGAAGTACATTTGTTAATACTGCACAGCCTGTGCGACTTAATAGACATTCAAATTTTTGGAGAGGAAGAATCGTGAAAATAACTCGTTTTATTGCAAGTGCACTATTAGTGATGAGTACTGGCTGCACCTCGATACTTGTCGCCACCACCGACGAGAATGGCATTCAAGAAGACCCAGGTGTTAGAACTGCTGGCACCATCGTCGAGGATGAATCCATCGAGACCAAAGTAACGGTAAACATGAAGTCTATGGAGCCTGCCTTCCGTGATGCTCACTTCAATGTCATTAGCCACAACGGCGTAGTATTGCTCGTAGGGCAAGTACAATCAGACGCACTGAAGAACCGCGCCGGCCAGATCGCTGCGGATGCTAGTGCGCAAGTGCGTCGCGTTCACAATGAGCTGGAAGTTGCCGGCAAGACTACCCTGCTCTCTCGCACCAACGACAGCTGGATCAGCACGAAAGTGCGCACGCAGATGGCGTCCAACAAGGATGTGCCATCCGGCCGTATTCGCGTAATCACCGAGAATGGCACTGTCTACCTAATGGGCATGGTTTCTCAGGCACAGGGCGATCGCGCAGCACTGCTCGCACGCAATGTCGCCGGCGTCTCGAAAGTTGTTAAAGTGTTTGAATATATCTAGCAGTAACGGGGCGTTGTGCGAAGGCACGACGCCCACCTTGCTCATTTCACCACGCGAAGTGAGGGTCGACTGCTCGCAGGCTTAGACTCTGGCTTCTTGGGTGTCGTAGGTGAGGGAGTATTGGGGGCGGGAGGCTCTGGCTTTTCTTGCTCAAACACCATTCCTTGCCCGTTCTCGCGCGCGTAAATCCCTAGCACAGAGCCCACCGGCACATAGACAGGAGTGGGAATCCCTGCAAAGCGACCACTAAACTCGATCGCCTCATCTTTGATTAGCAAACCCTGCACAGCCGCTGGCGCGATATTCAGAATGATCTGACCATCCTTTACGTGCTCCTGCGGGACTTGCACACCTGGGCCGTAAGCATTGACAAGGATATAGGGAGTGCAGGCGTTCTCAAGTATCCACTCATAGAGTGCTCTCAAGATGTAGGGACGGCTCGATGTCATACTCATGATGGATACCGCATAGGGACGATTGCTTTACGAACTAGTGACTGGACTCGCTCTGCGGCGCAACATCGCGCCGCGAACGACAGTACAAAGACGAAACTCAGAGCATTTCCCGTTCTTGCTCGGAAAGGCTTGCCCGAACCGAGTCACGGGTAAAGAGTCGCGCACGGTATTCGAGCAGTGGCTGAAGCGCCTTAGCCTCAGGTAGTTCAATACCCATGGCTGGTAAGCGCCATAGTATTGGCGTGACACAGCAATCCACGATGGTGAATTCGTCACTCATAAAATAAGGCTTCTCGGAGAAGATCGGCGCGATGGAAGTCAGGCTCTCGCGCAATTCCTTGCGTGCCTTGTCTAACTCTGCCGCACTACCTTTACCCGCCATTATGAAGTCCACGGCTGCACACCAATCACGTTGGATGCGGTACATCCACAGGCGAGACTGCGCACGAGCAACTGGATATACCGGGAAGAGCGGCGGGTGTGGAAAGCGCTCGTCCAGGTACTCCATCATGATGTTGGCCTCATAAAGCACCAGATCACGATCTACCAATGTAGGCAGCGTATTGTAGGGATTCAGGGACGCCAGATCCTCAGGCTTATTCTCAGGATCTACATCGATCGTCTCTACTGTTACGCCTTTCTCCGCCAGTACTATCCTAACTCTGTGGCTGTACTGACTGGTTCCATCGGAATAGAACGTCATTGAAGAACGCTTAGCGACCACACCCATACTATCAACCTCGTTTCGCGGGAAACCCGTCGAAATCTAAACGTTTCAGTGAATTTTTTTCCAATACTCACGATTCAACAGAGTCGTGAATACGAACAGAATCGCTAAGAAACCCAATACGAAAAAACCGATGTACTGGCGTGTCTCACGGATAGGTTCACCAACGTAATAAAGGAAGTTCACGATATCGCCAACGGCTACATCGAACTCTTCGGGACTCATGCTACCAGTACCTGCCACATGCTCGATTTCGCAGTGCTCGGTATCGCCATGGGCACACACCACGTCGCCCTGCAACTCGTGCAGCACGTTGGGCATACCCACGTTAGGAAATACAGAGTTGTTCACGCCATAAGGGCGTGTTGTATCGACATAGAAGGAGCGCAAGTACGTGTACAACCACTCGGGGCTGCGTACACGGGCGATCAGTGTCAAATCGGGTGGTGCTGCGCCGAACCAGTTCTTCGCGTTCTCAACAGACATCGCGTTACCCATCAGATCGCCGATCTGGTGATCATTGAAGATGATGTTCTCAAGAACGAGGTCTGTAGGTATGCCAAGATCGTTAGCAGTGCGCTCATAACGGGCGTACCCCAAGGAGTGACAAGATACACAGTAATTCATGTAGTCCTTGTAACCCGATTGCAGAGACGCTTGATCAGTTGTTGTCTCGAAGTGGTCTAGCTCCACATCCGCCTCGGCACCAACTGCCTTAAGAGGCAGGATCACGAGGGCAGCTAACAGGGCAAGACTAATCACCAACTGCTTCCAGCTAATCCAACGACCAGTCACACGTGACGGCTCTGGGAAAGTCTTCTCTTTCGCCGTATACCAAGGCATCAAGAAGAAGAACAGGAAGTAGACTACTGTCATGACCTGCGCAAGCAAGGTTCGCGAGGGACTAACAGACATCGTGCCCAACACCCCAAGAATAAGGAATGAAACAGTAAAGGCTAACAACGCAATTCGGCTGCTCCAACCTTTGTAACGCATAGATTTCACTGGGCTACGGTCTAGCCATGGCACGACGAATAGAATGGCGATAGCACCAAACATCACGATCAAGCCCCAGAACTTC
>CAXBOY010000070.1:0-16156 GCA_963977405.1 uncultured Gammaproteobacteria bacterium
TCTGGTAGGCACGACCAGATTCGAACTGGTGACCTCTACCATGTCAAGGTAGCGCTCTAACCAACTGAGCTACGCGCCTGAATGTGCTTCCGCAAAAGAACGGCGATTATAGGGGCATGAATTGGAAACTACAATACAATCACACTGTTGCCCCGAGAAAATAAGGTTTATTGCAGGTGGCGAATCATTTATTGGGGGTCGAGATTGGCATTGTTGTATCTAGCGCTCCGTAGCGCGAGGGTCATTGCGGCGTACTTCGCTGCCGGACACGCCGTGAACCCATCCATGGGGGCTTAGTCGCCGCCGTCCGGGCGGCTCATAGTCCGTCATCAAAGCACCCCACACTACCCCTCTGATTTATCGAGACGAAAACGATCAGCACCCGATTGCTAATTTGTTTGGCTGTAGATTTAACCATTTAGCTCATCACGAGCAATAGAATGATTTGACCCGCTTATACATCGAACGTTTCTACAATGTCAGAGGGACGATGTGGGGTGCTTCGATTGCGGACTATGAGCCGCCCGGACGGCGGCGACTAAGCCTACATGGACGTACTCGCGGCGTGTCCGAAAGCGAAGTACGCCGCAGTGACCCTCGCGCTACGGAGCACTAAATACGACAACGCCAATCTTATTTCCCACTAATCGGTTCACCACCAGCGAGGAACCATCACTACTTAAGACAATAATGGTCTGACCCTGCCTATTTCACGCTTGGAGTAATGCTAATTTCAGCGCGCTGATTCGATCTCGCGTCGCCGCAGCCTCTTCGAAGTCTAGGTTTCTCGCCAAGTCATACATGCGCGCCTCAAGGGTAGATATCTCCTTCGCAAGCGACTTCGGATCCATATGTGCCGGCGAAATCTGGCCCGCCCCCTTCTTATCTGTACCGCCCTTACCGCGCTTGTTGCTACGCGCCTCACTCGCGGCACCATAGGCGCCTTCCATTACATCGCTGACACGCTTGCTAACCCCGACGGGAACAATGTTATGGGTAATATTATAGTCGAGCTGAATCTGACGGCGTTTCTCCGACTCTGCAATCGCGCGCTCCATTGAGCCGGTCATGCGATCGGCATACAGAATCGCCCGACCACGTAGATTACGCGCCGCACGTCCGATCGTTTGAATCAAGGAACGCTCAGAACGCAGGAAGCCTTCTTTATCGGCATCGAGAATGGCCACCAGCGACACCTCGGGAATATCCAAGCCCTCCCGCAGCAAGTTGATGCCGACCAAGACATCGAAATTGCCTAGACGCAGGTCGCGGATAATCTCCGAACGCTCGACGGTGTCAATATCGGAGTGTAGATAGCGCACACGCACATCGTGCTCGGCGAGATAATCGGTCAAGTCCTCGGCCATGCGCTTAGTTAACACCGTGACCAACACCCGCTCCTCTCGCGCTGCTACCTGCCGAATCTCGGACAGAAGATCGTCCACCTGGGTAGTCGCCGGCCTTACCTCTAAGACTGGGTCCACGAGGCCTGTGGGGCGTACTAGCTGCTTTACCAATTGCCCGGCATGTTCTGCCTCATAGGGTCCGGGCGTTGCAGAAACATAGATGATTTGCGGCGTTAAGTCCTCCCACTCCTCGAATCGTAAGGGACGGTTGTCGAGTGCCGATGGCAGACGAAAGCCATACTGCACCAGTGTCTCTTTGCGGGACCTATCGCCCTTGTACATGGCCCCTAACTGAGGGATAGAAACATGGGACTCATCGGCAATCACGAGCGCATTGACTGGCAGATAATCGTACAACGTGGGCGGTGGCTGTCCCGCCCCACGCCCTGAGAGGTAGCGTGAGTAATTCTCGATGCCCGTGCAATAGCCCAGCTCTGCAATCATCTCCAAATCGAACTTGGTACGCTGCGCAAGGCGCTGCGCCTCTACGAGCTGGTGATTGCCCTCCAACTGCTCCAGACGCTCGTTGAGCTCCTGTTTGATGAAGTCCATCGCATCGACCATGGTCTGGCGCGGAGTCACATAATGAGACTTAGGGAATACTGTAAGTCGCGGCACCTTCTTGATGAGCGCCCCCGTCAACGGATCGAAGTAGGAAAGCGACTCGATCTCATCGTCGAACAATTCGATCCGGATAGCGTGCTTCTCGGACTCGGCTGGGTAGACATCGATCACGTCGCCACGCACCCGGTAAGTGGCGCGCTGTAGCTCCATGTCATTACGGGTGTACTGCAGCTCTGCAAGGCGGCGCAGGATGCTGCGCTGGTCGACCTTATCGCCCCGGTCCAAATGCAGCACCATTTGCAGATAGGACTTAGGATCGCCAAGGCCGTAGATCGCCGACACCGTTGCGACCACGATAACGTCGGAGCGCTCCAGCAATGCCTTAGTCGCGGAGAGCCGCATCTGCTCGATGTGCTCATTGATCGACGAGTCTTTCTCAATGAAGAGGTCCGAGGAAGGCACATAGGCCTCTGGCTGGTAATAGTCGTAATAGGAGACAAAATACTCCACCGCGTTATCAGGGAAGAACTCTTTGAACTCGCCATACAGTTGCGCCGCAAGAGTCTTGTTGGGCGCCATTACCAAGGCGGGACGCTGCGTACGCTCAATGACATTGGCAATCGTGAACGTCTTCCCAGAACCAGTCACCCCCAGCAAGGTTTGCGCGGCCAGGCCGCTCTCTAAGCCATCGACCAACTCCTCTATCGCTTGCGGTTGATCGCCGGCGGGCTTAAAGCGAGAGTGAATCTTAAAGGGTATATCCATTGCTCAATCCGGATTGCTAAAGTGATCGCCGAAGTTCGGCGAAAATTGTGGCGAAAGTTGTGGCGAAAGTTGCGGCAAAAAGAGCAGCGACTAAAGAGCGAGATTATAACGCAAACAAAAGTGCCTTACTCACGTCGATATAAGGGTTGACCACTCCGGTGATAGTGATTAGTATACGCACGCTTTGAAGACATCCAGACGTCTTCAAGTAACTGCCCAATAGCTCAATGGTAGAGTAGGTGACTGTTAATCACTTGGTTCCTGGTTCGAGCCCAGGTTGGGCAGCCAAATTCAAGTCTCGCAAGCTTTAACTGCCCCTCCCCCTTGTCGTTAATCTCGCATTAAGTTGCGCTCCAATACACTCGTGTTGTTCTCTAAAATGGAGCGCCTACCAGCCTCTATCTGAATACTTATCCCCGCGAGCACAATCGGGTATAGTGACGCCAACATTCACCAAGCTCCAAAGGAGATTGAACCTCATGCGCACATTGTTATTAGCCCTAGTTTTCAGCTTGAGCGGACTTGTTTCCGCGGCCGAGAGCGCGAACCCAGTCGTTGTTATGGAAACCAATAAAGGTACCGTAAAAATCCAGTTGTGGGCAGACAAAGCCCCAATCACGGTTGCCAATTTCCTAAGCTATGTTGATTCAAACTATTACGACGGCTTGATATTCCATCGCGTCATCCCCGGCTTTATGGCTCAAGGCGGCGGCTTCTCTCCTGACATGGTGCAGAAAACTACTGCTGATCCAATCAAGAATGAGGCGACTGCTGAGTTGAGGAATGATCGCGGTACACTGGCCATGGCCCGTACACAGGTAGTAGACAGCGCGACCAGCCAGTTCTTCATCAATCTAGTCAACAATGACTTCCTGAACCACACCGACGAGACAGCGCGCGGCTTTGGCTATGCGGCATTCGGTGAAGTAATCGAAGGAATGGATGTAGTGGATATGATTGCTGAGGTCGAAACTGGTAGCAGCGGCGCGTATCAAGACGTGCCTAGAGAGCCTGTTATCATTACTTCTATGACACGCGAATAATTCGCTGAAATTATTGCGGTGCCAGCCTCTGGCATCGCAATAAATGAATTCCTATTTATAGAGAGTGGTCACCTTGGTGTCGGCCACTTTTTCTACCCCCTCCCCCGCAGCGCTAGCCTCGGCGATCGGAAGATCCCAAAGAGGATCTGTTGCCATCTCTTTCGGCTCAAATCCATCCACAGCACTCATTAAGGCCTCGCGGATCTGGTGTAGATCTAAGCGTTTGCAGGCTACTTGCAAGCGACCTAACAATACTTCTAGCTCGGCCCAAGACAGTGCATCTTCTTCGGCACGCATGATCTTGGGATGCTCGGTACCGGTCACTGACTCGCCAATGAGCAGTTCCTCGAACAATTTCTCGCCCGGGCGCAAGCCCGTGTACTCGATGGCGATGTCACCCTTATAGGAATTCTCGTCTTTCACGTCGTAGCCCATCAGGTGCACCATTTTCTTGGCCAAATCGACGATGCGAATCGGGTCATGCATATCCAACACGAAGACATCTCCGCCAGTGGCCATAGAACCAGCCTGGATCACCAACTGGGCCGCCTCCTGAACAGTCATGAAGTAACGCGTCACCTCAGGATGAGTGACCGTCACGGGCCCACCAAGGCTAATCTGTCGCCTAAATAGTGGGACTACAGAGCCAGAGGAGCCCAACACATTGCCGAAACGAACCATACTGAATTGCGTCGAACTCTTGTTATAGGCCATGGCCTGCAAGAGCTGTTCTGCGAAACGCTTGGTAGCCCCCATGAAGTTCGTAGGGCGTACTGCCTTGTCAGTCGAGATTAGGACAAAATGTGTAACACCAGACTTTTCGGCTGCCTGAGCCGAGATCAAGGTGCCAAAGATATTATTTTGAACACCCTCGATAATATTGCTCTCAACCATCGGTACTTGCTTATAGGCCGCCACGTGATACACAGTCTGTACCTCGAAGCGCTTCATGGTGTGCTCCATCAACTGCGGGTTGCATACATTGCCCAGTAGCGCGACGAGTTCGATCTGCTCGCCGTTCTCCATTTCCGCCTTGCTCTCTAGCAACTCGTTTTCAACGGTGTAGAGACCATATTCGAAGCTATCGAGGAGGATTAGGCGTGAGGGTTTCAGAAGCAGAATCTGCCGACATAGTTCGGAGCCAATAGAGCCGGCTGCACCGGTGACCATGACCGAGCAACCCGTGATACAAGCGCCAAGTAATTTCGGATTAGGGGGCACGATGTCGCGACCTAATAGGTCCTCAATATCGATATCGCGCACTTCATCCACACCCACTTTGCCGGACACCATATCGAACAAATCCGGCACAGTCTTCACATGGACAGGCAAGTGCTCTAAGCGATTTAGAATCTCTTTACGCTCCCCATGAGTGGCGGAGGGAATTGCTAGAAGGATTTGTCGAACCGAGAAGTTTTCGACGAGGTCGAGCAGTGCACCCGGGCTATAGACTCGAATGCCATGTACAGTGCTGCCGATTAGGCTGCGGCTATCATCCACGAAGGCTACTGGTAAGTATTGATCGCCGTTTTGCAGCGCAGCCACCAATTGCATACCCGAGCTACCAGCTCCATAAATTATAACCGGTTCTTTGGGCCTAAAATTCTGAATGAGATTAAGTAAAGCGACTTTTGCGACGAAGCGGCTGCCGCCAATGAACAGCAAAGCAATCATCCAAAAAATAGGAAAGACCGCGTTATCGTAACTCGCCGCGGGCACTAAAAAATAGGTGGTAAGGGCTAGCAGCCCTGTCGAGATAGTAACGCCTTGCAGCACAATGAAGCCCGACTGCAAGCCCATATAGAGCAAGATGGCGCGATAGAGACCGATGCGAAAAAAGACCAACACGCTGGCGATGTTCGCAACAACATAATAGACGAGTACGCCGTCATTAACGCTGAAAAATTCTGAGCCTAACAAGGCAAAGGTAAGCCACAAAGCAAGCCCTAGCATGACGCTGTCTGCTAGCATCATGAGCAGCTGCTTCACAGTTCGCGAAAGCGGAACCGTATACAAATTCATAACACAACCTCGATAGTGGGGACACAATGCCTAGCTATGCACATTGTTGCGGAACGGGCTATGCCCCCCTCGATTCCTTTCCTGCGTTGCAATAAATTGCCAATACCAACAAGGGTATAACGCCAAGGATGGTGAAATATACCCCATATTCGGGGTGTTTTCCTGCGAAAATCGCCAAAGGCAGTAGAAAGACAAAATTAATTAATAGCACAGCAAGTACGACAGTTTTATGACTATTGCGGCTTTTTGCCATGTGTTGATAGGCATGTTGTCTATGGGCATAGGCCCATGGTTGCCCGCGTAAGACCCGCCGCGAGAGCGTTACTGTAGCGTCTACCACGAACACGGCGAGTAAAATGAACCAGCTCCAAAGGCTCATAGAACCATGGTAATGGCTGAGCAAAGCGATCAGGCCGAGGCTCATGCCAGCGAAGCCACTACCGACATCGCCCATAAATATCCGCGCAGGTGCCCAATTCCATACTGTGAAGCCCACACTTCCTGCAAACAGGAAAAGACAGAGCAAGGCCAGTGCCGTGTCGCCAGCGAGTCCTAGCATAAAGCTAGCCGCTAGGCTTACAAAAGCTGTCTGGCTGCCGGCAAGACCATCAATCCCATCCATAAAATTATAGAGATTCGTTAGCCAGATCATGCATAGCGGAGTCAGTATGAAGGTGAGGAGAGTACTACCCAGAAGTATTGGCCCCATACTCAGAGCAGGCACCGACCCAAGACACAGCAATGCAACACAGACTCCACCGGCCTGAATTGCCAAACGCAGACGATGATGCAGGTCTCGGCGATCATCGATGAAACCGGCAACGGCGACAGGCAGGCTCGCACACAACGCCAATAACTCTAGCGTTGCAAGCCTTTGCTGCCAAGCAAGCACAATGAGTCCGAGCCCATAGGCAAGCACTATCGCAATGCCACCACCTACAGGGGTAGCCACAGTGTGAGAACTACGCTGGGTAGGCACCGCCAACATCGCAGTGCGCTGCGCAAGCTCGATAGCGCCGTAAGTTGCAAGAATGCACAATAGATACAGAGGAACAATGAGGAACGCGTCGATCATAATCAGCCCTGTGCGCATCGATGCAAAAAATAGGGCGCACTTAGGCGCCCTATTCTACAACAAGCATCGCCTTTTATTCTTTTCTGACGATAAGAATCTTGTCACGATTGGCAGCTATCGTGGCTGGCCCGATACCGCGCACTTCTTCTAGCTCTTCGAGAGTCTTGAATTCACCAAAACGTTCTCGATGCGCCACTATCTCGCGAGCTTTAGATAAGCCCACACCATCGAGTGCGAGCGCCAGAGTATCGGCATCGGCGCTATTGATATCGACCTGAGACTTCGCTGCAACCATCTCAGCGAGTTGTTCATCCTCTACCGTTTGTGCGGCCAGCAAGAGGCTAGGGAGTAGAGACAAGAGTAAAGCGACACCGCAGAAAATCCTTTTCATGATGGTTTCCTTTTCGTTTTCCAGTCCATGGAGTTTAAGGTAAGTGCAGTACAATCACTGCACTTATGAATCTAGCAAAGATTGCCAATTTTGCCATCGAGTTGCGCAAGGATTGAGTTAAGTTTCTCACCAGGGTTCGCAGCCTGGCTGATCGGACGACCAATCACCAGATAATGACTACCTGCCGCAATCGCGTCCACCGGGGTCACGATGCGTTTCTGATCGTTAGCGGCGTCTCCGGCCGGTCGAATACCCGGAGTGACTAACACGAAGTCCTTACCTAACTGTGCGGAGAGGATTGACGTCTCCGCAGCGGAGCACACCACGCCATCCATACCGCAGTCCTGAGACAGTCGTGCAAGCGTAAGCACCTGATCCTCGGGAGAACTGTGCACGCCGACCTCTATTAGGTCAGCTTGCGCCATGCTGGTGAGGACCGTCACAGCAATCAGTAAGGGCTTGTGGGCACTCTCGTCGACAGCCTCGCGCGCCGCCATCATCATGGCCCGGCCGCCGCTGGCATGCACATTCACCATCCAAACCCCTAACTGCGCAGCTGCGGTCACTGCCTTGGCGACCGTGTTGGGGATATCGTGGTACTTAAGGTCTAGAAAGACATCGAAGCCTTGTGAGACCAACTCTTCGACAAAACTCGGGCCGCAACGCGTAAACAACTCCTTGCCAATCTTCACTCGACATAGAGAAGGGTCTAACTGTGCCACCAATTGACGCGCCGTTGGCATATCAGGGAAGTCTAAGGCCACGATAATCCGCTTAGTAACTACGGCTGTATTTGTCATCGATTTTGCTCCGTTTTTAATTGGGCCCTAGCCCGCCACTGTAGTCTCTTGTTGTATTTTGTATGTCGCTAAGTCTTGCTGCGCTTTCGACAATTGCGAGCGCAGCCGACGTATCTCTAAACGCAAACGTATATTGCGTACCAAACCCACTCCCAGCAGCACGCCGCAGAGCCCACCAATCGCAAAAGCGGAAACGACCCAGACCGCCAAAGGTTGCGGGTTGAGCGTTGCAAAACCGAATGACAACGCAATAGGCTCGGGGTTGGCATAAGAGAATACAATGCTGGCGACGAACACGAAGAACATGAAACACCAAGCGATGATGCGCACGAGTTTAGTCATTTTACCTATCTCCTTGTGGAGAATTTGTTTGAGCGTCGGCCAATTATACGCAGACCGGGCGAAAAAAAACGGCGAGACCCTTGCGGGTTCGCCGTTTTATTTTCCGATCTAACATTTAGGGTATGCCCAATGTTTAGCTCGGATATGTTTCCAGACTGAGGTTGACGCGATCACGCAACTCCTTACCAGGCTTAAAATGAGGGACGTACTTGCCACTGAGCGCCACAGGGCTGCCAGTTTTAGGATTACGTCCTACGCGAGGAATTCGGTAGTGTAGTGAAAAACTACCGAAGCCCCGTATCTCAATACGACCACCTTCCGACAGAACCTGAGACATATATTCAATAATTGCTTTTACTGACAACTCAACATCTTTCGATGATAACTGACTTTGCTTTCCTGCAATTCGATCAATAAGTTCAGACTTGGTCATGGCCTATTTCCTGTAAATTACGCTGCGATCTATGACAACACTGCAATTGGATACGAGCACCTA
This sequence comes from uncultured Gammaproteobacteria bacterium, assembly GCA_963977405.1. GTDB lineage: Bacteria > Pseudomonadota > Gammaproteobacteria > Pseudomonadales > Pseudohongiellaceae > UBA5078. The sequence goes on from CAXBOY010000070.1 coordinate 8,905, forward strand.
AGCAGATTACTTCTTTTCCATCTCTGCTTTAATCAAGTCACCGATTGTAGTCGGTGAAGCCGCACCCGGCTCCTGATTTTTGTGATCTTGAATTGCAGACTTCTCGTCATCAATTTCGATCGCTTTAATTGACAGGCCAAGGACTCTGCTCTTGCGATCTACACTGATTACTTTAGCTTCTACTTCGTCGCCTTCTTTCAAGACATTACGTGCGTCTTCAACTTTATCGCGGCTGATTTCGGAAGCACGCAGCACACCTTCAACGCCATCTTTCAGCGCGATGTTTGCAGCTTTCGCATCAACAGAAGCAACGACACCCTTCACGATGCTGCCCTTCTCGAACTCGCCCAATGCGCTAACGAATGGATCGTCAGACAATTGCTTGATGCCCAGAGAAATGCGCTCACGCTCGGAGTCGATAGACAGGATAACTGTCTCAATCTCGTCGCCTTTCTTATAAGCACGTACCGCTTCTTCGCCTGGCTCGTCCCAAGAAATATCGGACAGATGCACGAGGCCATCGATGTTGCCTTCCAGACCGATGAAGATACCGAAGTCAGTGATGGACTTGATGCTGCCACTGATCTTGTCGCCCTTCTTGAATGCGTCTGCGAAGCGATCCCATGGATTCTGGTAGCACTGCTTGATACCAAGAGAGATACGACGACGCTCTTCATCGATGTCCAGAATCATGACGTCTACAACGTCACCAAGCTGTACGACTTTAGATGGGTGAACGTTCTTGTTCGTCCAATCCATTTCAGAGACGTGTACCAGACCTTCAACGCCCTGCTCCAGCTCTGCGAAACAACCGTAGTCTGTCAGGTTGGTTACAGTAGCCTTAACGATGGACTTCTCAGGGTAACGCGCTTTGATAGCGACCCATGGATCCTCGCCCAATTGCTTGAGGCCCAGAGAAACGCGGTTACGCTCACGGTCATACTTCAGAATCTTAACTTGAATCTCGTCGCCAACATTCACGATTTCGCTTGGGTGCTTGATGCGCTTCCAAGACATATCAGTGATGTGCAACAGGCCGTCTACACCGCCCAAATCTACGAAAGCACCGTAATCAGTCAGGTTCTTAACAACACCCTTAACAGACATGCCTTCTTGCAACTGCGCTAACAATTCATCGCGCTCTTCAGTGCTGACTGCTTCCAGTACGGCACGACGTGAAACCACCACGTTGTTGCGTTTCTGATCGAGCTTGATCAGTTTGAATTCTAGCTCTTGGCCTTCCAGGTGAGTCGTGTCGCGGATTGGGCGAACGTCTACCAAAGAACCTGGGAGGAAGGCACGGATGTTGTTCAAATCAACAGTGAAGCCGCCTTTGACCTTACCGTTAATGACACCCATAACCACTTCATTTTTCTCAAACGCGGCTTCAAGATCCATCCACGATTCAGCGCGCTTGGCCTTCTCGCGAGAAAGACGCGTTGCACCAAAACCGTCTTCAACAGATTCTAGTGCTACTTTTACGGAATCACCCACTACGAGTGTGAATGAGCCGTCTTCGTCGAAGAATTCGTTGCGTGCAATCACGCCTTCGGACTTCAAACCTGCGTGGACTGTCACCCAATCCGAATCAATCGCAATAACAACACCTGTGACAATAGCACCAGGTGTCATATCAATATCGTTCAAACTTTCTTCAAATAACTCAGCGAAACTTTCAGTCATTATTTATCCTGTGTTTTCATTTCAAACCGCACTCCAGCTAGCGCGGGGTTATTACTAAATACGCTGCAACCGACTTAGGCTGGTGAAATCGGAAACAGCGCCATTAAAACGTTCGATCAATTATCTGCCGTCAACATGCGTTGACGGACCATTTCGAGGACTGTAGCTACCACTTGTTCGATGCTAAGGTCAGTGGTGTCTACCACTATCGCATCATCCGCAGGTTTCAAAGGAGAGGCCGCGCGGTTACTATCGCGCTCATCTCTGGCTTTGATATCCAGAAAAAGGGCGGAGAGATTAACATCAATACCCTTTGCAATCAACTGCTTATAACGACGATTTGCACGCTCTTGGGGACTAGCTGTCAGAAATACTTTTAGCAATGCGTCGGGGAATACGACCGTTCCCATGTCACGACCATCGGCCACCAGACCTGGCGCCTGTCTAAACTGGTGCTGGCGCGCCAATAATGCGGCCCGAACTGCAGGCACTACAGCTACCTCGGACGCTAGAGCCCCCGCCGCCTCTTGGCGTAGCTCGGTTGAGACTTCGTCTTCACCCAGCCAAACACTGCCATCACTAGCTTCGAAGCGGATATCAATACCCGCCAAGAGGGCAAGCAAGCCTGATGAGTCATCAGTTGCCACCCCAGCGCGCTGGGCTGCAATGCCCAGTAGGCGGTACAGAGCCCCACTATCTAGATAGTGCCAACCCAGTAATTGCGCTAGCTGAGCGCTAATAGTGCCCTTGCCCGAGCCACCGGGGCCATCGATAGTCAATACTGGGATTTGTGTCTGCATCGCGCCGTCTTGCTCTGACTTGAAATACTGTTTTACGAATCTGGCGCGGGCGGCCTTCGCCTTAATAAACGCGCTCTCTAGAAACTCGCCGTCGGCGCTCACTAATGCCTCGCGCATACGCGCGAGCTCTGTGGTGTAGGCGTCTAAAACTGCTACGGTGGCTGGACCATTGGCCAAGAAAATATCGCGCCACATAATCGGGTCACTGCCCGCTATTCGCGTGAAGCCCGCGAAACCGCCAGCAGCATAGCGGAAAATATCGTCAGTCAAAGACTGCGCACTTAGGGTGTTTACTAGGGAATAGGCGAGTAAGTGCGGAAGATGGCTAGTAGAGGCAAGAACAGCATCGTGGTCGCGCACTCCCATACTGCTGACCTGCGCACCTAATCCCTGCCAAAGCGCCTGTACTACGCTCAGAGCCTGCGCATCAGTCTCTTCCACTGGAGTCAAAATCACCTTGCGATCGGTGTACAGGAGCTCGTTGGAGGCCTCATAACCACTCTGCTCGGAGCCTGCGATCGGATGTCCCGGCACAAACTTGCTAGGAATCTTGCCGAACACCACACGTAGGTCTTCGATAACACTGCCCTTGACGCTTGCCGCGTCGGTCACGATGGTGTGCTCGCTTAAGTTCGGAGCGATTAAACTCAAGATGCGACGCACACTCAATGTGGGCACTGCAATTAGAATAAGATCGGCCTGCGGAACAAGTTCGCTCAAATCCGTTGACCATGCGTCGATCACCCCCTCTTCTGCTGCTAACTGCAGGGGTTTCGGGTCTCGACCACAGGCGTCAATAGCCTTGCATAAGCCACGACTACGCAGACCGCGGGCAACCGAGCCTCCAATAAGACCAAGCCCGACAATAAGGACGCGCATGTCCTTCAGAGCGCTCATGAGCCCACCTTTGCCATGGGATAGGACCCTAATTGCTTAATCTTGACGGTCCGCTCCCGGAGCTGCTCGAACACCTGTTGTACTGCGCTGTCGTCAACATGTCCTTCGAAATCGATGAAGAACACATAGGCCCATACGCTGTCTCTTGCAGGGCGAGTCTCGATCTTGGTGAGGCTGACTTGAAAGGTGTCGAAGGGTTCTAGTATGCGAAACAGCGCACCGGGCTTATTCTCGGTATAGACCAAAATGGAGGTTTTATCACGCCCGCTCGGCGCTACCGAATCTTTCGCTAACACTAGGAAACGAGTGCAATTATTCTTCTGATCCTGGATGCGCGCATGCAACACCTTTAAAGAGTAGAGTTCTGCAGCACGCAGACCTGCTATCGCTGCAGTATGCGGGTCCACCGAGGCCAGACGTGCCGCCTCTGCGTTGCTCGCGACCTCCACCTTTTCTACCTCTGGAAAATGCTCCGCTAGCCAAGCACGGCACTGCGCTAAGGACTGTCGGTGGGAGACGATACGCTTAATTGACGCACTCGAAGCACCCTGCTGCACCAAGAAGTTGTGCTCAATGGGAATCACAACTTCCGCGATTATTTGCAAGGAAGTATCGATCAGGCAGTCTTGAGTATTATTGACGGCACCTTCAGTCGAGTTCTCAACCGGCACCACGCCAAATTGCGCGTTGCCCGCCTCAATCTCTGCGAATACATCGTCAATTGTGGCGACGCCGTGCTTTTGCGCATCGACGCCGAAATACTGATCCACGGCCGCATGGGAGAAAGTACCCAGCGGCCCGAGAAAGGCGACGAGCGCGCCCTTCGGTTTGTTTGGCTTTAAATCAGACAAGGCTGTTTCTCGAAAAAATGAATGAGCTAGCGAAAGCTAACTCACTCCTCGGACGAATTCTCATCGGCTACAGGTTTAGCTTCTGTATCGACACCTGCGTCGTCGCCTTCAAGGTCGACAGGTTCAGCGGGCTCTTCAACGCGCTCTAGACCTACCAGCTTCTCGTCCGTCTTCAGCTTAATAAGACGCACACCTTGTGTATTACGACTCAGAACCGAGACCTCATCGACGCGTGTGCGCACCATGGTGCCGCGATCGGAGATCAGCATGATCTCGTCGCCATCGTCCACCTGCGTGGCTCCCACTAAGCGGCCGTTGCGTTCACTGACCTGCATGCCGATTACGCCCTGACCACCGCGTCCATAAGTAGGGAAGTCCTCGGTAACAGTGCGCTTGCCATAGCCGTTTTCACTGACTGTAAGCACCTGCTTGCCTTCCTCAGGAATTATCAGCGAGATCATCTCGTGACCCTCGGCAAGACGTATACCGCGCACGCCTCGTGCCGTACGGCCCATTTCGCGCACATCGGACTCACGGAAGCGAATGGTCTTGCCGCTGCTACTAAAGAGCATAATGTCGCGTTCGCCATCGGTCAGCGCAGTGCCAATCAAGCTATCGCCTTCATCTAATTCGATTGCACGCAGACCCACGCTTCGCTGTCGCGAGAAACTAGTCAGCGCGGTCTTCTTAACCGTTCCCATAGAGGTCGCCATGAACACATGCCAACCCTCAGTGTACTCACGAATAGGCAGCATGCTGGTGATATGCTCACCCTCTTCCAGAGGCAGAATGTTGACAATCGGCTTGCCACGCGAAGTGCGGCTCGCCAAGGGAATATTGAAAACCCGTAACCAATAAACCTTGCCAGTGCTGGTAAAGCACAGCAACGTATCGTGACTGCTGGCAATCAGAAGGTGCTCAACGACATCTTCGTCTTTCACAGATGCTGCCGCACGGCCCATGCCACCGCGACGTTGCGCCTGATAGTCTGCCAGTGGCTGTGACTTCGCGTAGCCGCTGCGAGAAATCGTGACCACTCGGTCTTCCTCAGTGATGAGGTCTTCCATAGACAAGTCGAGTTGCGAGGTCGTGATCTCGGTCTTACGGTCATCGCCGTAATTCTCCCGCACTTGCGCAAGCTCTTCGCGAACTACAGAGAAAAGTCGCACTTCACTACCCAATATGTCGAGATAATCGGCAATCTGGCGTAGCAACTCTTGATAATCATTAATCAGTTTCTCCTGCTCCAAACCAGTCAGTCTGTGCAGTCTTAGATCGAGAATCGCTTGCGCTTGAGCTGGCGAGAGGTAGTAATCGTCGCCACGCATGCCAAACTCGGCTGGCAACTCTTCAGGACGACAGGCGTCGGCACCGGCGTCACCCAATAACTGCAGAACACTGCTACCGCGCCAGGCGCGCGCGATTAACTTCTCTTTCGCCTCAGCACTGGTAGGAGACTCTTTGATTAGTGCAATCACCGCATCGATATCGGCAAGTGCAACCGCCAGACCTTCGAGGATATGACCGCGCTCTCGCGCCTTGCGCAGCAGATAGACAGTTCTGCGGGTCACTACTTCGCGGCGATGGCGGATAAAGCACTCTATAATTTCTTTTAGATTCAGAAGCTTAGGCTGACCATCTACCAAAGCTACCATGTTAATACCGAATACCGACTGCATCTGTGTCTGGGCATAGAGGTTATTCAACACCACCTCGCCAACCTCGCCACGACGCAACTCGATTACGATGCGCATGCCGTCTTTGTCGGACTCATCACGCAACTCTGTGATGCCCTCGAGCTTCTTCTCCTTCACTAATTCGGCTATACGCTCGATTAGGCGAGACTTATTCAGCTGATAAGGAATCTCGGTAACGATGATGGTTTGCTTATTGGTCTTCTGGTCTTCGATTATCTCAGCACGGGCTCGCATATAGATGCGCCCACGCCCGGTTCTATATGCCTCAACTATGCCAGCGCGGCCATTGATGATGCCCGCAGTGGGGAAGTCTGGGCCAAGGACATGCTCCATTAGCTCGTCGATTGTGATGTCTTCGTTATCGAGCAAGGCTACGCAAGCATCCACCACTTCGCGCATATTATGGGGTGGGATATTCGTCGCCATACCAACGGCAATACCGGAGGAACCGTTGACTAGTAGATTGGGTACTTGGGTTGGAAATACATCTGGAATCCTCTCGGTGCCATCGTAGTTGTCCGAGAAGTCGACAGTCTCTTTGTCTAGATCCGCCATCAGGTCGTGGGAGATCTTGGCCATACGGATTTCGGTATAACGCATAGCGGCAGCTGAGTCGCCGTCGACAGAGCCGAAGTTACCCTGCCCGTCTACCAATGTGTAACGCAGCGAGAAATCCTGCGCCATCCGCACGATGGTATCGTACACAGCGCTATCGCCGTGGGGGTGGTATTTACCGATTACATCGCCCACTACACGAGCCGATTTCTTATAGGGTTTGTTCCAGTCGTTGTTAAGGACATTCATGGCGAACAGCACGCGGCGGTGCACTGGCTTTAAGCCATCGCGCACATCAGGCAAAGCACGGCCCACGATCACGCTCATCGCATACGCCAAATAGGACTCGCGCATCTCTGCTTCGAGTGAAATCGGCGTTACTTGTTTTGCAAATTCAGACATAAAACACTAATCCCTTAACAACAGTGGCCTTCTGTGACATTGGATGTGAACATTCTGAAAACCACTCGATCAACACAGCATCGAGATTCGGCACTTACAATCCTCCCGACACGCACTGCGTTTGAGGGGGTGTAAACCGGGGGTTTCAGGAGGGCGAATCTCTTCCGAATCAACGCTTGACTAGACAGAAAGTCAGGCAGAAAGTCGGGCAAATTTCGTTCTCTATAAAAGTGAGTGATCTTATCACAAACGAATGCCTAACCGACACTAATTCAGGCACTTAAACGCCTTTAAACGCATTTTTTCAGGGCAAACAAAGGCCGCTGTCGGATCAATCTTGGAAACGGGCTATTTAGCATAGCTTTCG
>CAXBOY010000071.1:0-15964 GCA_963977405.1 uncultured Gammaproteobacteria bacterium
TGCATTCGATATGCATGCAATGGTGCCCTTGGCCAACTCCGCTTATGGGGACAATGTGTCGCCACAGCTATCTTGGAGCGACCTGCCCGAGGGTACGGTACAGCTAGCGCTGGTAATGGATGATCCAATCGTGCCAATGCCACAACCTTTCGTGCATTGGGTGGCTTACAATATTCCTGCCGCAGCGGGTCAATTGCCAGGCTCGCTTAGTAAAGAGCCTATGGTGACAGGCGTTGCAGGTCTAGAGGGCATGGTGAATGGCTTGAACGGTATTCGGCAGGCTGGTTATTTCGGACCGCGCCCACCAGTCGACGGGAAGCTACATGCCTATCACTTCCGCATCTATGCCTTGGATGCCGCGCTGAACCTGCCTGAAGGACTTAACAAAGAGACTCTACTAGAAGCAATTGACGGTCACGTATTGGGCACTGGTATGTTGATGGGACACTACGAGCAGAAAGAATAAGAGAAGAGCAGCCCTATGAGATTACTACAGACGGTTTTACTAGTGATGACAGTTTCAACTAGCGCCTTTGCGCAGACTAATCGCATCGACATCATTCGCCACGACGCGCCGGAGCTTAGTCAGTTCGGTGCATTCGATATCGGCGTGCGAACCCTAGACCTAGTTGCTGCTCAGAGCGTGGATGTAATCAACTCGGTAGCGGGTGAGGTCACCAATTATTATGACCGACCAATTACGGTTGAGCTTTGGTATCCCGCTACTCTCAGCGCTGGGCAGAGTCCCGGCGGTGAATATAGCGCGGAGACTCGCAATCTCGATATTATCGCGACCTTGCATGGCAAAGCTGTGCGAGATGCTGCGCCGAATGTGGGCGAAGGGCCATACCCTCTGCTCATCATCTCTCATGGCTATCCGGGTAATCGTTTCCTGTTAAGTCATCTTGGCGAGAACCTAGCCAGTAAGGGCTATGTCGTTGCATCGATCGACCATACAGACAGCACTTATCGCCGTCAGGAGCCAATAGCAAGCACGCTCTATAATCGTCCACTGGATCAACGCTTCGTGCTCAATACGATCGCGGATATGAATGAGGATAGTGGCAGTTTTCTCTCTGGCATTGTCGATGCCGAGAATACGGGCCTGATTGGTTTCTCTATGGGCGGCTACGGACTCCTGAACAATATAGGTGCCTCGTTCAACACGGCAATGATCGATGCGGCGATCTCACCGCCCAACGAGTTGCTCGCGGACCATACGCTACAGAGTCGCAACTATCGGCGCAATCTTGACCCGCGTATCAAGGCCGCGGTCGCTATTGCCCCTTGGGGTATGAACAGTAATTTCTTCACGCCACAGACTCTAGAGGGCGTGCAGACGCCCACTTTGTTTGTCGCGGGGGATGTGGATGTTACCGCGGGGTACGAGAATGGAACCCGTGCGATCTTCGAGAACACGGTCAACGCGGATCGCTATTTGCTGACTTTTATCAATGGTGGGCATAGCGTTGCTGCGCCTATCCCAATGCCTGTGGAGATATTAGATGACCCGCAACTCAACGGAGCAGGGCATTATGTTGACCCCGTATGGGATGCGGTGCGCTCGAATAATATCCTCGATCACTTCGCGACGGTGTTTTTAGATTTGCACCTCAAAGGCATATCCGAGCGTTCTGCCTATCTCGACCTGATTCCTAACGGCAATGATGGCGTCTACGCGATGAATGGCGAGACGGTTGGGTCTACTCATACCTATTGGAAAGGTTTCGGGCGCGGCCGCGCGGTTGGGCTACGTTTCGAACATAAAGCTAAAGGCGAGTAAGAGTGCAGGGCGAGGCCGGATACCATTCCAGCCCCGCCCATTGCTCATTTGTACACGGGGAATTCTAAGCAAAGTTTCTCAACGCGCTTACGTACACTCTCTATGGTCGTCTGGTTTTCGATATCAGCAAGCACCTCGCAGATCCATTCCACTAGCATCACCACTTCCTTCTCCTTCATGCCTCGCGTTGTAACAGCGGGCGACCCTATTCTAAGTCCGCTTGTCACAAACGGGGGGCGAGGATCATTGGGTACTGCATTTTTGTTCACGGTAATATTGGCGCGACCCAAGGCTGCATCTGCGTCTTTGCCTGTTATTCCTTGCTTGACCAAGCTAAGTAGAAATAGATGATTCTCCGTGCCGCCGGAGACTACTTCATAACCCTTGCCTATGAAGGTTTTCGCCATCGCTTGTGCATTTTTAACTACCTGTTCTTGATAGCTCTTAAACTCCTCTGACATCGCCTCCTTAAAGCACACGGCTTTGGCTGCAATGACATGCATGAGTGGGCCACCTTGACTCTCGGGAAATACCGCAAAATTTAGCTTTTTCTCGATCTCTGGATTAGCGCGAGCAAGTATGATTCCTCCTCTTGGTCCCCTCAGTGTTTTATGAGTGGTGGTCGTGGTGATATCTGCGATGTTTACAGGGCTTGGATAAACTCCTGCTGCTACCAAACCAGCAACATGTGCCATGTCGACCACAAACCATGCGCCAACGCTATCGGCAATTTCACGGAAACGTTGCCAGTCGACGATTTTAGAATACGCAGAGAAGCCCGCTACAATCACCTTCGGCGTATTTATTGGTGAGCGCGTTGCCTTGGGCCTCCATTACGAGTGGACTGGTATAGTTCTCCGAAGCTATCAATTCGATGTGCGTTTCCTGCCGCCGTGTTTCTTCCAATATGCTGTCGTTGAGCTCGGCGTCGAACTCCGCCAATTTTTGGCTTTTATAAAACATCCAAGTCTCCCACTTTAAATTTATAGACGAAAAATAGAATTTTATGACAGCTTCGCGCGATTCCATGCACGTTGCTCGAAAACGAAAGGGCAACAATCTCCCATAGTTTTGATTGCAGTGTCAACGGCGACTAAGCGCTGCGCTTGTCGTATTTAGAGATGCTTCGAACTCTGAGCTCGTTGCAAAAAAAAGTGTTGCAACGCTAGCGCTCCTAAAGAGTGCGCAAACATTCATAAATGAGCAAAAATGGTTCAAATTGTAGAAGAGTTTGCTTGTTGAGCCGTGGTTTATGAGTTGGCTCTCTCGTAGAAAACTCGCTCGACCTCGATTGAATTGCCTATCTTAAACAGTCCCTTAGCGCTTCTTTTTGAATTTTTTAGCGTTGCTCGAAGGGTGATTTATTTCTCCCCTATACTTTCTGGTACGCAAAATGCACCACGCTTTGCGACAAGAAGGCTGCGAGCAATGATTACAAGTTTTCAACTCTTTTCCGAAACGGTTGAGAACCTATACTGCCTCGCTGTCGATATTCATTTTCACAGGCGCCTGTCTCAGGAGTAAAGCGTGGCTAATATGACTAAGTTCAAATTTCGACCTTTAGCACTACCGTTTTTTATCAGCACTATGGCCATGCTTGCTGCCTGCAGTGGCGAGTCAACAACGAGTTCGACAGCGCCAATGCCAACCTCTTCAGCAACTCCGGCGCCAAGCCCTGCTAGCACAGCGCTGGGCATTCGTCCGACCGGTGATGAGACCGTTGCGATAGACATGAGCACTATTCACAATGACGAGTTGAAGGAAATATTTGACTACATCGATACCAATATCGATGAGCATGTTGAGAATCTGCAGCGTTGGATACAACAACCAAGCGTCTCCAATACTGGCGAAGGAATTCAAGAGTCCGCCTACATGGTTAAAGGATTCTTCGATCAACTAGGTTGTCAGACTACCAACGTATATGACGTGGGTATTACCGAGTGGGGGCAGCAGGGTAACCCTGTGGTTTATGCCGATTGCGACGAAGGTGCAGAGAAGACACTCGTGATCTATTGGATGTACGACACCATGCCGATCACTCAGCCAGACCTATGGAAATCGCCTCCTTTTGCGGCCAATCTCATCGAGCAGGCGCCCTATGCAAAAGTATTGTTAGGTCGTGGTGCTAGTAACTCCAAGGGTCCTCAGATGACACAGCTCAATGCGCTGATGTCCATAAAAGCGGTCACAGGTAAGTTACCAGTCAACCTAATCTTTGTGGCCGAAGGCGACGAGGAGAGAATGTCCACGGGCTATCGAAAATTCGTTCGCGAGAATCCAGAGCTGTTTGCGAAAGCGGATGCGATGTATCGCTTCGGTAGTCAGGGCAGTTTCGGTGGCGGTTCTGAAGGCAGTGTTTTCGTAGAACTAATAACCAGCGGCGAATCCTGGGGGCGCGGTCCTAACTACAGCAATATTCACGGCGGCAATAAGCGTTCGGTAGATGCACCCGCTTGGCGTCACATCCAGATGTTATCCACACTCGTGGATGAGACTGGTAACCGTGTGATGTTCGAAGGTTTCTACGACAACATCGAGGAGTTGAGTGAGCCTGAGCTCGCGAAATTGCGCGAGATGGCCGAGAACATTGACCTCGAAGTGGCTGCGCGCAACCTCGGCGTAGAACGCTTTATCGCGGATGATCCGCTTACCTTTATTACTATGGCGCGGTACGGCCAATCGATGAACCTCGACGGTATTTGGGGCGGCAATATGTTCGAAGGCGGCTCTGGCGCGATTCTGCCTAACCGTATTGTATCCAAACACAACTTCCGTTACGTGCCCTTTCAAGACGGTATGGATATTGTGAATAAGCTGCGCATTCATCTAGACAAGTTCGGCTATGAAGATGTCGAGATCAATGTAGTGGGCGATGTGCCTTGGGCGAAGATGTCATACGACAATGATATTGCCCGTGCGGCGATGACGATGTTCGATACCTTCGGTGTGGCTTATAACGATCCAATCAAAGAGATGGAGTCGATGCTGGGCGGTTATTGGCCCGCGTATCTGTTTGCCGGTGACGTGATGGACATCCCTATTGTGAGTGGTCAAGTAGGGTCAGGCGGAAACGCGCACGCCGCTAACGAGTACTTTGTGATCGAGGGCGCTGGCAACACATATGGTATGGCCGGTGGCGAGAAATCTGTAGCGACAGTGCTCTACAACTACGCCGGTTTGAACGAGGCGCCAACGTCGTCGGATTAATCGATACGCAAACTTTGCACAGCCCGCTCACTTAGTTCCTCTAGGCGAACGGGTTGCTTACTCGATCAGTACTTTGTTTATAGGAAGCAAGATATGTCAGTGATTTCACTTCAAGGCATCAAAAAGATTTATCACTTAGGCGATAACACCGTTCATGCGCTTCGTGGAGTCTCGCTCGATATAGAGGAAGGTGAGTTCGTCGCCATTACTGGACCATCGGGTTCGGGGAAATCGACGATGATGCATATCCTCGGTTGTCTGGATAGTCCGACGGAGGGCAGTTACCTGCTCAATGGCAAGAATGTATCTAACCTGCCGCGCCAGGAGCTCGCCGATATTCGCAACCGCCAAATCGGTTTTGTATTCCAAGGCTTCAATCTTCTGCCACGGACTACCGCGGTAGAGAATGTCGAATTGCCACTGCTTTACACACGCCCGGTAATGAGCAATGCAGAGCGTACCAAGCGTGCTGTTGAGGCACTCACAGCGATGGGCTTGGCCGATCGTCTAGATCACCACCCTAGCCAACTCTCTGGAGGTCAGCAGCAACGTGTAGCTATCGCTCGGGCGCTCGTCAACAAGCCATCGTTGATCCTAGCCGATGAGCCTACCGGTAACCTCGATTCGAAGACGAGCATCGAAGTGATGCGCCTGTTGCAGGAACTGCGAGAAAAGCAGGGTATCACTATCGTTCTGATTACTCACGAACCAGAGATCGCCGCTTATGGTACTCGTATCATTTCCGTGCGCGATGGCGTGATTATCAGCGACGAGAAAAACACCCCCCGCAACCCGGAAGAAGACTTAGCAGTGGTCGCTCCTATTGCGGCCGCGAGTGGTTACTAGGAGATCACATGGGTTTTGCCGCGCACTTGATTGCATTGGCATGGCAGGCGCTGATGCGCAACAAAGCACAGACACTTCTGGCGATGCTCGGAGTCACTGTCGGGGTTGGGGCATTAGTGACGAGTATGGCCCTCGGTCGTGGTGCGCAAGAAGCGATCAAAGATCAGCTTCTTGCCGCAGGCGCCAACATGATCATCGTGAACTCTGGCAATTATCAAACGGAGCGCGCTGGAGCAGGGGGCTCGCCAGCTGACCACGGCTATGTTCCTTCGCCCAAGCCGCAACGCACTCCTTACCTAGTTAAAGGGCCTATCCCTGGGTTTCCCAATGTGCGTTTGCTTAACGCCCATTTCGAAGACGACCCGATGGCCGAGCATGATCATCCTCTTGCTAGCGAAAGACTCGGTGACAATATGGCGGGCCTTGGTGCCGCCGCTACTCTGACCTTGGAAGATGCCGAGGCGATACGCAACGAGATTCCAGGTATCGATTTCGTCGCCTCTGGCGTGCACGAGAATGCCCGCATCTCTCTTAAGGCTGACCCAACGAAGCAGTGGTTCACGCGTCTCCATGGCACCGAGTCGGACCTTCCCGTTATACGCAGTGGCTGGATATTCCCCTACGGACGCTTTCTAAGTGCGTCTCAGGTACGCGATGCCGAGCAAACAATGGTGATAGGCCGAGTAGTAGCCGACCGTCTATTCGGCGAAGGCATTAATCCCGTGGGCGAGACAATAGTCCTATGGAACCAAGATTTCAGAGTCATCGGCGTAGTAGACAGCACTAGTTGGGCAGCACAGCCTAGCGCAGGGGACGATCAATTCGATGCTATTTATATACCAGTGACTACGGTCCATAGTCTGCTGAACCTCAGCAAACTGAACACCATTACCATTACTACCGAGTCAGCAGGGGAGACAACCCGTATAAGCAAGCAGATCGAGGATATCCTGCGGCGTCGCCATGGGATTACGGAACAGATGCCTGATGATTTCACAGTAAAGACCCAAGCGCAGCAATTGCTGGGTAAGGGGCTCTCACCTGATGTGGCACGCATCGTAGCGGGCAATCTCGAGAGTATCGATGCCCTGACCATAGAGCAGCTTTCGGCATCTTTACAGCGCGCGAACACCACGATGTTGGCTTTGCTTGCAGGCGTAGCTACGGTGTCGCTTCTTGTGGGTGGCATAGGCGTCATGAACCTCCTTTTACTCTCTGTCACGCAGCGTACCCGCGAAGTGGGCCTGCGCATGGCGATGGGAGCACGCGGAAGTGACATTGCCTCGCAGTTCGTACTGGAGGCGATCGTATTGAGCGTGGTTGGCGGGCTGATTGGCGCTGCCTGTGGCGTGTTGGTAGCGGAGAGTCTCGAACAAGTCTTTCAATGGTCGACTGACGTGTCTGTCATCTCGATGGTATTCGCAATTATTGTGGCGGCAGTGCTCGGTATAGTCTCGAGTGTTTATCCCGCCCATCGTGCTTCTCAACTTAATCCTATTGGTGCTCTTCATCATGAGTAAAGAGGGTAATTGCAATGCATAGTTTTCCTGTAGTTTGGGTTCGCGCCATTTTGTGTGCGGCACTGTTGAGTATCCCCTCGCTAGCTCTTGGGCATGGCGAGGAGGAACACGGTAATCACGACGCCAAGCATGGCGGTTTCGTGATGATGTATCTGGATATGCATTTCGAGCTAGTGGTGCCGGAACAGGGCGGCATTCAACTCTACTACAGCGATCCACTCCGTAATGATTTGCCCGCCGCAGTCGTTGCCGATGTGAGCGTAGAGATCGAAAGAAGTGGTAATAGCATCGAACCGGTCGCCATGATGATTAGCGCCAGTGGTGATCATTGGATGGGGGAGAGCGCGCCTGTCACCAGCATCGATGACATCGTGCGTGTCGCTTTCTTGTTCCAAGGCGAACCTTTCGTCCTCGACATCCCCGCGATGGTATTGCCACGTTTCATGGATGCCCCAACGCCCGTCATTGCAGAGTCAGAACATGCTGGACACTAGTTTCAAGATGGCATTGAAGGCCCTGTTGCAGAATCGCTTGCAGGCTCTTTTAACCCTTAGCGGCATGAGTATTGGTGTCGCTATGGTGGTCGTAGTCTCGGGACTGGGGCGCGGCGCACAAGAACAGATCGAAAACCAAATAGAAAGTGCCGGTCCTACCATGATTAGTATTCGTTCCGGAAATTTTCAGCTACTCGCACAAGCGAACGGTGGCCAGGATAGCTCGGGCGGCGAAGTGTCCGAGTCGGGCCTTGTGGATGCCGAGATGGCCATGCTCGGAGAGACCGATGGCACCGGTGCAGTGAGCACTAAGCAGCGCAAGGTGAAGATTTCCAAAGTGCGCAGTCCAGCTTGGCCCTTGCGCATAGAAGAACTCGAAATGCTCGGCAACGAGATCGACGATGTTCGCGCAGTTGCCGGTAGTCTAAGTGGAAACCTCTCGGTAGATCGCGCAGACGAGAGTCCTGTGCGTATAGCAAGGCTGTTCGGGTTCCAGAATTCCTGGCATGAAATGCAAAGCTGGAAGGTTCTGCAAGGGCGTGCTGTGAGCGAACGCGAACAAAACTCTGGCGCACCAGTGATGTTGATAAGCGCAACCACCGCCGCGCGGATTTGGCCAGCACAGGACGCTATTGGGAAGAGTCTTTCCCTAGGGGGTCAGAATGTCGAAGTCGTTGGTATCATTGCCGATGAAGAGGATCAGACAAGTTCCATCATCGTGCCAACCATCTATCTCCCCTTACAACTGGCGATGGAATTACTGAATCGCGATACCTTCGATGAAATTACTGTGCGGACGCGCTCCGTTGCCACTACCTCCCGTGTTGCCGCGAGTATCCGCGAGTCGATGCGCACGCTGCGGGAGTTACCCGAAGACACCTTAGAAGACTTTCGAGTCGAGACTCAGAGTGTATCCGCTATGCCGGGCTTAGGTTCTGATCCGCGTCTTTCACGCGCAGTTCACTCCAACGTAGTGGAATTCGAACAGGCTTCGTGGGAGGAGATGGCGAAGAGTTTAAGACAGGCGGGGCGTACATTTACTCTTCTTCTCACAGCGGCCGCTGCAGTTTCGCTTCTAGTAGGCGGAATAGGGGTCATGAATATTATGTTAGTTTCTGTGGCGCAGCGACGCAGAGAGATTGGCCTGCGTATGGCACTCGGAGCGCGTATGAACGACGTTCTAGTGCAGTTTATTGTCGAGGCCGTAACTCTAGCAGCATTGGGTGGCTTAGTGGGTCTTGGTCTAGGCGCAATTGGGCTGTATATCGTCGACCATGGGATGAATTGGGCGACTTCTGTGTCCCCTACGATGTTGTTTGTTGCCGTAGCTATGGCGGCGAGCACTGGCATAATTTTCGGTTACGGCCCTGCGCGCAGTGCGGCGAGCCTCGACCCTGTCGTCGCACTTAAAATCGATTAATTTTCTCTTCATCTTGGAGTAAGCATGTCCGCAATGTTGCCAGTTAATATTAAATTAGCGATCCGCTCCCTTAGTCGCAATCCGCTGCGTACCATCCTGACGATGCTAGGGATTATTATCGGGGTTGCAGCAGTGTTAACCATGGTGGCCTTGGGCACTGGTGCCAGAGCATCCGTCGAGAATGAGGTGAGCTCTGCAGGCACCAATATCGTGTTCGTGCGCTCGGGCAACTATACTCGCGGTGGCAAGACCGTTGGTATAGCCTCCGGTTTAGGGGCTGCCAATACGCTAATCCCCGACGACGGCAACGCCATCTCGCAACAAGTAGCAGGTATCACGGCCATCAGCCCTGGCGTATCACTACGGACATTCGTGACTGCAGGTGATGCTAGGGAATTCCTACGTGTGCAAGGAGTGGCGAGCAACTACTCTTCAATCTATACATGGAATATGAGCCAAGGGCGAATGTTAGTCGACGACGGTGCTGCGGAAGCGGTGTTGGGTCAGACACTTGCGACTAAGCTATATGGAAGCAACAATCCAATAGGTAATGTCATACAGGTGCGCGATACGGTGTATACCGTGGTTGGGGTTACCGACGGTCAGGCTGAAGACCATGCGGAAGTTCTTTTCGTTCCTTGGCAATCTTTACAAACGAGTATGGGAGTGGGGCACATCGACTCTCTTACACTTGCCGCAGAGAAAGCAGGGGAGACCTCTCGTATTGGCGAAGAGGTAAAGTCGATTCTTAGAGCACGACATAATATCAGTACAGAGCTGGGTGCAGATGGCATGTTGGAGCCAGACGATTTTATCGTGGAGACACAGGCTGCACAGGCACTTACCAAGGGACTTTACACTCCTGCCGCAGCTTTCGCTTTGGCGAACTTGCCTAAACTAGACGAGGTTACGCTGGACGAAATGGCGGACACTTTGGATCGCGCAAGCAACACTATGACGGCGCTTCTTGCCAGTATCGCGGCGGTCTCTCTCATTGTCGGGGGCATCGGTATCATGAACATTATGTTGGTGGCGATTACCGAACGTACGCGGGAGATAGGCTTGCGCATGGCCACTGGCGCTCGCTCTGGCGACGTCGCTATGTTGTTCCTGATCGAGTCGATTACCCTTAGTGTGGTAGGTGGACTCATCGGGCTCGTACTCGGCCTATTCTCTGCGCAGGTGGTAGGGTGGTCCCTCGGTTGGCCTGCGACCATCTCCGTCGCGTCGACAGTTATGGCGATCGGTATTGCCGCATTGGTCGGTTTAATCTTCGGGATTTATCCAGCACGCCGGGCCTCATTGCTAGACCCGATCGACGCATTGCGCACAGAGTAAGAACAGTGACAGATCAGCACAGCATACAGAATGATTCTAGTTCCTCATTTAAACGCTTACGACTGCCAATCGCGGTGGCCTGTGTTGTCGCTATAGGTGCAGGCTTTTACTTCGGGCTAACGCCAAGATCGCCACAGGAGCGTTTAGCGTCTTATGGCGAGGACTATGTCGAGTTGGCACTGTCTTTAGACCGCCTGCAAGAGGGCGAAGTCGATATCTACTATGGCCCCAAGAGTCTCGATACAAGAGGGGCAAGCGATGGTCCTGATCTAGAATCCTTATTGGCCTCCACTCTATCCCTTCTAGATCAATTGGCTGATCTAGAGTTGGGAGTGAATCCTCAGCGCCAGGCGTCTCTCACAAATAAGGTGAAGAGCCTAATACTAGTATTGGAATCCATTATCTCTCCTGAGCAGTTTAGCTACGAGGATGAAGCTAGGGATATTTTTGGCATCGATCTTAAAGGCAGTGACGAGGCTGATTTAGCAGTTTATCGCGAGCAGCTAGAGGCTTTGCTGCCAGGCAGCGGTGCGGTAGCATATCGGTTGGCACAGTTTCGTAATCAATTCCTCGTGCCTGCAGATAAGCGCGAGGCTGTATTCGCGCGCGCCTTAGAAGAATGTAAGACTCGTAGTTTGGTGCACTGGACTATGCCTTTAAACGAGAACCTGCGTGTCGAATGGTCTCGCGATATTAATGAGCCTTGGCACTCCTTCGAAGGGAACGCCCAGAGCGTTCTGAAGATCAACCCCTTATCGATGGGCTACCTTAGCTCAGCTCTAGACGTTGCCTGCCATGAAACCTATCCTGGACATCACGCTCAGTATGTGTTTCTAGAGCAAGCAATGGCAGGGGAAGAGATGTTCGTTGAGAATTCGCTGACATTACTACGCTCTCCCGAATCTGCGCTTCGTGAGGGAGCGGCGAGTTACTCTGTTGATTTACTATTCCCGCAAGAAGAGCGCACACAGTTCGAGAAAGAAGTGCTCGCTCCAATTGCAGGATTAAGTTCGTTAGACATTGAGAAATACAATCATGTACGCGTGTTGTTAGACCAGATTGCTTTAGCCACTATTCCTATACTACGTGACTTCAGTGATCGTACTATTCCCCAAGCCAC
This sequence comes from uncultured Gammaproteobacteria bacterium, assembly GCA_963977405.1. Taxonomy (GTDB): domain Bacteria; phylum Pseudomonadota; class Gammaproteobacteria; order Pseudomonadales; family Pseudohongiellaceae; genus UBA5078. The sequence continues at coordinate 11,732 of CAXBOY010000071.1, forward strand.
TGCTACTTTTCGACTCGAGCGCGAGGCCCTTGTGCCAAGCCCGAATCAACTCATAGCATTCTCTGAACATTACGGAGCCTATGCCGCAAGCTATACGCTAGCGAGAGCGCGCATCGGCGCTTATGTCAGTGATCAAGCCGCTGCAAACGGCGACGACCCTTGGGTAGTTCTCAAACGTTTGATCGAGTCTAACGATCTTTCGGTACTCAACTACGGCGTGACTGACTAAACTTAGTACGCTGAGATACGAACGTGCAATGTAGGAACGGGCTTGCCCGCGAATAACCTAACTCTCGCGCAGATCTCAATCAGTCGTACCCCATTTCGCGGGCAAGCCCGCTCCTACCGATTTTTCCACATTCCAAAAAAAAGACCCGCCAATCCGAAGACTGACGAGTCCTAAACTTACAACGCCTGTTTATTGCTCGGGAGGGTAGTCGATACCCAGTTGTTCCAGATAACTGTCGTAGCGCGATGGGTCATAGTAATACTCCCGCATCTGCGGACGCATCTTCTCCATTACTTCGTTGTTAAGATCGATCGCTGGCTGGTCCGCCGCAGTAAGTACCGGTGCATAGGAGGTGCCGTTGAGCTGCACGTTCTCGAAATAGTCTTTTGCCTTTGGTATCAATGTGGGATCGGTCAATAGATCTAGTACAGTCATACCTACCGCTTTTGCCCCTGCTACTGCTCCTTTATGCGCGATAGGCGTCGCCATTCCCATTGCAGCGGTCACATGGTGGAATGTCGTTCTAGGGATGTTTGAGGGATAGCCTATGGTGATAGTAGGCACTGTCCACATGATGTCGCCTATATCATCGGATGGTCCACCGGTGGCAGGCCCGCGTGTTTCTGGTGAAGATAGTTCCGAAACTTCTGTATTCAGAGGGGCTTCGCCGCCGTTCATATAATCTACGAAAGAGGTTGTATTGCGCTCCTGAACTTGCCGCGCAAACTTCATGTCGTCCTCGCTCCAGCGTGGCATGCCGACGCGTTTGATATTCTCGTTAGCTGCCTCTGCCATTGGTTTGTTGCCGTGCTGAGGTGCCGCGTAACCCAGTACCCGACGAGTGACAGTAGTGCCAGTGCCTATCGCCGCAGCTTCTGAAATAGTGTTGCCTATGTCAAATAGCTCGCGTACAGATTCGAATGTGAGATCGCGGAAGTAGTACCACACCGCAGCCTCGTCTGGCACGATATTGGGCTGGCCACCACCGTTGCTGATGATATAGTGCGAGCGCTGTGACAGGGGCAGGTGTTCACGGCGCATATTCCACGCATAGTTCATTAGTTCGACACCGTCTAGAGCGCTACGTCCCGCCCATGGTGCGCCAGCTGCGTGGGAAGTTTTGCCGTGGAATGAGTATTCAACTGAGACCATGCCACTGCCACCGGTGGCGCCCCATGAGGTGCCGAGCCGGTTACCCACGTGTGTGAAGATGTTGGCATCTACGTCGTCGAAGACACCGTCTCGTACATAGTAGGCTTTGGTTGCCAGCAATTCTTCAGCGACCCCTGGCCAAACTTTAAGGCGGCCTTTGATATCATGTTCGGTCATCAGGTCCTTCACAGCGAGCGCCGCCGCGACCATGGCCGGCATGCCGGAGTTATGGCCTTCGCCGTGCCCTGGAGCCCCTATTACTAAGGGCTGTATCTCAGAAGAGCCGGGTAGCTGTGATAGGCCGAGGAGTGCGTCGATATCGCTGCCTAGGCCTATGGTAGGGCCATCGCCGTTCGCCCAGACAGCGGTCCACGCTGTTGGAATACCCGCGATGCCCATTTCGATTTCAAAGCCATTTTCCTCGAGGATGCCCGTGATATAGGCGGAGGTTTCGAATTCTTGGAAGCCTGGTTCGGCGAAACTGAAGATAGAGTCGACCATCTCTTGTACTAGCTTCGCACGATCGTCGATATTGCTTTCTAGCTCCGTCTTCAACGCATCGATATCTTGTGCAAGAGAGGAAGGGGTTTGTGCCATCGAAGCAAGTATCACAGCGGCAAGGAGCAAACGTTTTCTAGACAGAATAGGGCTTAATGAGCGAGAGCCTTTCATGGGGTGTTCCTCAATACTTCAATTGGAGAACTAGCGGCACGACAGTGCCGCTAGTCAGGTTTACATTGCCACCGCTGTGCTTATTGGCCTACCGGTGGGTAGTCGATCCCTAGCTGCTCGAGATAGTTGTCATAGCGAGAAGGGTCGTAGTAGTACTCGCGCATCTGTGGGCGCATCTGGTTCATGATCTCTGTATTCAGATCGATCGCGGGCATGTCAGACTCAGACAATACTGGCGCGTAGGAAGTACCCTTAAGTTGCACGTTCTCAAAATAATCCTTCGCGCTCGGAATTAGAGTGGGGTCGAGTAGGAGATCCAACACTGTCATGCCTACGGCTTTCGCTCCGATTACCGCACCTTTGTGGGCGATTGGAGTTGCCATTGCCATTGCGGAGGTTACGTGGTGACCAGTGGTATTGGGCACATTCGAAGGGTAGCGAATCGTGATTGTCGGTACTGTCCACATGATGTCGCCAATATCGTCAGAACCGCCGCCCATGGCGGGGCCGCGTGTATCAGGTGTGGACAATACGTCCAGTTCTGTTACTAGTGGGGACTCGGCTCCACCCATATAATCAACAAAGGATGTGGTATTACGTTGCTGTACTGCGCGGGCAAACTGAATGTCTTCCTCGCTCCAGCGTGGCAGGCCCACTTTCTTTATGTTCTCATAGGCTGCCTCTGCCATCGGCTTGTTGCCATGTTGAGGTGCCGCATATCCCAGAATACGACGTTCTACCGTAGTATCGGTTGCCATTGCGGCTGCTTCGGAAATTGTATTTCCCGTCTCGAACAACTCGCGCACTGACTCGAAAGTCTGCTCGCGGAAGTAATACCAGACCGAGGCGAGGTCCGGCACGATGTTGGGCTGACCACCGCCATTGCTGATGACGTAGTGAGAGCGTTGCGTTAACGGCAAATGTTCTCTGCGCATATTCCACGCGTAGTTCATAACCTCCACTGCATCTAATGCGCTGCGACCAGCCCAAGGCGCACCGGCTCCATGCGCTGTCTTGCCGTGGAAGGTGTATTCCACGGAGACCATGCCATTGCCACCGGTCGTTCCCCAAGAGGTGTTAAGGTCGCGCCCTACGTGGGAGAAGATATTCGCATCGACATCGTCGAAAATGCCGTCGCGAACGAAGTAAGCCTTAGTTGCTAGTAATTCTTCTGCTACCCCCGGCCACAGCATTAGCTTGCCAGGGATATCGTGCTCGACCATGAGGTCTTGCACTGCGAGGGCGGCCGCAACCATGGCGGGCATTCCGGAGTTATGTCCTTCGCCATGGCCCGGCGCGCCTGGGATCATGGGCTGAATCTCTGGAGAGCCTGGCAGCTGTGACAAGCCAAGGAGGGCGTCGATATCACTGCCTAGGGCGATGGTAGGGCCGTCGCCGTTAGACCAAGTAGCAGTCCAAGCGGTCGGGATGCCGGAGATACCCATCTCGATCTCGAAACCGTTCTCTGCGAGGATGCCTGTGATGTAAGCAGAGGTTTCGAATTCTTGGAAACCGGGCTCGGCGAAACTGAATATGGAGTCCACCATTTCTTGCACGAGTTTAGCGCGGCCGTCAATATTCGCGGCGAGTTCATCTTTAAGTGCATCGGTGTCTTGGCCAAATGATAAAGGAGCTTGACTCATCGCTGCGAATACGAGCGCTGCAATGACTTTGCGCTTACTGAGCAATGCGCTTTTCATAATCATGGTAGGCCTCATCGAATATTTCCCTCTATTTTTAAAGTTTGAAAGTGAGCGCAAGGCTGTCGCTGACGCCGTACTGCTCAGATTAGTAGCAAGAATACCCTGCCTTAGAGACTGCAAGTCGTGCTATAGGACTCGCGTTTAGAAAAGCATTTTGTGTGCCACAATCGGGCATATAGAACGCTAGTAGAGTTAATTCAAACGAGGAGCAGCGCATTGTCTAGAAAGCTGACGTAAGTTACGGAAAACATGAATGTATCTAAGTTTGTACCGGGTTGGAAAAGCTGCTTGCGACGGAAATAGATATTTTCATTTTAGTATTAGAATGGAAGATATATTATGCGCCGCGCACAACAAATGAGCCTGTGCAAAATTAGGGCACCAAGAAGAGGCGCTCTTTCGCGACCTTAAGTGAGGAGAAAAAATAGCGTTTAGAACTTTAGCTTAGAACCTAGTGAGCTCCTATATGCTGCCAAT
>CAXBOY010000072.1:0-15947 GCA_963977405.1 uncultured Gammaproteobacteria bacterium
CGCGAACTACGAAGTGCTATTCCAACCAGCAACTGACTGACGAAAGACAAAAAAGGGACCTGAGCTAGTAGGTTCTGCCCTCTCGGCCCATTACAATGACAGCTATGGCTGCCGACTCCCGAAAAATCATTCATTGCGACTGTGACTGCTTCTACGCCTCCATCGAGACGCGGGATAACCCTGCGCTCGCCGGGAAGCCTATTGCCGTTGGCGGCAGCCCTGAGCGACGCGGTGTCGTCGCAACCTGCAACTATGAAGCGCGCAAATTCGGCATTCACTCCGCCATGCCCATGGCCACTGCTCTCCGCCATTGCCCTCAGCTCATCGTCGTTTTCCCCCGTATGGAGCAATACCGAGAGGCCTCACACGCAGTCCAAGAAATTTTTGCAGATTACACAGCACTCATCGAACCACTCTCTCTCGATGAAGCCTATCTCGATGTCAGCGACAGCAAAGCCTGCAAAGGCAGCGCAACACTTATTGCTCAAGAGATTCGCCGCCGAGTCCGCGAAGAGGTAGGCATCACTATCTCCGCCGGCATTGCTCCCAATAAGTTCATCGCCAAAGTTGCTAGCGACTGGAACAAACCCGATGGGCAATACGTCGTTTTGCCCGACCAGGTCGACGAGTTTGTGAAGAAGTTGCCAGTAAAGAAGATCTTCGGAGTCGGCAAAGTCACCGCCGCTAAGATGCACAGCCTTGGAATCCAAACCTGCGGTGATCTGCGCCCCTATAGTGTAGAAGAGCTCAGTGAATTATTCGGGAGCTTTGGCGCGAAACTGTTTCGACTCGCCCGTGGTATCGATGAGCGCGCAGTGAATCCTGACCGCATACGTAAATCGCTGAGCGTAGAGAATACCTATGTGCAAGACTTGCCGAACCTACAGGCCTGCCTAGATAAACTTCCAGCGTTGCACGAACAGCTAGAGACTCGTCTACAGCGCGTGCATAACGACTACGATGTCAGCAAGAAATATGTGAAGTTAAAATTCAATGACTTTGTCTCAACCACTATAGAGGCAATGTCCATTAGCACTGAGTTGGAGGGGTATATCGCACTTTGCTCCGACGCGTTTGTTCGCGGCAACCGCCCCGTTCGGCTGCTAGGCCTCGGCGTCAAATTGGAACTCAAGGCGAACAATAAGCCCAAACCTCAACTATCAACTCATCCAAGCAAACGACAGTTGCGCTTAAGACTCGAGTAACGCAAAGTGCAAATCCTATGAATCCTAATGAAAAGCCACGGCCGCAGATTTCCAACTACATCACTGTCGCAGGTGAAAAACGTTTGCGTGAAGAGTTGAATTACCTTTGGCGCACCGAGCGACCGCAGATCACGCAGTCAGTGAGTGAGGCGGCAGCCATGGGCGATCGTTCAGAGAATGCCGAGTACATCTATGGCAAAAAACGCCTTCGCGAGATCGATCGCCGCGTGCGTCATCTGCGCAAACGTTTAGAGTTACTCACCGTCGTGAGCACGCCCCCTTCAGACCCATCGAAGATATACTTCGGTGCCTGGGTGTCCTTAGAAGACGAACTGGGGAAAGAGCATAGATTTAAACTCATAGGACCAGATGAAGTCGGCGACGCGGATGGCTACATAAGCATCGACGCCCCACTTGGTCGAGCGTTACTAGGTAAGATGGCAGAGGATGAAATCAGTATTGATACCCCAAGTGGCCACAAGCTTTGGTATGTCATCGGGGTCAGCTACGAAGGACAAGAATGAAGCACGTCACGATACTCGCCATCGAACAGAGCCTTGCCTCTAGCATTACGATACCGCTAGAGATGATTCGGGCTGCAGACGTGATCCGGCGCATTCGCGAGCGACATAGCCCTGCGCGCAAGATAGTTATCGCTAGCCATGACGGGCTTACACTCACCATGACCGGTGGCATTCGCATTCAGCCCGAGTTGTCCATAACCCAGATAGCTAAAACCGACCTAATCTTCGTGCCCGCACTGTGGGGAAACCCCAACGCAATCGTCAACAAATTTCCCGCTCTAACGCAATGGTTAGCGCAGCAATACGAAGCGGGTGCCACTATCTGTAGCGTAGGGACCGGTAGCTATTTCCTTGCCGAGGCTGGCATCTTAAATAATCGTAGCGCGACTACACATTGGTACTACTTCGATGATTTCCAGAGGCGCTATGGGCAAGTAAAACTGCAACGCAAGCGTTTCATCACCCACGCCGACAGGTTGTATTGCACAGGTAGTGTAAACGCAGTGCGTGATGTCACCCTGCACCTAGTAGAGCGTCTCTTTACTCCAGCGGTAGCGGATGAAGTTGCGCACCATTTTACCCACGAGTTGAAGCGCTCCTATGAATCGATGCTCTTAGCGAGTGAAGAGAAAAACACCCACCACGACGAGCAGATCATCAAGATACAAGAGTGGCTACAGAAGAACTTCCAACGCGCCATTTCACTCAAAACTCTGGCAGAACAATTCGACATCAGCGTTCGTTCATTCAACCGTCGTTTCCGGATTGCTGCTGACAAAACCCCGCTGCAGTATCTGCAAGAGGTGCGCCTCGAGCAGGCCAAGGCCTTGCTCAAGCACAGCAATCTTACCGTTGCGGAGATCGCGTTCTCGGTTGGCTATCAGGATACCAGCTATTTTGCGGCGCTATTTAAGCGCATGAACGCCGTAACACCGATCGAGTACCGGCATTTAGTGCGGACAAAACTCTTCAATGTTGATACGGAATCTGGAGGGGAATTCGAAGGAGACCTGTAGGGATCTTTTGAACCCCTACAGGTCTTTAACTTACTGAGCTTGTGACGGTGTCTGGTATTTTTCCTTCCATTGCGAATAAGGCATGCCGTAGATAATCTCTCGCGCCTGCTCATAGTCTACAGAGATGGATTTTTCTTGAGCCGCTGCCGAATACCACTTGGCTAGGCAGTTGCGACAAAATCCGGCGAGATTCATTAGGTCGATATTCTGCACATCTTTATTCGCGTCGAGATGTTGCAGCAAGCGCCTAAACGCTGCTGCTTCGAGCTCAATTTTCTGTTGATCAGTCAATGTCATGGAAATTCCGTCACTATTCTCAACTTAGGCTGCACGGATGTTGGCCGCCACAGCATCTTGTTCGTCTGTATGGAAAAGGGAGTCTTCATCGTCTTCGTCGGCGAGAAGTTGTTCGGCCTCTTCTTTGCTGGGTTCTGGCAGCACCTCAAAGTTCTCCACATCCAAGGTCGATTTACGATGTTTCTTGTCTGTCGCCTTGAGTTGACGCTCAGCGACGTTAAATGCGTCTCTAACGGCTACGTAGATGTCTTCATGAGCGGGCTTGTCGTGTTGCCCTTGTCGCACGATAACTTCTTTACCGGAGGTGTGAATCTCAACTGTGACACTGAACACCTTACCTTTATGGTGATTATTGTGGGGGGAATCTAAGACTACTCGCCCACCAATAATGTCGTTGCTAAAACGTCGCAACTTTTCTATTCGCTTGTTGACATTCTCTGTCAGAGCAGCGGATTGATCTATATTGTGAAAAACAACTTGGAATTCGTTAGGCATAAGCTATGGTCTCCTTGTTATCGTGACACTTGATTTTTTGTTTACTATTCTTGAGTTCTATTGGCCCTCCTCTTAGCTTCGCGCCACAAATCATGTGACTAGTTAACTACATTGCTGCAAATTCTCGATTTTCAATAGCCGATGAACTTGTCGGCTAAGTGCCCTATCGACAAGGCATAATTATTCGCACAGTTATAACGCAAAATCGCTCTAAAATTACCGTATGTAATGAACGCGCGCCCCTCTTCTCCGTCAGGTTGAATGATTGAAGCCATTAAATCGTTAGTGGGCAAGTCAGAGCCATCAGCGCGTCGTATGCCTGATGCTTGCCAGTCCTGCAGAGATCGCTGCACAGTGTGTCTGCGCAACACGCTACACGAATACTCTGTGGGTGGTTGCTGCCATTGTGCCGCTTGCGCCGAGTAGTTTGCAGGGAGTTGAACCTCACGCCCCCACGTTTGCTCGTTGTCCCATTGCGCGCCCTTGAGGTATTGGGCAATCGAGGCGAATACATCTGCCTCGCTTTTCCAAATATCGCGACGACCATCGCCATCGAAGTCTTGCGCATACTCAATGAAACTCGAGGGCATAAACTGGCTTTGCCCCATGGCACCAGCCCACGAACCCTTCATATCCGCATGCTGAATATGCCCATCGTTGAGTATCTGTAGTGCACTAAACAGTTCGCGGCGGAAGTAATCTGCTCGGCGTGGGTCATAAGCAAGTGTAACCAACGCCCTGACGACGTCGGTGCCGCCAGTGAAGCTACCGTAGTTGGTCTCTATACCCCAGAACGCGACGATGAAACGAGGCTCAACGTCGTAGTGCTCGCCTACACGAGCTAGTAATTCATGATGTTGAGCAAGACGCGCGCGGCCGGTATCGATACGCCACTGCGTGACGCGCTTTTCTAGGTATTGCTCGAAGGTTTCGGTGAATTCGGCTTGATTACGGTCGTTTGTTACGACCTGCGGGATGGGGGTGACGCCGCGCAACGCTTCGTCAATAATTTCTTCGCGTATGCCTCTCTCTCTAGCCTCAACAATCAACGTTGTCAGCCAATCTTGAAATTCGATCTGTGGTTCCTGAGCTATCGAATTGACGGATGCCGTCAAACTAAGGATTGCCACTACGATAGAACATGCGGCGAGTCGAGCGAGTTGCATTCAATCTCCTTCTAAAGCTTGCAGTTTCAGACTACTCCAAACAATTTGATTTGTCTAAGGGTCTTTTCAGGCTGATTTAACGGCACGAAAATGCCTCAAATGTGGCCGAAAAAAGCGCAGTCTCAAGCCGCAAGGAAGCTACGCTACCACATGAGCAGACCGGCAAAAGTGAAATTTTAGTGGGTGGACACAAAGAATATCGAACCGTCATTCGAAGGTCGCTTTAAGCGCTAAAGCACCAGTGCCAGGGCTCGTAGGTAATGCCGCAGTTATTGTCCCGCGGATAAGTGAGAGTGAAACCGAAGTTGGCCGCATTACTCTGAAGCCACGCGAAGGCTGTCGTCTCCTCGAAGCGCTCTTCAAGGACCGGACACTCGGGTGCGCCTATGTCGATTGCACGTCCAGTGTGATGCTCACTGAAACCCGGCGCAGCATTGACCCGCAGAATCTCCTCGAGGCTTTGCCCCGCATCCAATTTTCGACGCAGTATTTGACATTGATAATCCACGCTTCGATAAGCCGAAAGCATCAACAGACTAATACCATCCGCCTGAGCACACTCCTGCATCGCTTGCCAAGCGGCGAAAGCGCTTGGAGTGAGCCGCTGCTCCCGCCCATAGAAGTCCAATTCCGTCTCAACCAACTCGGCAGGCTCCTCATACATAGGCAAGCCAGTTTGTTCGGCGTAGGTCTTGGGAATTTTAAACTGAGCATGCAGCGCACGCAGGCGCCCGACATATTGGGGATCGATCATCTTGAACTCTTCTAAGCGAATACGAATACAAGTACAACGGCTGTCAATTGAGCCAACATCCTATAGCGGCCTAAGCCTTGGAGGCAAGCGTGCTTACGTGATCAAGCTCACAACTACTCTCTCTTTTCCGTTTGGCCATTATGCCAGTAACTATGTCCAATTAGACCTATATTGCAGATCAAGGATTGACTATATTACGCAGATCAAAAAGCAAACGAAGCAGCACTACTGCACAACACTAGAGGAACCTATGTCGCAATTGCCGGTCATCATTGGGATGGGGGGAATCAACCCCGCAGGTCGTAGCTCATTGCACCACGGCTATAGGCGCCTAGTCCTCGACGCGCTGCGCCCAGAAGACGCCCTAATGACTCGTGCGAGTTTGGCTAGTTTGATGGGCCTACTAAAAAAGCGTGATGGTGTTTGGTCCGACGGCAATGGCAACCCTATTGAGTTCGCAAGCTATTTGCACAGCCTAGATCCTGTGCTCAAGGCGGGCACTTTGATACGCCAGTTAGAGGACAATCTTTTCGATCCGCAACGGGTGCTCTATCACAAGCGTGCCACCCTTAACTCTAGCCCAGACAAGCCCATAAGTTTCGTCATGCGCAAACAGCATCTACCCGATGCGATCCCACTTAACTGGCAACTCAGCGAACATGGTCCGGGCGAAGTGAAAGTCGAGTTTAACGGCGGCTTTGGTGTTCTCACTGAGAATTATCAAAAATCTGAGGTCAATAGCGCAGGCCAATTGCCAAGTGGCTTCGACCCAAAAAATCTCTATGCCTCGCGCAATCACCCTCGCGGGCTGCAAATGACAGTCTATGGCGCGAGTGACGCGATTCAATCTCTAGGTCTCGACTGGGAAACTTTACTGGGCTACGTGGCGCCTGATCAGATCAGTGTCTATGCGGGCAGCTGCATGACGCAGCTCGACTACAACGGCAACGGTGGACTTTTGCAGGCCCGCTTGCTCGGCAAAAAAGTAAGCTCAAAGCAATTGCCCTTAGGCTTTGCTGAGATGCCTGCGGATTTCATCAATGCCTATATTTTAGGCAATTTAGGGACTACTGGCACCAATGTAGCCGCATGCGCAACGTTTCTCTACAATCTTCGCCAAGGCATACGCGATATTCAATCGGGCTCGCACCGCATCGCGATAGTGGGTACCAGCGAAGCGCCGATCACTCCGGAGGTCATCGAGGGTTATGCCACCATGGGTGCCCTTGCCGATGATGCAGGCCTTCTGGCTTTGGATAGCCACCTCGGTCTAGATGCCCCCCAGTACCGCCGTGCGTGTCGCCCGTTCGGGAACAACGTTGGCTTCACTCTCTCCGAGTCCGCTCAGTATGTGGTGCTATGTGACGACTCACTCGCTATTGAGTTGGGCGCTAACATTCTTGGCGCGGTGAACGATGTATTTGTGAATGCCGATGGCTATAAGAAGTCAATTGCCAGCCCAGGTGTGGGCAACTACATCACGATGGCCAAGGCCGCCGTTGCAACGCGCAATATAATTGGTTCCGAAGGCCTGCAGCAACGCAGCTACGTGCAAGCTCACGGTACAGGTACACCACAGAATCGCATTACCGAGTCTCACATCCTAAGCACCGTTGCGAAAGCCAATGGCATTACACACTGGCCTATCGCCGCACTTAAGTCCTATATCGGCCACTCGCTGGCTAGCTCCGCTGGCGATCAACTTAGCGCAAGCCTAGGCATGTGGCGTTACGGCATTATTCCCGGCATTGCGTCGACAGAATCAATCGCGGCCGACGTCAATCAAGAGAATCTCGATTTCCTCCTAGAACATCGCGATGTCGGTAACGAGGGTATGGATGCTGTTCTTATCAACTCGAAGGGATTTGGGGGTAATAATGCGACGGCTTCAATACTAGCGCCGCACATCGCCTTGCGCATGCTAGAGAGAAAACATGGCACGGCGAAGATGAGTGCATACGCCCAGAAAAACGAGGCCGTACAAGAGCATGTGCAACGATACGACGAGGCCGCGATTGCAGGTACCGCGCAAAGCATCTATCGCTTCGATCATAACGTGATGGATGCGGACTCAGTTGCAGTGGCCGCAAACAGCGTCGACATTAATGGAGCAAAGGGCAGTATCAGTCTCGACCTACCCAACCCCTATGCCGATATGTGTGACTAAAGCTTTCTAGCGAACCGTGATCTTCTGAGCGATGCGCTGTTGCCACTCCACAGGCCCAGTACGGTGAACTGAAACGCCGTTGACATCGACCGCCACGGTAACGGGCATATCTTCCACTTCAAACTCGTGGATCGCCTCCATCCCAAGGTCTTCGAAAGCAACTATACGGGCCTTGCGAATCGCCTTGGACACTAAATAGGCGGCTCCACCTACTGCCATCAGATAAACAGCTTTATGTTTTTGAATTGCATCGATGGCAATTTGGCCACGCTCGGCCTTACCTATCATGCCCAACAGGCCAGTCTTCTCTAATAGAGTCTCGGTGAACTTATCCATGCGCGTGGCCGTGGTCGGACCTGCCGGCCCGATGACCTCATCGCGAACCGGATCTACAGGGCCGACGTAATAGATAAACTTACCCTTCAGATCCACACCTTCTGGCAGGGATTCGCCACGGGCAAACATCTCGATCAAGCGCTTATGGGCTGCATCGCGACCCGTTAACATCTTACCCGAGAGCAACAAGGTCTCCCCTGGCTGCCATTGCTTCACATCCTCGGGTGTAACCGTGTCGAGATTGACGCGACGAGCGCGAGGGCCTGCATCCCATGTGATTTGTGGCCACTCCTCAAGACGGGGAGGCTGAAGATGCGCTGGTCCACTTCCGTCGAGAACAAAATGTGCGTGTCGGGTTGCCGCACAGTTAGGGATCATCGCGACAGGCAAGGATGCCGCATGAGTCGGATAGTCTTTGATCTTAATATCGAGCACCGTGGTCAAACCGCCTAGACCCTGCGCACCAATGCCAAGCGCATTGACCTTGTCCATGATCTCTAGGCGCAACTCTTCCACGCGATTCTGTGGTCCACGCGCGCGCAGCTCATGAATATCGATAGGGTCCATCAAGGCTTCTTTTGCCAATACCGCTGCCTTCTCGGCAGTACCACCGATTCCTATCCCGAGCATGCCAGGTGGGCACCAACCCGCCCCCATCGTTGGCACGGTCTTGAGCACCCAGTCCACAATACTATCGCTTGGATTGAGCATCACCATCTTTGCTTTGTTCTCGCTGCCACCCCCTTTCGCGGCCACTGTTACATCCAATGTGTTGCCTGGCACCACTTCCATATGGATGACAGCTGGAGTGTTGTCTTTGGTGTTCTTGCGAGCACCAGCAGGGTCGCTAAGAATAGAAGCACGCAAGACGTTGTCGGGATTAAGATAGGCCCGGCGAACCCCCTCGTTGACCATATCCGCGACACTCAAGTCACCTTCCCATTGCAGCTGCATCCCGATCTTTAGAAACACTGTCACAATGCCGGTGTCTTGGCAGATCGGTCTCTTGCCTTCGGCGCAGAGGCGCGAATTAATCAGAATCTGTGCCATGGCATCTTTAGCCGCAACAGACTCCTCACGCTCATAGGCGGCATTGACTGCTTGAATGAAGTCTAGGGGATGGTAATAGGAAATATATTGCAGGGCGTCTGCGACGCTCTGGATAAGATCTTCTTGGCGGATTACTGTCATGGGCAGTCGATTCCTGTGCTAAATTAAAAAGGCCGCAAATAGGCGCGAATTCTAGCACAATGTCGAATGTAGGTGCCCAGTGCAGACGCCTAGATTAGGCGCAAATGCTGGGGTGGATTAGACTGACAGCTAGGGCAATTGATGGACTCAATCCGCTTTCAAAAATCATCACACGATGGCCACACAACAAGCTAAGGGCTTTTTATGATTTCTTCAAACGATCCCCATGTTCTTTATTCGCTAGACGCTGGCGTGTGCATTATTCAGATAAACCGTCCAGAGAAGAAGAACGCGCTTACTCATTCGATGTACAAGGCTCTGGCCGACGGTTTGAAAGAAGCAGACGCAGATAACGCAGTGAAAGTGATCTTGTTGACGGGCACGCAGGACTGCTTTACTAGCGGCAACGATGTAAATGATTTCGTTGCCTCCGAGGAGCGCAGCAGTGAGCGCCCATCTGTGCAGTTCATGAAAGCTCTCGCAAATCTTCGTAAACCATTGATCGCAGCGGTAAACGGTCTTGGTATTGGCATCGGCACAACCATGCTGATGCATTGTGACTTGGTCTACGCAGCGACCGATAGCTTTCTACAGCTGCCCTTTACCCGCTTAGGCCTTTGCCCAGAGGCTGGCTCTAGCTTTCTTGCCTCGCAGATCATGGGCCACCAAAGGGCCGCAGAATTACTGCTATTGGGCGAACGTTTCTCAGCTTGCAAGGCCCAAGAATACGGTCTCGTGAACGAGGTGCTCGACGCTCAGTCCGTGCTGCCCCATGCCCTAGAGAAAGCCCATAACTTAGCAGCGCTGCCTAGCGAGGCAGTGCAGACTTCTAAGCACCTATTGAAACGCAATCAGAGTGGACCTTTGGAGGAAACGATCGCTATCGAACTAGTGAATTTCGCGCGCCTTCTACAAAGCCCAGAGGCGCAGGCAATTGTGCAGGCCTTTCTTGGGCGTAAACGCTCCTAAATAAGAGCAGATCACACTCTTTTACTAGCCCTTAACTGTGGTCTAACAAGAAGTCCCGGGCCGCGTTGATCTTCTTTGCTAGGTAATCCGAGCCACCGCGGTCCGGGTGCATCTTCTGCATAAGCCGACGATGCGCCTGGACTATTTCATCTTGCGTGGCATTGTCTTGCAAACCCAAAATTTCGAGTGCAGTACCACGGTTTAAAGGCGTGTCACTGACAGCGCGCGAGTCTTGTGACCCTGACTGACCTTGCTGCGAATCTGCACTCTCGCGCCACTGCGGATGGCTACGATCCAGATACGCCTCTAGAACTTGCAGGGAGTCCGAATCCCGGTGACATTCCTGTGCTAACGCCAATAATTCTTCAATGCTCATAGTGGAGAGCTTGCTGCCTTTGAACTTTCCCTCCAAGACCTCGCCATCCATGTCGCCACTTTCGTGTTCTAGGCTCATCTTTAGAAAGCGCGTGTTGATGCTGGAGCTATCTGCCCCGCCACTTGCCCCATAAGCTGTGCGTGTCTTGCCTTTGAACATCTGCCAAAGCGGTAGCAGGCGAATCAACAGATGCACGTTTCGGAACAGGAAGGTAATAGCCACCATTACAGGGGCCAGTATGAAGCTCACTGGAATACGGCCCAATACAATTAAAATCACTATCGCGATAAGTACGGTGGCAAGAATGAGAAGCAAATTAAATTGCCGCTGATTCAGAGAGTAGCGAATCGCGAGTTTACGGAGCCCAACATAGGCGAGCACGGGTATCGCGAGAATGACTAGGTAACGAAGGAGGAACACGTTCGACTTTATCCTTTGTACTCAGACGCTGTGGTGAGATTGGCCTTTTTACAGGTTTTTTGCGTCGTCTTGCAAGAATTCATGAGCGCATCTGCTTGGTCAGGCGTCGCACCGGCTCACTAGCTTGGCTACTGAATTGCTCCAGTGCTTGCAGCCCGCCACTGGCATAGACTGCAACAGCGCGCAGCAGCTCACGCAGCTGGGCCGCACTGGCGCTATCGAAATGAGAGTAGGCCCCCTTCGAAAGCTTCGCCATACGAGTAAAAGAAGCACGAGCCAATGGGTCGGCTCCCTCTTGGAACATGAACAATGGAACATTTAGCATCCCTAGCTGACCTGCCAGCTGATACAGAATCTCCGCGCTCTCCTCCATCGAGTCTCCAACATAGACGACACAGTGGATACGCTTTGCCTTGTTCTCACTCAAGGCATGACGCAGTACACGCTCGATCTGCGTAGTACCGCCACGGCATTGAATTCCTGTCATTAGCCCTAAAAGCGTGCCCGAGTCTCTGCACCAAGGCGTCTTGTAAAACTCCGCAAACCCACGGAAATAAGTCAGCTGTACCTGCAGGCCACCCGCATCTCGCGCAGCGAGAAACATTTCGGCCTGCAATTGCATAGCCTGATCCCAGGTGCGTTCTCGGCTTGCGGTAGCATCAAGCGCAAACATCAAGCGCCCTTGCGTCCCGGACTTCTGCACAGCTGGCAGGGCCGCTACTTTCTGCAAGAAAGCATCTACTTCACTACGTTTGGTCAGGTCTTTGGATTTTTCAGACATGTTGCTCCACGAGGCATAAGACTTGGGACGGCCGCGAGTTTCGCAACTTATGCAGGGGAATCGTCCGTGAGGAACTTAGAATTAAATGCGTAGGGGATAGGATAGACTGATCGCAGTAAGCAATACAAGGAACCCCACTGGTGCGGATGGGGAGACTCGAACTCCCACACCTCTCGATACTAGAACCTAAATCTAGCGCGTCTACCAATTCCGCCACATCCGCTTTGCGGGGCTTACCTTGTACTCGAAGCTCTCGCCTCGATTTCACGATCTCGTTTCACGCTTTGGGAAAACAGCCCATTGGCAAAACGGACGGCATTATACCCAATGTAGGGGACAATCCAAGCGATATGTCAGTTTCTGCGCGAATAAAATTAATTCGGCAAACTGCGCTGCATCGCTTCTATATTTTCCTGCAGCCTAATGATGGTCTGATTGACTTGTAAACGGTAGGCATCGATTGACTCAACAGCCTCCTCTACATTCATCATACGATCTTGCAAACCCACCAAGGTACTATCGCCATTATTCAGGCTTGCACGAATATTCGCCATATCTTGCGCGACCGACTGCACGTTCTGCATACTCGAATTCAAGCGAGTAATAGCCGCACTTGCCTCTTCCAACTGCGTTTGCATGGTCGCAAACTTAGCAAAGCCATCCTGCATCTGATTTGAATTGCGAGAAATCAACTGCGCCAAGGTTTCAGTGGTTTCAGTATGGCCCGTACTCTGGTCCTCCAGCACTGCGACTTTACCGGTTAGCTCGTTAACACTGTTGTTGGTGGCATTACGAGCAGCCCAAAGCTTATCAATTTCGGAGAAATTGAAATCCAATCGCTCGAGTACGTTAGCGGTTGTCTCCTCTGCAGAGTCACCAACTAACGCCAAACGCCCTTCTAAGTCTTCGATACGCCTTGTGGCTTGACGCAAAGACTCCAAATTATCCGCATAGACGGTATAACCAAGATATGCCCCTGCGCCAATCGCAAGAGTCAGTAGCCCCAACATTATGCGAACTGGCCAAGTGCTAACCTTAAGCGTCTCGCCATAGTGCACCGGAGGCACGATATCCGGCTGGCGTCGCTTGCTTTGGTGGTGCACTACTTCATCTCTGGCTGGAACCATTGATGGTATGTCATGTAAATCGTCATTGTCTCTCATGATGCCATTATCCTTTATTCCTCTCCGATAGGTCTATACCAGCTTGATGTTCGGGCTGCTTTCCTTGAAATACGCGGCATTGTGGATTATTCTCGAGCATTCTTTCTAATGCAATTTTGGCGCTAAGGCTCGCGGCAAATCTTAGCTGTGAGCGCCAAAAAAGCAAGAAATTCAACGAATCAACAAATTGAGGTCATTATGAAGTTAACATTGCCCGCACTGCCCTATGCAACTGATGCACTGGAGCCGCACATGTCCGCCGAAACCTTTAGTTTCCACCACGCCAAGCATCATAATGCTTATGTCGTGAAGGGCAATGAATTGCTGGCTGACGCCGGCATCAGCGCAGACAATATCGAAGACCTAGTGAAAGCGGCCGCCAAAGTTGGGGGCCCACTGTTTAATAACGTCGGTCAGTGCTACAACCACGAGTTCTTTTGGAACAGCATGGCCCCTAATGGCGGCGGCGCACCCACTGGCGCGATTGCAGAGAAAATCACTGCAGATTTCGGTAGTTATGACAATTTCAAGAAAGAATTTGTCAACGGCGGCGTAACACAGTTCGGTAGCGGCTGGGTATGGCTAGTTGCTGAAGGCGGTAAACTCAAGATCGCGAAATCCGCAAACGCCGAAACGCCATTAACGTCAGGTGCAACACCCCTATTGGTCTGTGATGTTTGGGAGCATGCGTACTATCTCGATTTCCAAAATCGCCGACCCGATTTCCTCACCAGCTTCCTAGAAAACCTAGTGAACTGGGATTTTGCAAACGCCAATCTTGCAAAATCATAACTCATTGAATTAATAGAGTTAATTATTAGATCATTGATAAAATCTGTTGTACGCGATACAAAAAAAGAAGCACCTTTGACCGGGCGATTAGTCCATAATGAGGTATCAGTGTAAGGCCGACGGGCAAGAGTAGCTGCCTGTCGCAACCCTGTAGAGTGAGCTAATGTAAACGGCTGTGCGCGAGTTGCATAAAGTTACATATACTCACATTTAATTGTTACGTTTTGAGTGTTTTTTAGGTTAACCTTTGGATGTTCTCGCAGAAGTGGGTGGATTGTTACACCTGAAGTTTTAGTAATCCACTACGGATGCTCTCTACTTCGACACAGCGAGGCTCTTAATATCCTAGCAGCACATGTCAATTCAAGGAGAATTGAAATGAAAAAAACAGTATTGACGACTTCTCTGCTCATGGTGGGCGCAAGCTTGACTCTATCGTCTGCTTTCGCTGGTGTAGATCCATTGACTCAGGTCAAACCAGCTGACGCTGGCTGGGGTCTTAATGGCGCTCCTGATTACATCGTAGACGTGCCAGCAGCATTGATTCCTGCAACTGGCGTGCTTGATTACATCAACACGAACATTGAAATGCCTTTCGAAGAAGAGAAATGGGTTAAGTCTGTCCAGTTCATTCCTGGCGACAAGCGCGTACTTCACCACCTTCTCTCTTATGTTGTTGCTAATGAGCACACTGAAGAGTTCGACGAAGCTGACAACGTCGCAAGCGTTGAGTTCCTAGAAGGCTTTGCTCCAGGCAAAGAAGACCCAACTACTTTCCCAGAAAACACTGGCGTTAAGATTCCTGTTGGCTCTTCACTAAGAATGTCTATTCACTACACTGCAATGGGTCAAGAAACTCAAGACGCAACTCGTGTTGGTCTTTGGTTCGCTGACGAGACTCCAGAGAAGCACTTCCGTACTTACTCTGTGTCTGCACGCGGTGGCCGTGAAAACAACATCGTGATCCCTGCTGGTGACATGCACTACGAGATGGCTTCAAACCACGTGTTTGAAGAAGAAACTACTCTCTATAGCTTCCGTGCTCACATGCACTATCGTGGTAAGTCTATGCGTGCAAGCGTGATCTACCCAGATCAGACTCGCGAAGAGATCATCAACGTTGCTAACTACAACTTCGGATGGCAGCCAACTTACCGTCTGGATGAGCCAATGGTTCTGCCAGCCGGTTCACGCGTAGTTGTTGAGGGTGCTTTCGATAACTCTCAGTACAACACTGGTGTACCAGATCCATCACAGCCAGCTATCGGTGGCTTGCAGAGCTGGGACGAAATGTTCATCGGGTATTTCTCTTATACTGATGAGTAATTTGTAAAATTAAAAAAGGGTTCGCGTTCGCGCGAGCCCTTTTTTCTTGTATAAAGATAAGTTATTTCCGATTCACTGGAGTAGTTAACATGAAAACTTTGAAGTGCGTGGGCCTATTGGCTGCATTACTTGCTGGCTCGCAATCATTCGCTGCGCCTGAGCGCATTGGTGATTTTAATTTGATCGACGAAACTGGTCGTGCTCACCAACTCAGTAAATTTGGTTACCAGAAAGCACTTGTAGTTATCTCACAAGCAAACTCTTGCAGTACATCGCAGGAACTGTTTTCTGAATACAAAATTCTAGAAACTAAGTGGGACAACGAGCAAATTAGTTTCGTAATGATGAACTCATCTATCAATGATGATGTAGAAGCTGTCCGTCGCTTCAAGAACAGCTATAACCCTGACATGCCAATTCTTATGGACGATACTCAGCTTGTTGCCGAATCTCTAGGCATCACTAAAGCAGGCGAGATTGTTGTACTCGACCCTAACAATATGACAGTTTTGTACCGTGGACCGCTGGACACCCCAGGTGCCCGTGGCGAGCCAGGTACAACATTCCTAAGAGAGACTTTCGACGCTATCGCTGCTGGTGAAATCGGCCGCGACACAGAGACAGTTTCTGTAGACTTCGAAGCAGCCCCAGGCTGTGCGCTGGAATTCCCAGCTAAAGTTACTAGTGCTGATGACGTACCGGATTACGAGACTGAAGTTGCTCCTGTACTGATCGAGAACTGTGTTGGTTGTCACATCGAAGGCGGCATCGGCCCGTTCGCGATGAACAGCCACCAGATGGTTCAAGGCTGGAGCCCAATGATGCGCGAAGTAATCATGACTAAGCGTATGCCTCCAATGCAAGTAGACCCAACTATTCGTAGTTTCGAGAACGCGCGTACTCTTTCAGTAGAAGACACGCAGACTCTAATCCATTGGATTAATGCTGGTGCGCCACGCGAATAAGCGT
>CAXBOY010000073.1:0-15541 GCA_963977405.1 uncultured Gammaproteobacteria bacterium
CGCCAATCGGCTACGGCATTGGCCTACGTTTGGCCGGTTTTGTGTTAATTGGCCTGCTCCTGGTCATTTATCGCGATAAGTTAACAGGCGCTTCGCCCACCTTTCCAACAACTCTCCTTCTATCGTGGTGCCTTGGCTTACTGCTATGCGGCGCAGGCTTTGCCGTGCTGGGTCATGTTGCGATCCTAGACTTGTTTGCACAGCTGCTTATTGCCATTCATGTGTTGCTAGTGGGCATGTGGATAGGCGCTCTCTACCCATTGCTACTACTGTGTCGCACCGAGCCGGGCAATGCCATAGCGCCACTAATGAAGCGTTTCGGCGACTATGGCTGGGGGTTTACGCTTGGCCTATTAGCGGTTGGTGGGTATCTAGTCACCCAGTTGTTGGGCTCCTTTAGTGAACTTTATACATCGCCCTATGGACGTCTAATAGCATTGAAAATCGCCTTGGTGCTGTGTCTCTTGGCCTTGGCTGGGCTAAATAAGTTTCGGCTAGTGCCCGCTCTTTACAGCGCTGGATCACAGCCCTTGCAGCGTTCGATAAAGGGGGAGATCTGCCTTGCTTTGGTCATACTGGTGGTGACCGCTGTGCTCAGCACCGTTGTTGGTCCCGCTGATCACATGGTTTAAATGGATTTGAAATCGAGTAAAACCAAACAAGTCTGTAATATTTTTGCAAAGAATTTGTAAAGTAGCCGAGCTTTGCATAGACTTCGCGCCAATGAATTATTTTGACATTGCATATACTGCCATCGGCGGCTTAGGGGTCTTTTTCCTAGGCCTCAAATTCCTTTCCGAAGGTTTACAGTCCGGCAGTACCGACGCTATTCAGCGGATTCTCGCCACTTTCACGAAAAATCGTATCCTCGCCGTATTGGCCGGTGTTGGCATCACGGTGGTTGTGCAGTCCAGCAGTATTTCCACGGTTATGACCGTCAGCCTGGTTAACGCGGGGTTGATGGAGTTAAAGCAGGCAATCGGGGTCATCCTCGGGGCCAATATCGGCACGACCGTGACGGGCTGGATCCTCTCGATCAAGGTAGGCAAATACGGTTTGCTCCTGATTGGCCTCGGCATCTATCCAATGATGGCAGGCAAATCTGCCCGCGCTAGCGCCATTGGTAAAACACTTGTGGCATTGGGCCTCATCTTTACAGGCCTCGAGTTCATGAGTGGGGCCTTCGCGCCACTGCGTTCGGATCAGAACTTCATCTCCTACTTGCATCTGTTTGATGCGCAGACACTCGGCAGCCTTATGGCTTGTGTCGCGATCGGCTGTTTGCTAACGGTTATTATTCAGAGCAGCTCGGCGATGCTGGGCATTACCATCACCCTGGCCTCTACCGGCGTGATCGATTTCAACACGGCAGTTGCTCTAATCATCGGCGAAAACGTTGGTACCACCATCACGGCGCAATTGGCAGCCATTGGGGCGAATACCTCAGCGGTGCGCACAGCCCGTGCTCACGCAATCTTTAACCTTCTAGGTGCGGTGATATTTATAATTATGTTCCCCTACTATGTGGGGTTCATCGAATGGCTGGTGGCCAATCCTGCCGATGCGGTTGACGCTTCCGGTAACCGACCGAATATTGCATGGCATATCGCCGTCGCTCATACCATGTTCAACGTGTTGAATGTATTGCTGTGGATTCCATTGATCGACTACCTCGTGAAGTTCGTGACTTGGTTGATACCTAGCCGTGGCGAGAAAGAGATTCACAAGCTTAAGTATCTGGGCAATCGCTCTACAATGGCGCCTGAGGTGGCCTTACAACAGGCAGACCTAGAGATGGACAATCTGGTGGAGATTACCCGCGAGATGTTCAATCTTACGAAGGAATACACCGTTAAGGAGTCCCACGACAAAGAGCTGTTTGAGCGCATCAATCATCTCGAGGACATCACTGACAATATCGAAGAAGAGATGATCAACTTCGTCACCACGCTGCTAACTGACTCGGTCACACAGGGGCAATCTGCCCGCGCCTATGGTTTGATCCGTATGGCAGACGAGATGGAAAGTATTGCCGATAGTCTGCAATCATTTAGCATTTACCGTGCGCGCCTGTACAAGCAGAAGGAATCGCTCAGTCCAGCGGCATGGGCAGACCTAGAAGCATTCCTCAACGAGGTAGACAGTTTCGTTGGCCGTGTATGCGCTGCGCGTAAGAAGCGTGCCGACAGCACTCGCATTACTACATTGATGGAAGAGTCGAAGCGCTTGAACAGGTTGGCTAACAATATGCGCGACGAACACATGGATCGCCTGAAGTCAGGCACCTGTCAGTCATTAGCTGCGCAGGCCTATAGCGATATGTTCGTGTCGTTACGCCACATCAAAAACCACGCCCTGAATATCCTCGAGACTTATACCAACTAGCTCATTCGTGTCCCTTGGGCACCATCGCTTTGAAAAAAGCCAATGACAGCACCGATGCTACTAGCATAAGTAGGAGCATCGGATAGACCGTGCCATTGAAAATCAGTGCCACGGCTTGCGCTGCGACCGCTGAGAAACCCATCTGCATGAAACCCGTTAATCCAGAAGCACTGCCCGCCAACTTTGGCGCGGCATTGAGCGCGCCTGCCTGAGCATTGGGCAGGGTGATGCCGTTGCCGAAGATCGCAAATGCGATGGGGAAGAATAAACCTGCTGGATGCGTGAAACCTGCGCCATGAATGCCGATGGCTAGAGCGATGCCGAAGATGGAGATGCGCGAGCCATAGTCGATCATGCGATGGATGCCAAAGCGCTGCCCATAATTGCGGGTTACATAATTGCCGATCATGAAGCCCAACGGCACACTTATGAAGTAATAGCCGTATTCGGTAGCGGGGCGTTTCAACACGCTGACCATAATCTCTGGTGCGGCCGATATGAAGCTAAAGAACACCACTGAGACGAAGGCAACGCTCAGGCCATAACCGCTGAACAACGGATTCTTAAGCAGTGTGATGTAGGAGCCTAGGAGATTCTTTACGCCCGTGAAAGGCACAGGTTCGCGCAGAGTCTCGGGCAGAAGGTACAAAAGCAAGCCAAGCATCACGCTAGCCAGCGCTGCGACGAGATAGAACACCGAGTGCCAGTCAAAGCGCACCATTAGCTCGCCCCCCACAGCTGGGGATAGCATCGGCATGACTACCATTACCATCACGAGTGTCGCGATCACTGAGGCCGACTGGCGGGCATCATAGACGTCCCGCACGATGGCTCTAGCGACGACTAAGCCGACGGCGCCACCGGCGGCCTGCACCACGCGGCCGGCGATCAGTAATTCTATAGTCGGCGCTAAGACGCACAGGACCGAGCCGATGATCGTGATGCTGATACCGGTAATGAGTACTGGCCTTCGACCATAGCGGTCTGACATTGGGCCATATACTAGTGTTGCTAGGGCGATAGCGGCCATCGACAGGCTAAGTGTTAGTTGCGCAACACCGGTGCTGACGCCGAAACTCTCTTTGATGATCGGAACACCAGGCAGGAGAATTTGCATGGCGATCGGACCGAGGGCCGAAACCATAGCAAGCAATAAAATGAGTCCTCTCGAGAGGCTCTGTATAGGAACGGTCATAGGGCAGCCTTGGCTGCTAAGGACGCAGCACGGAGTCGCGGTCTTGCCGCGCATCGGTATTATTCTGGGAGCTGAGAATTACACTGGAACCAAGTAATCTCGTCCGCTGAGATTGGGGGATATCGTACCCCAAACCGAAGGTTTTTGCGTGGAATTCTTGCACCAGTTGCTGCTCGGGATTCAGAGTCATGGTCTCGTCGAACTCTCCCATCTGTACGCAAGACAGTGGTACGCCGCCGCGTGAGCTAAGGCAGATAGTGAGTTCGTTCTGAGGGAAAACCTCCAGATTCAAGCCGTTAGGATCGGCACGAAAACGTGGCGAGGCTGCGAGATAATCGATGACCTTTCGCTCGAAGGCAGCATCCACTCCAGTGATGCGCACAGGTAGGGCAAGACCGAGACGGCGTAGCAGGCTAGGGTCTGCTTTGTAGGCTTCCTCGTAATTACTAAGCGCTACCTCTATGTTGCCTTGTCGCCATGCTGCATCGGCGACGCGCGCAGATAGGCGGGCCTTCAACATGACCTCCTCGGCGGGCAGAAGGCTCATTGCGCGTTCGGCGTTGCGCAGCAGTTCGTTGTCTTGTCCTTTAAGTGCATTGACCTCTACGCGATAGGCGAAGTAATAGCCTTCGTTTAGGCGGAACGCACCGGCCTCGCGGGTCTGCTCCAGTATCGATGAGATCACACCAGGCCCCAAAAGCGACACTAAATCGGGCTCAACCCATTCGGGAATATGCACATCCAATGGCGCATAGGGGCGCAGCCGATTCATCAGCGTCTGTGGGTCGGCGAATAATGAGGCTGCATGGCGACCGGAGCGCCACGACTTTAACCAGAAGCCCAGCGCATCGACGCGGGCGCTGAGAGACTCAGGAAAACCGAGCCAGCTCGCCTCTTCTATTTTCTTCTCGTAGGCAGTGCGATTGGCGATGTGATTGATGAGAGCGGCGATAGAGTCCTTCTGTGCTTCGTCGGCACTGAAGGAGCCTGTGCGATCGGGTTGGTTCAGAGCGGTGGCACTGAGCGTTGCGGCATCCTCGGGATAGCCTGCCAAGGTAAGGAAGGTGGCGCTTACTAGGAAATGTTCGGCGCGGTTCATGACCCCCACGATCGGTTCCTGTTGATCGCGCCACACAAGCAGACCATCCAGTGCGCTGCGGGCCTGATCGAAGCGACTCTGGTTCATGTATAAGTACAGCAAGTTGATCCACGGGTCGCCCACGCTGTCCGGATTGAGGAAGCGGGTAGCGCGGGTGAGATAATTCTCGGCATCTTGAGCACGCAACATGCTCAAGGCCACCTCGGCGGCATTCATCAGATAGACGGTATCGACTCTGCCGTTGTCATCGCTGGCTAAGGCATCATCCTCGTTCATTGTGTTGTCGCAGGCCTCTAGGGATTCCGCTGGGCGCAAGCTGGCGAGCTCCACGGCACATAGTGTATTCCATGCGCGGCTGCGCTCACGCGGGTCATTGCTATTGGCCAAGACACTATTGGCGCTAGCACGGGCTTCGTCCCAACGTTGCATCTTGATCAGTGGCCAACCGCGGAATGACTCCATCTCCTGACCGTAGATATCTTCCATCTTGTCAAGGTAGAGCAGCGAAGCCTCTTGATTGCCCATGAGTTGATTGACATAAGAGAGCTGAGAGAGCGTAAGGAAATGCCATTCCGCATTGCCCGCGGCCATTGCTCTTCCCATAGAGGAGTAGTTAGTAAGTTCCTCGGCTCGGTTCAGGTGAAAAAGTGCGCGGGCGAGGTTGCCCTCTACATTCACTAAGACCTCGGCCAGTGCGAATTGAGCCGCTGCCGACTGTGGCTCCTCCGCGATCCAGCGCTGTGCTAGCTCGCGGGCCTTGACGTTCTCCTTCAGCGCTAACGCGTCACAGATTTGCAACGCCCTCTGCTCCGAGATGCCGAGCATGCCGAAGCAGATCGACGAGGTGCTCGGCAGCTCCAGTGCATCGAGCCCGTCTTGCGCATGTGCAGGCATAGCGGTCACTGCCACTAAGTACAGGCTACTAAGGCAAAGGCTGATTCGACTTACAAAGGTGTTCATCGAGGGGCCCTAGCGCAGGGTTGCCCGCGCTAATTGCTCCATGGGTTCGCGCATGCAGTCCTTAAGCACACGGCTAAGTTCGGCTACGCCGGGGGCTAGTTCGACGCGGTGGCCGAGCACGCGTGGCAACAAGGTCTCGATATCCTCGGCACTTACAAAGCTGCGTCCGCGCAGCGTCGCCAAGACCTGTAGGGCGGGTAGCATCAGCACCATGGAGCGGGTTGAGTTACCTTGTAAGACACGCTCGTCGGCGCGCAGATTGCGCGAGATGTCTACAAGCGCTGTCTTGATTGCAGTGCTAATGACCACCTCTTGATCGATAGTCTCCCGAGCCTTGAGCACCTCCGTGCGTGCCACTTGTAGTTTGTCGGCGGCTACTGGGTCGCGGCGGCTCTTATAGCTATCTAAGACATCGAGTTCGGCATCGCGTTCGATATGCTGCATCGTGATTTTGAAAAGGAAGCGATCCAGCTGTGGTGTTGGCAAGGGATAGGTTCCGACCAAGTCTAGTGGATTCTGTGTAGCGATCACGAAGAAGAGTTTGTCTAGGTGGTATGTCGCATTGTCGACGGTCACTTGCTTCTCTCCCATGGCCTCGAGCATCGCCGACTGCACTTTGGGGGAGGTACGGTTAATCTCGTCGGCCAGCACGACGTGAGCGAAAATTGGGCCGTGCCGGAAATGGAAGTGGTTGGCATTGGCATCGAAGACGGAGCCGCCCGTGACATCCGATGGCAAAAGATCAGGTGTGAACTGAATGCGTCGGAACGGAACGATAGCGCCTAGGCTGCCATCCACGTCGTCCTCGTTCGAAGTCACAATTGCCTCGCCTAGAGCTTTCGCTAGAGTGGTCTTGCCCGAGCCAGGAAAGTCCTCTAGGAGTACATGTCCGTCGGCCACTAGGGCGATAATGACCAATTCGATTACGTCGTCACGGCCGAGCACTTGGCGTTTCACGGCCTCGGACAAGCGGCGTAACACCGACAGGGCATGCTGCAAGGCTGCGGACTGCGCGGCAGGCGCGGCACTTCTGTCGGTTTGACTCGCGTCGTCTTCTAACCGGCTCTCTTCGCTTGTGGCTTCCAGTGTCATTCCTACTCTCCAGAGCCTCGCCGTCATGCAGGGGCGAGTGCTGCGTTCTGTGCTAATTGATTAGTGTAAGCCTCAATGGGTGTGTAACCACGAGACGGGATTGAGGACGGCAAGTGTGCGCCGCCACAAGGGCTTGTGCTGACGAATCTCCTGTTTGATGCGTTTGTCCAACGCCAACCAATCGATGTCTTGCGCCATATCCACGGATACGATCTGTCCTTCATGCTGTGGGCTTGTCGGCGCGCCGAGTGTTCTGCGCAGATGCGAATAGGTCATCGTAGAGAAAGAGGGTGTCATGGCGCTCAATCGCTGCGCGAAACCCTCGCGGCTCTCCCCATAGTGACGGCGTAGGCCATGAGCACTTAAGTTGTCTAAAGCGGCGCGATAACTCAAACGATAACGCTGCGTAGGCGCGGCGTAGTAGGGGGCGCGTAAGCGGTAAATCTTTACGGCGTAGGCTAGCAGTAATAAGGCTAGGAATAACAAGGCGATGCTTCGCAATATGATGGCAATCGGGAAAGCGTTGCCTTGTTGAGAGGCGACAAAATCGTCGAAAGAGGACTCGTCGCGCAGCATATCGCCTAGTAACTGTTGCAGGCTATTCTGAGGGTCTACCGACATATCCACTAGCGTGCGCGAAGGCGCAGGGTCAACGATAACCCAGCCGACGCCATCGAGGTAGATCTCTGGCCAGGCGTGACCATTGATCGCTTGAATCAAGAGCGAAGAACCACCGGCCCGATTGCTCGCTGGTACCGAGTAGCCGATACCTACTCGGGCAGGTAAGCCTATGGCGCGATACAAATAAGCTCCCGCAAAAGAGAAGTGCATGCAGTAGCCGGTTAGATCGCCGAATAGGAATGAGGCTGCAGGATCATCGGCATAGGCATGCTCGTTCTTAAGGCTGTAGATGCCGTTGCGGTCTAAATAGTCTTTTATCGCCAGCGCCTTGGCATAGGGATCGTCTGCAAACTCTGGTCGCAGGGTGGCTAATATTTCTTGGGCAAGGGCTTTGTAGCGAGGATCTGCAGGCAATTCCAAATAGGCTTGGCGCTGCGCAGCGGTCCAGTCTGGGTCGCCTGACTCACGGCCAATCAGGTCTGAAAAATCGTACTGCGGCACCATAGAGTATGCGTCGTAGGTTTGCTTAAAACGCAGATTATTCGGATTTGGCGTATTCTCAAAAGCGACAGGTGTGTCGAGGCCGAAAGGGGTGCGATGTGGCGCCAATAAGCCGATAGTAGTGCGCACGGTGCTGCGCAGTTCTGGCGCGTCTAAGGGCTCGTTGATCTCGACACGAGTGGGTGTGAAGAACTCGATTAGGTCCTCGTCCATGTCTTCGCGATGGGGCACTACCAGCATGGTACCGTTGAATTCGGAGTAGGCCGACTCGCGGAAATAATAGGCGCCGCCAGCTGGCTCATAGTCGTCGCGGAACAGGACAACCGCTACTGGCGCCTGCATATCGCTCGTATCGTTCTCACCGTCTCGAAAGGGGTTTTCGTCCTGCGCGCCACTCGCGCCTCTAGCCGCGCCTGTTAGACCTAGATCATCGGTCATGCGCGGCGTGGGCATGCCAAAGAACTGCACATAGACTAGCAGAGAGAAACAAAGCACACCGAGCACTGCGAAGTGGTAAGGCAGGCGGCGGTGGTTGTGTTCGATCATCAGCAACGCAGCTAAAGACAATACGGCAACACAGCCGAACGCCATCAGTATAGAGCTTGGGTCTATGCCGCGGGTAAGGGCGAAATCACCGATGAAGAAGGGCCGATGAATCATGCCTTGGCGGTGGGCCGAAAGGGTGATCACGAAGGCGGTGGCAACGAATAGAATCTCTAATACTCGCCCGAATTCTGTGCGTTGTGCGATAGCGCGCAGCAATAAGCTTAGGCTAGCGCTAAAGATAAACCATTGCAGGACTTCGCCAGTTTCGTAGGCGACCATTGGTCCCATCATGGTGGCAAGGGTGATGTTGGAGGTAAGTGCAGCGCTAAATGAGAGGCCAACGGCGAGGACGACAATAGCGATAACGGCGATAATCCCTAGTCGCAGGTTGCGCAAGGGCGGACGGTCGATATAGGCGTCAACGAGAAAACAGCTTATGACACAACCGACGAAGGCGGCGATTGAGCCGTTCTGGGTTGTCAGTGAGATGCTCAAAACCCAGTAGCTGCTGGCGATGATGAGTGCCCGCAGACTGGTGGGTAGTAATTGCTTCTGTGTCTTGTCGTTGCTCATAGCGTTCGCTTATTAGCTCTGTGGAGAACTATACGCAGTTCCCCTAGATTCTGTTCATTCGTTTGTCGAAACTCTGCCCTGTATCGCGATCAACAACAAGGGTCGATTCTACAAGCTGACCGACTTGCGTCAATAATCGGCTCAAATCCGCAACAGAGGTGTTCTCAATCGCCTGCTTATCAGTGCTATTTGAGCCGCGAAAGAGCAAGCGCTGCCATGCCTTGGGCGCCTCTTCGGCGGCTAAACCATCGGTTGCTAAGACAATTGAGAAGCGCACCCTAAAGCGCGCGATACTTGCTCGTAACTGCGGTAGCCACGGAGCCATCTGCGCCCCGACGAATACGATGCAGTGCGTGCTGCCTTGGCTGCCGTGGCGCTGCAAGAACGCATCGAGTCCGTAGGGCAGTAGGCCATTGATTGCTCGGGAGCCCGCGATGATCTCTAAGGCTTCGTCTACCTGGCCACTTGCGTTATCGCTGCCATCAGCACTAAACAGCCAATCATCCCCCAGTGAGCCTGATTCTACCGCTACGCGAGCTACCGCCGCGGCCGCCTCGTCGCTAGGGCTGGAGACTAGGTAGGCGAGTGTGCGGCTACTGTGAAAGACGCTACGTTCGGGCAGGCGCACGTTGAGGAGACGATTACGCGCATAGACCTTCCACATAATGTTACGGACCGAGTCGCCGGGCACGTAGGGGCGAATCTCCATGCGATCTCCTTCTGGGTTACCGCCTGGATCAGGGATGCCATCCTCCGCGGTCAGGGACCGCAATAAGGGGAGGGCTCGAATATTGCCGGCCTGGGGCAATGCTAGTAGCTCGCCTTCCTGGGTGAAGCGCCAAGTAAAGCGACTAAAACCCAGTACATCGCGTACAGTAAAGCGTCGCGTGATCTGTTGGGTGCGGCAACGCTTGCGAGGAATGATCTCCTCCTCCCAGCGCTGCTCGTCTTCGGAGAGGCGATTACGATTCTCGATGGCATCGGGATGAACGATCTCCCAGGTGACGCCGATCAGTGGCAGCCAGGGCATAGTGGAAAGGCTAAAGCCCGTCTCATTTGGGTAGCCCGCCTCGACCTTAATGCGCGGCGTGTTGCGGCGCAAAAGGGCTTCCATCTCGAGTGTGTGGCGAATTTGGTGACGCAGGATTAGGCCGCCGAGCAGCACGATCACAGTCGAGAAACATACGATAGCGAGGGCGCATACGGCGAGCGCGAAAACGACCAGATCCATGCGGCCATAGCCATAACGCTGCAGAGCAAGGATTGCGATCAGCAGTACCGCGAGCCCTTGGGTACTAAGTGGGAAGCGCTCGCGTAGCAGGGCCATTAGACGCCGCATAATTGCGACCCCACAGATATGTTTCTCAACTTCACTGACATTACTAGCCCTTGCATTCAATGGCTTAAAGCAAGCCCTTGGCGACCAGTAGCAATTGCAAAGCATCGCGCTTAACGCCGGTGGACGTTATGGCCAGATGTAGGCCATATAGCTTAGATACCCCAGCAACAGCACAGTGCCTTCCGGGCGACTCAGGGTTCTACCGCTCCATGCCATAGGTAGCAGGATAACGGCAAAACTAATCATTACCAAATAGTCGGCGGTACTGAACCCACTGCCCGAAAGGGGGCTGATCAGGGAGGCAATGCCGAGGATGGCGAGGATGTTGAAAATGTTAGAACCAACGATATTGCCGATGGCGATATCGGACTCTTTGCGAATGGCGGCCACTACAGAGGTAGCGAGCTCTGGCATGCTGGTGCCGATGGCGACGATTGTAAGACCGATTATGGCCTCATCTACATTGTAAATCTGCGCGATCTCTACAGCGCTGCGGACGAACAGCATGCCGCCGCCGATAAGGCCTGCTAGGCCAATGAGAATGAGCAATATGCAGAACCAAGTTTTGTCTTTTAACGACTGTACCTCACAGGGCAGCAATTCCTCTTCTTCGGGGCTGTCTTTTGAGCTGCGGTAGCTGTGTAGAAGGAAGCCGATCAAGGCGGCGACAAGAATGAAACCATCCCAGAAGGTAATAGCCATGTCGGCGGCCATTGCCCAGATGACGAAGGAGATCACGATCATCAAGGGGATTTGTTGTTTAAGAAGAGAAGGTTGCACCGACATCGGCCGAATTATGGCCGTGATGCCGAGTATCAGGCCAATATTGGCGATGTTGGAGCCGATCACATTGCCTAGGGCAATGGAGCTACTGCCACTAAGTGCAGACTCGATACTAACGGCTAACTCGGGGCTACTGGTGCCAAAGGCGACCACTGTAAGGCCTATCACTAGGGGAGTGATGCCAAGGCGGAGGGCGAGGGCTGAGCTACCACGAACGAGACTTTCGGCGCCGCCCACGAGTATTAGGAGGCCTGTTACGAATAAAACCAGAGTCAATGCCACTATGTACTGTCCTACTCCGCCTTGCGGTGTTGATCAAACTGGGTGAATCTTGAGAATTAGAGCGAGATTCCGTTTAGGCCCGGCATCCTATCATGAGCTGGATTCGTTTACCGCAGTGATTTTTTAGCGCGGATTAAACACCGACGCATCGAATTATTGTTGCGCGCATGGACTAAATGCTCGTAATTGAGCAGCTGGGGGATATCTACGATCGCCAATGCCAGAAGGACTGCGAAGCCGTAAAGTATCTGGCCATTTAGCAATAGCAGCGCGACGGTCAAACCTAGTGTGAGGCTAATTGAGCCGCGCATCCAGCGCTGCAGATAGAAGTGCTGGGCGCCGAGGAAGAATAGAGTATTGAGTGCCGCATAGGTTGAGGGGCGCTTAATGGCTGCTTGTTCACACTGCTGATAGGCCGCACGCTGCTCTTCGGAAAGCATCGCAACCTGCTCCCGGAGCTCAGTCTCGTCGAGATTCAATTCTTTCTCTGAAAACATCGATCAGTGCTCGCGGTGAAGGATTTTAGGCCAGAGTGCGTTTTTGCCAGAACATCACAGCGAAGAGTAACCCAGCGCCGACGATATGGTAAATCGTCGTGAGGGGTGCCCACATCAATAATCCAGCTGCGCAGAGTAACATCGCGGCAGTTAACGGGTTAAGGGGCTTGTCTAGGCGCCATTGCAGTAAGCCAGCTAGGGCATAGAGCCCAAGACTAGACCAAGCAAAGACACTTAAACGTTCCGCCCAAGTACCAGAGATTAGTGGCGAGTACGCGAATAAAATGGGGATCAAGTAGAGCCCTTTGGCCAGCTTCCACGACGTCAGGCCCGTGGCCATGGGTTTAGTGCCGGCGATGCCTGCTGCGGCAAAGGCGGCTAGACATACAGGAGGCGTAATATTACTGTCCTGCGAAAGCCAGAAGATGATCAGGTGAGCGCTCAATAACATGCCGCCCAGTATTGCTGGATCCAGCAACTCTGTACGCAAAATCTGCCGCATCTCCAAGGGCATCTCGCGTAATGCCACCACTGGGTCGCCGCCGAACAGGCTCAGTGTGGCCCTTACCGACGTAGATAGGTCTGAGGATTGCAGCGCTTGCAGCAGATAGTCCTGCGCTATCAAGTCGTAGATCACTGGTGCAGAGAGTGTGGCCAATACGATATAGGATGCGGTTACCGGTAGGCCCATACCTAGGATCAAAGAGGCCAGAGCCACTAGCGCGATGGTGATCAATAGGCTGCCTTGCGCCCATTCCACAATCATTAAAGAGAAGGCATTCCCGACCCCAGTGGTAGTGACCACGTTGATCACGAGGCCCACCGCCACTAGAAGTAGCGCGGTCGCTGTCATATTGCGTACCCCGTCCACCGTGGCATCGAAGCAATCTTGCAGCGACATTGGCGTTGACGATATCCACGAGGCGGCGATGGTGGCACCGATAGCGAACACCGCCGCCAGCAGAGCGGTGTAGCCGATCAGGAGACTGCCCACTAGGACGCCGAGCGGCAGTATGAAATGCCAGCCCTCCTTCAATACATCACGTACCTTCTCTGACTGCTCAATGTTGTCGGGGGTCAGGCCGAGGCGCTTGGCTTCGATGCGCACGAAGAAGGCGACTGTAAGAAAGTAGAGCATAGCGGGCAGAATGGAGACTGCCACGATCTGGGTATAGGGAAGTTGAGTGTAGCCAGCCATCACGAATGCGCCCGCACCCATGATTGGGGGCATCAGTGCGCCGCCCGTGGACGAGGCCGCCTCGACCCCCGCAGCGAATTGCGGAGGGAAGCCCGAACGCTTCATCATAGGGATGGTGATTACGCCGGTGGAAACGGTATTGGCTACCGCGGAGCCGGAGACAGATCCCATCAGACCCGAACCGATAACCGCCACTAGGCCAGCGCCGCCGGTAAAGCGGCCAGCAAGGCAACGTGCTAAACGCACGATGAAATCGCCAGCGCCGGATTTAAGCAAGAAGGCACCGAATAGGATGAACATGAACACATAGGTGGCGGAGATGTTTGCGGTGCTGCCAAACATACCCTCCGAGCTGAAGAAGCTGCGGTAGAGCACTGTCTCCATACTCAAGCCAGGGAAGGAGAACACGCCGCCAATATAGCGACCGAGGAACAGGATGTAGGCAAGTGCAACGAGGATCAACATGGGCGTGAACCAGCCCGTGGTGCGTCGCGTGAACTCTATCGCAAGCAGGACCGCGATGGCCGAGACAATATAGTCTGAGGTAATAAACTCCGCCTCGCGAGCATACAGTGCATTTTCGAACAACATCAGATAGATGGGCACACCGATCGCCAGTGCCGCAAGCGCAATGTTCAGTCCGTATTTAAACTTAGTACCAGCCTCTCCCACAGGTAGTCGCTCATTGGCGCTGAAAGCGCATAACGCGCAGAAGCCCCCGAAGTGAATGGCTGCAAACCATAACTCAGAAAGCGAAGCGAATAGATTGGTGTACACATGGAATAGCGCAAATAGAAATGCAGCCCAACGCAACAACGGAGATTTCATCGGTTCTGCTTACTCCATAATCAAGTGGGGAGGAACTTCGAGGCCAATCTCGCGATAGAAACGCAAGGCACCGGGGTGTAAAGGTGCAACCATACCGCGCAGCGCTCGCTCTAGTTTCATATCTTTGGTGGCCGCGTGAATATCCTGCAAGGTGCCAAGGTTTTCCCAGATCATTTTGGTGACTCGATAGACCACCTCATCGGGCACGTCTGAACGCACCACCAACACATTAGGGGAGGCGATGGAGCGCACGAGCACATCTAGATTGGGGTAGGTGCCTGGCGGGAAGTCATACCAATCCCATAGGTCATATCGGTTGTTCAGCGCGTCCAGTTCTTCTTGGGAAAAAGTCAGTAGGGTAATGTCATTGCCCATCTGTGCGAAGGCTTGGGTGATAGCGCTCGTCGGCGCCCCGGCAGGCACGTTCATACCAACGACATTGCCGTCCTGCATGGCGCTAGCGGCACCTTCGTAGCCCATATAGGCTAAGTTCATACCGCTTTCGTAATCGATGCCAAGAGTCTCGAGGATGAAGCGGCCAGACTGCTCAGCACCGGAGTTGCGTGCACCTAGAACGAAACGTTCACCCTGTAGATTGCCCAAATCGCTAATGGTGCCGTTCTCGACTAATGAGCTTAGTAGCACGAAGTGTTCAACGTTGAACCAGAGCGCGCTCACACTGCGCATGCCTGCCTGGGGATTGCGTATTGGCCCGTCGCCATCCCAGGCCCAAGCAGCGAAGACGCCTTGAAGAATGCCGAACTGAGCCTCGTTATCCCGCAGTAGCTTAACGTTCTCGAGCGAGCCGGCAGAGCTAATGGCCGACAGAGAAATATTGTGATTGGGCTGAAGCTGAGACTTCGATATTGTCGCCATTGCCACGCCAATAGGGTAGAAGGCGCCGCCAGAGGTGGCGGTGGTCAATATATAGGGCCTATTGGAAGAGAGTTGCTCCGAGCAGGCACTTAGCAAAACGAGGAGGGCGGTGCCAAACACCAAGCGTCGTAACCCGCCTAGAAGGAGGGAGTATCTGTTTTGAATAGTCAGTGAATTGCCCATAATGCTTTATTCTTTTTGTGCGGAAAAGAGAGCGCCGGTAGGCCGGGCTTGTTACTAGTTAAAATGGCCGAAGGAGGTGCAATCCGTGCCTTCCAAGGGCGCTCGATGAAAACATATTTTCCTACAAAGCACAAATACTCAGCCCGTGAGCAAACCCAAACAGCTGCACTGGACCGGATTAAAACTATGCGACGGAGATGCCGAGTGAGGCGATAAGTTCGTAGTAACTGAACAGCACGAAGAGAAAGAACACGAATAGAACGATCTCGTGTTTGAAATGGTTGCTATAGAAGAAATCGCGATCCTTATGGTGTATGACATCCATCAACTCATCCCCGAAACGGATAGACAGGAATGTGCCGATGGCAGAGAGCAAGACAATGAACCAATATGGAAACGGCGTGGTAATGATCGACTCCGTCAGGCGTGTGAGGAGCGTAGTCTGATAGTAGTCACGAAAATACAGCATGGCGACGGCATTAATCGAGATAGCGACCGCCCACACGAAGATCTCCGACAGCACCATGCGCACCCCAAACAATACTCGTATGGGAAAGTCCAATAGAAAGCCCGCATCGGCCAC
>CAXBOY010000074.1:0-15217 GCA_963977405.1 uncultured Gammaproteobacteria bacterium
GATATCGAAGGGCTTGGGCAAATACTCGAAAGCGCCACGGCTATAGGATGATACGGCGCTATCCAAATCCGAGTGCGCAGTCATGATGATGACTGGCAACAAGGGATATTGGTCGTGCACTGTCGACAACAAGTCTAATCCGTTGATGCCCGGCATGCGAATATCACTGATTATAGCGTCTGGTCTCTCTTTTTCTAAACGGTGTAGTAGGTCCTCACCGTTTTCAAAGCACTGCGTAGACAGCCCCGAGCGTGACAATGACTTCTCTAATACCCAACGAATGGACTTGTCGTCGTCGAGTACCCATACTGAATTATGCTTACTCATAGCCTATGATCCTATGTGTGAAAAATATACTCGGACATAAATTGAAGAACCCCGAATATCCTATGGCATTACTTATTTGTTCGTATCTTCTTTGCATTCAACCGGGATAAAAATGGAAAAGCGCGTTTGTCCCGGTTTACTGCTGCACTTGATCATGCCCTTGTGCATATTAATTATGGAATGTGCGATCGAAAGACCTAGGCCTGTGCCATCGGCACGCCCGCTGATCATCGGGTAGAAAATACTGCCAATGAGTTCCTCCGGTATGCCTGGGCCGTCGTCGACTATTTCAACGCGTGCGGCTAAGCGATGAAAGGCGGCGCCGATAGTGACGTTGCGCAGCACCCGTGTAGTCAGTTTTATGGTGCCACTACTGTGGCGCACATTCGGGCTCTCTAGTGCTTGCAAGGCATTGCGCACGATATTGAGCACTGCTTGTATAAGCTGTTCGGAGTCCGCAAAAACGTTCGGGATACTCGGGTCGTAGTTGCGCTCAATGTGAATGTCTTTATCGAGAATCTCCGCTTCGATCAGGTTGCGTACTCGTTCTAGGACCTCATGGATATTGGTCGACTTAAACTCGGGTAACTTCTTCGAACCCACTAGTCGGTCTACTAATTTGTGCAGCCTATCGGCCTCTTCGATGATCACGTTGGTGTAATCGCTTAGCTCACTATCGGGTAACTCTCGCGCCAGTAACTGCGCCGCGCCACGAATACCCCCGAGAGGGTTCTTGATCTCGTGTGCTAGTCCGCGCACCAACTCCCGCGTGGTTTCGTGTGTCGATATCAGGGCCTCTTCCTTGCTAATGCGTTCGGCATAATTGAGGGCCTGTAGCTCCATCAAGATATGAGCATCCTCAAGGTCTAGTAGAGGCGTTATTGTGTAGTCCACCACTATCGTGCGGCCCTGGGAGAGGTGTAGCTCGGTCCTACGCTTCGTGAAGCTGCTATGAGTGCTCTTCGCGTTGCTTATCTCTGTCACGTCTTGGTCCGCGTCGAAGAAGATGTCGCCTATCCACGCATGTTGTAGTTGTCGACCACTAATCGCTAGCAGGCTCTCGGCCGCTAGGTTGATGTAGATAAGCTTAAGGTCCTGGTCAAAAACTAGGACGCTAGTGCTTAGATTATCCAGTAGTCGTTTATGTAAATTACTTATGCTCACAGGACTGCTCTATTCGAGTGCGGAAACGGGAGGGTTTCTGCTTAGTTATAGGGGGACATGCAATAAGTAAACCAACCGATAGCGTCATAGATATAAGGCTGCTGGGCCAGTAAACACGGGGGCTTGCGTCAACAATGCACTAAAATGGTGCGTCGCGCAATTGTGAGTTGTCACACAATAGGGCTGGGCTAATTCGCATTGCGCGAATTTGGCGCAAAAAAAACCCGACGCGAGGTCGGGTTTTCTTAAATGCTCAAGCTTGTGGCATTACACGCTGTAGTACATGTCGAACTCTACAGGGTGAGTAGAGCTGTTCAAGCGTGTGCAGTCTGCTTCTTTTAGTTCGATGTAGGCATCGATCAGGTCGTCGCAGAATACGCCGCCTTCCTTGAGGAAGTCGCGATCCTTGTCTAGTGCTTCCAGAGCTTCGTCTAGGGAGTAGCACACACGTGGAATCAAGGCTTCCTCTTCTGGCTCAAGGTCGTAAAGATCTTTAGTGGCTGGGTCGCCAGGGTGGATCTTGTTCTTGATACCGTCTAGGCCTGCCATCAACATGGCGGCGAAGAAGAGGTATGGGTTCGCTGTGGGGTCACCGAACCGCACTTCAACACGAATGGCGCGTGGGTTGCCGCCAAGTACGTATGGAATACGGATAGCTGCAGAGCGGTTGCGCGAGGAGTAGGCCAACAGCGTTGGTGCCTCAAAGCCCTTGACCAGACGCTTATAAGAGTTAGTAGAGGCGTTGCCGAATGCGTTCAATGCTTTCGCGTGCTTAATGATGCCGCCAATGTAATACAGGGCTTCTTCAGACAGGCCAGCATACTGGTCACCAGCGAACACGTTCTTGCCTTCTTTAGAGATAGACATGTGGACGTGCATGCCGCTGCCGTTGTCGCCAACTAGAGGCTTAGGCATGAAGGTAGCAGTCTTGCCATAGGCATCGGCTGTGTTTAGTACGCAGTACTTCAGGATCTGAACTTCGTCAGCCTTCTTCACTAGTGAGTTAAACTTCGCGCCAATCTCGAGCTGGCCCGCGTTGCCCACTTCGTGGTGGTGCAACTCGATTTCCAAGCCCATTTCAGTCATTGTGTCGCACATTGCGCAACGCAAATCGTGTAGGGAGTCAACTGGCGCAACTGGGAAGTAGCCGCCTTTAACCTTAGGACGGTGGCCCTTGTTGCCGCCTTCGATAGCCTTGTCTGAAGACCAAGCCGCTTCGTCAGAATCGATCTCGAAGAAAGAGCGGTTCATTTCCGTCTTCCACTTCACTTGGTCGAATACGAAGAACTCAGGCTCTGGGCCGAAGAAGGCCTCGTCGCCGATACCAGTAGACTTTAGGTAAGCCTCAGCGCGGCGTGCAACAGAGCGCGGGTCACGGTTGTAGCCTTGCATTGTCTTAGGTTCGATGATGTCGCAAGTAATGTTTACTTGTGGCTCGTCAACGAATGGGTCTAGCACGGCAGTAGAGTCGTCTGGACGCAAAATCATGTCTGATTCGTTGATGCCTTTCCAGCCAGCTACGGAAGAGCCGTCGAACATAACGCCTTCCATGAAAGAATCGTTCACTACTTTCGCAGGAAATGTAACGTGTTGTTCTTTGCCTTTCGTGTCTGTAAAACGGAGGTCAACCCACTTTACATCGTTGTCTTTTATAAGTTTAAGAGTCTTTTCGGACATTCTTGATCCTCCGTGCGATCGAGAATATGACGGCTTAGGTCATGGGTTAGTGGCTTGAAACATCGAGAAATTCGACATTCCTTTGTAAAACCTTGCTTGCGTTTATTAATGGCTGCCAAGCATATAACAGCTGCTGCTCAACAAGTAGCTCTCTGAGCGCTATAATAGCGCGCAAGTGGGTCTTGTGTGCAGGGGTAGGAGCAATAAATATGCCAGCCGGAAGATAAGCTCTAGCCCTGTAAATATAGGCCCTGTTATTTCTTCGCCATTAATACGCTCTATTTCTGTGCACCAAAAAGGTGCCTCCAAAGTAACAAAGCACCATAATAGTGCATTTGTTCTACCGTTGCTCAAATTTACCTCCCCTAGGCAGTCGTCATGATTTACGTAGTTCGCTTTTTCCCCGAAATTATCATCAAGAGCCGCGAAGTAAGGCAGCGCTATATCGCCGTGCTGCGCCGTAGCCTGCGCACACAATTGAAGATGCTTGATAGCCCCGCAACGATCTCGGGAGGGTGGGACAGTCTCAATATCGACGTCGAAGGCTGCACGCAGGATATGCAGGCGCGCATCGTGAACCTGCTCACGAGCACGCCTGGCATCGATCAGGTGCTAGAGGTGCGCAAGTATCCCCTGGAAGACCTTGAGGGAGTGATAACGCTGTGCGTTGCCCACAACGCGCCACTCATAAGGGGCAAGAGCTTCTGTGTACGTTGCAAGCGGGTAGGGGAGCACTCCTTCACTTCGATGGATGTGGAGCGTCTAGTTGGCTCTGCACTCATGCTGGACGTGGTCGATACGCGTGTAGACCTCAATGATCCGCAGGTAGCGGTTAGGGTCGATATCCACCATGACGAGGTCTCCATAGTCGAGCGCATACACAAAGGCTTAGGTGGCTACCCACTAGGCACGCAAGACGCGGTGTTGTCGCTCATCTCTGGAGGCTTCGACTCGACGGTGTCTAGCTACCTCTGTATCAAGAGGGGCATGTTGACCCACTACTGCTTCTTCCGTTTGGGCGGCGCCGAGCACGAATTAGCTGTTAAGGAAGTTGCGTTGTATCTATGGCTCAAGTTTGGCGCGAGTCACCGCGTTAAGTTCATTACCATCCCCTTCGAGGAAGTGGTCGATGACATCGTTGCCAAGGTAGATAACTCGCAGATGGGTGTTGTGTTTAAGCGCCTACTGTACCGAGCGGCAAGCGCCATCGCCGATACATTGAAGATAGAGACTCTGGTAACTGGCGAGAGTGTGTCGCAGGTGTCCAGCCAGACCTTAGCGAATCTCGCCGTCATAGACCGTGCAACAGAAAAGCTCGTCATCAGGCCACTTGCCACCATGGATAAGCGCGAGATCATCGATGTTGCGCGCGCAATCGGCACGGAAGATTTCGTGAAGAACGTGCCTGAATACTGCAGTGTGATCTCGGTTAAACCCACCACGCGTGCGCGCTTAGGAAGGATAGAGGCGCAGGAAGCTTTGGTCGACGAAGACTTATTCAAGAAGGCGATTGCGAACGCCGAGTTCCAGATGATAGACCGGGTGATCGAGGGCATCGATAGGCGCAACAAAGATCCTTTGCTGTACTGCGAAACTGGAGACGATGTCACGATAATCGACATCAGGCATCCAGAGGAAGAGGAGAAAAATCCCCTAGACCTTGAAGTGTTAGGGCGGGAGATTCTAAAGATTCCCTTCTACGAATTGCGTACGCGTTTCAAGGAGCTTTCAACATCGATGCGCTACGCTCTTTACTGCGAGCGCGGTGTCATGAGCCGTTTGCATGCCTCTCATCTACAAGAGGAAGGGCATGCAAACGTCAGTGTGTTTAGACTTACTAAGTAGCCCGTATTCCTACAGGCTGGTAGCGGGGTCTACGTAGGCCTCTGTACTATGGTCCTCGACGTGGGCGCGGTGCGTCGTGAAGTCGTAGAGAATAAGATATAGGCTAGGCAGTAAGAACAGCGTGATCACCGTTGCGAACAAGACGCCAAAGGCCAGCGAGATCGCCATGGGCACGATG
Source organism: uncultured Gammaproteobacteria bacterium (assembly GCA_963977405.1). Classification (GTDB taxonomy): domain Bacteria; phylum Pseudomonadota; class Gammaproteobacteria; order Pseudomonadales; family Pseudohongiellaceae; genus UBA5078. Next base: position 5,192 of record CAXBOY010000074.1, read on the forward strand.
AAGAACGTTGCCGGTGTCGGTGTCGCCATGAGTGGCACAAGGCCGATGAAGGTCGTCATCGAGGTGAGGAAGATCGGCCGGAAACGGGCCACCCCCGCACTTGCCACCGCATCGGGCAATGAGTGTCCAAGATGCACTTCCTTGTTGATGTAGTCGACCAACACGAGGCTCGAGTTCACGACCACCCCGCCTAGCGCCACGATTCCAATCAATGAGAAGAACACCAGTTCCTGGCCCATAATGAAGTGACCCATGATGGCGCCAATTGCCCCAAATGGTATGACACTCATGATGATCAACGGCTGGCTATAGGATTTTAACGGAATTGCCAACAAGGCATAGATGATTAGCATCGCCAGTGGATAGCTCGCGAACAGTCCGCCCATCGAGCGTGCACTCTGCTCTGCCTCGCCACCAAGTGCGAGAGATATCTGATACTCCTCCAACCATCGAGGCGCGAATTCCGCATAGATCTCACTAGTGACTTGTTCCGGTACACTGACCTGTCGATCGATGTCGGCATTGACGGTAATCACGCGGCGCCCATCTTCGCGGTTGATGCTCGAGTAGCCATTACCTAGCGACAGTTTCGCAACGTTCGATAGCGGCACCTCGCCGCCATTGGGCGTACGCAGCATCATGTCCTCTAAGTTACCGAGTGATTGCCGCTCTTCTTCTGGATAGCGGACCATGACCTTGATCTGGTCGCCTCCGCGCTGGATTCTTTGCGCCTCGGCACCATAGAAAGCTTGTCGTACTTGGCGTGAAATATCGTCGAGCGTGAAGCCCAGTATTTCGCCCTCACGCAGAATCTCTATCTGCACCTCTTGCTTGCCCGCGCGGAAAGAGTCGCTGATATCGAGCACGCCTGGGTAGCGCCCCAGAGCCTCGCGCAGCTCCGTGGTGGCGATTTGCAGGTTCTCTTCGTTGCGCCCCTCTAGGCGAAAGCTTAGCGCTTGCCCTGCTGAGAAAGAGTCGGAGGTGTAACTGAGTTCCAACGCATCGGGAATGATGCCTACTTTTTCGCGCCAGCGATCGCGGATATCGTTCGCACTTATCTCGCCCCGGTCCGCGTAGGAGTGCAGGATCATCACGACCTCTGCGATGTGGCTGCCTCCCGCGGTGCCTCGACCCGAGGGCGGTCCGCCACGGTTTACGCGTGCGCCCAGTGTAGTGAGAGTCTTGTCGACCACGCTGCCAGGCATTGATGGTGCGTCACCGCGAGCAATCATGTCGGTGAGTTCTTCGTCGAGTTCGAGTTGCAGCTCTATGGCCGCCGCCTCGAGCTGCACCAGCGCACGCTCGGTGACCTCTACCGCTACGCCTTCGGGCATCTGAATGCTGGCATAGATGCGGTCCCCTTCTACAGCAGGGAAGAACTGGAAGATCACGCGGCCGCTGAGTAGTAACGCAAATGTTATTAAGATGATACCGGTGGCGAATGACCAAGTGGCATAGCGATACTCCAAGCACTTGCGTAGCGCAGGTTGGTAGATATGCGTGGCGACGTACTCAAGGCCGAAGGCAATGCGCTTCTGCAATAGTAGCCAGCGATTCACGAGTGCGGAGCCCTCTAACCAATAGCCGGTAGTGCGCCTATGTGCGAGGTGGCCTGGCAGAATAAGTTGTGATTCGATAACACTGGCGACGAGGCAGATCACCACGACACCCCCGATCACGTTGAAGAAGGCACCCATCGGGCCGTCTAGAATTAACAGTGGCAGGAAGGCGGCGATAGTGGTCATCACGCCGAAGATCACCGGAATGAATACGTCTAGTGTGCCTTTGGCCGCAGCTTCTCGCGGGGAGTAACCCTCTTGCTCGAACACGAAGATGCGTTCGCCCACGACGATGGCATCATCGACGATAATCCCGAGCACCAAAATAAAGGCCATGATGGTGAGTGAGCTAATAGTAATGCCAAGGGATGGAAACAAACTCAGGGCGCCTAGAATGGCGATGGGAATGCCGGCGGCGACCCAAACGGCAATCTTGAAACGCAGGAATAGGGTTAAGACTAGAAGCACCATGAAGAAGCCGGAGTAGGCATTGCCTGCCACGGTGGCGATGCGCTCTTTCAGTCCTTCGGCGTCGTCGGTCAGAATCATAAAGTCGACGCTTGCAGGAATGCGTGAGCGCTGAGCTTCGAAATATTCCTTCACCTTCGCAGATGAGGCGACAGTGTCTTCATTACCAACGCGATAGATGTCGACGATGGCGGCATTCTTGCCGTTGACTCGTGCCGTTAAATATCCCTCCTCAAAGCCATCCTTCACTGTGGCGATATCGCCGAGACGTAACTGCGAGCCATCGGGCATAGAGCGTACGATAATGTTCTCGTACTCTGCGCCTTCGAATACGCGACCTTTGCTGCGCAATAGTATCTCGCCACCTTCTGTGCGCAGGGTACCCGCTGGCATGTCCATTGCGGAACGATTGATAGCGTTCGCAACTTGATTCAGTGTGAGATTGTACTGGCGCAGCGTGAACTCAGAAATCTCGATGGAGATCTCAAATGGCCGAATATAACTGACCTCCACTCGGGAGATTCCGTCGAGGTCGATAAGGTCGAGGCGAATACCTTCTGCTATTTCCTTGAGGCTAGCGTCATCGGTGTCGGCAGCGAGTGCCAAAGACATTACGGTGCTCGAGGGCGAGAACGAGGCGATGATTGGCTGTTCGATATCAGCGGGGAAGGTGACGATGGCATCTACCGCACTCTTTACGTCGTTCAGGACGCGATTCAGTTCTGCACCCGAGGCAACCTCTACGGTGGCCGAGCAGGCGCCTTCACGCGCGGTAGAGGTCATGCGCTCGACATTCTCTACGGTCTCTAGCGCCTCCTCTAGCGCTAAGCAAATGCCCTGTTCTACTTCCGCAGGCGCGGCGCCCGGGTAGGGCACGTTCACCTGAATGGTGCCGGTTTCGATGCTGGGGAATTCTTCCTGGCGCGTGTTCATGAAGGACACAATGCCCCCCACGATGAACACCATCATCAGCAGGTTGGAGGCAACTGTATTATCGATAAACCAATTGATGATGGTTTTCATAGCTCGGCAACCTGCACCAACATGCCGTCGACTACCGCTTGTATCGGCGACATACAGATGCGCTCTCCCGGGCGCAGGCCGCCGGCGATCAGCACACGCTCGTTCTCTAGGCGCAAGATCTCAACCTCTCTAAAACGCAGTCTATTCTCGGCATCGACGATGAGTACGCGATTGCCACTACGAATAACTTCGCGTGGCAGGGCATAGAGATCATTCACCGTTTTGCCGCTTATGCTCGCTTCTACATAGAGGCCAACGGGTAGTGGGATGGACTGTGTGCTTTCACCTTGTATCGGGTTCTGAGTGGCGGACTGTTCTACGCGCACGATGGCCTGTACGGCATTGTTCGAGGCATCGATGCCCGCTTCGGTGCGCACCAATTTGCCGCGCCAATGGTGTAGTTGCCCGCCAAACATGCCACTAAGAGTCACTTCTGGTGCAAGCTCATCGGGCAGTTCGCCACGGTAGCCTAGTGGGATATCGAGGTAGCCCAATTGCGAGAGCGCAAGAGGAAGGCGCACTTCAACATCGTCTGCGCTGAGCAGGTTCGCCAGAGATTGGCCGCGGTTAACGTTCTGGCCCAGCTCGATTGCCGTGTCCTCTACAATCGTGGCGAATGGCGCTCTAACTTCACTGCGGCGCAAGTCTAACTGGGTTTGCGCAAGTTGGGCCTTAGCATCGCGAAGGCGACCAGCGCTAATGTCTGCCTGTCGCTGTAACTCCTGCACTTGGGACTCACTGACTAAGCGACGCTCGGCGAGACCACGGTAGCGTTCCAATTCGCCGCTGGCATAGTTCGCTTCAGTCTGGGCTTGCTCCATGGTGCTGCGGCTGCGCTCCAAGGCGTTCTCGAAGTCACTGCTATCCAAGCGCAGAATGACCTCATCGGCATTAAAGAAGCCCCCGGATACAAATGAGGGCGAAACCCAAGAAACTTGGCCTGACGTGGAAGCAGATAGATTTACGCGCCTAGCCGCCTGCACTTTACCCTGAGATTGAACTTGGAGAGTGACAGCCTCTGGCTGCACTTGCGCCACGCGAACCGTCGCAAGAGATTGCTCTGGAGCGCTAGGCTCTAACCGCTCTGGATTGCGAATGATGACAACGAAAACGATGATCGCGAAAGCAAGTATCGCGATGGGTAGTATTACTCTCTTCAAGGGGGTAGACCTCATGTGAGCTGAAAAAGGTGCCGGGCAACAAAATGCGCCGATTCTATAGCCCTATACGAAGAAAAACCTAAATCCGAGCACTAGAAAGGGAAAAATGCTGCAAATTGCATGCAATTCGAGCTAAGGCGAAATTTGCTATGCAAAAGTATGCGTTTTGAGGGCTTATTCAGGCTTTAGATCGCGATTTCAGATGGAGATTTTAGGGCCGAGGCGCTATTGTTGCGTGCATGAAAATTCTCAGCCCGAGTTTGCTAGTTTTAGGCGCAATTTTGAATATTGCTGCCCTGTTTCAGCTTATACCCGGGATATTGAGTATTGTTCTGGACACAGGTGATGAGCGAGCCTTTTTCCTCAGTGCCGCGATCTCAAGTGGAGTGGGCTTAGTGGCCATGAGTGTTGGCCACCTGAACCGCACTCCTACTATGGTTCCGCGGCAGATGTTCCTGATTACAGCGATCGCCTGGATCGCTCTGCCCATCTTCGGCAGCCTGCCGTTTATCTTCTCCACTCAGTCAATACCTTTCACCGATGCCGTGTTTGAAGCTGTATCGGGGATGACCACTACTGGGTCGACAGTGTTGAGCCACCTCGACGAGATGCCCAAGGACCTGCTGCTGTGGCGTTCACTTCTGCAATGGTTCGGCGGTCTGGGGATCATCGGCATGGCAATCGCGATACTGCCCTTCCTAAGTGTCGGCGGTATGAAGTTGTTCCGTACCGAATCGTCCGATTGGTCCGACAAGTCGCTACCGCGCACCCAGGAACTCATTAAACAAATGATGTTCATCTACCTAGGATTGACTGCGGCATGTGCATTTCTCTTTTTCGCGTTCGGGATGGATTGGTTCAATGCTATCAACCATGCGTTCACCACAATCTCTACCGGTGGCTACTCGACTTCGGATTCGTCCTTCGCACAATTTAGCTCGCCGGTGCTGCACTGGATCTGCATATTGTTCATGATTCTTGGTGCCTCGCCTTTCTATCTCTATATCCGGCTAATCAAGCATGGCAACCTCGCGCTGTTCAAAGATAAGCAGCTAGCCGGAATGCTCGCCATAATGGCGTTGCTGACCTTGATACTTACACTGGAACTCTATCTGCGCCTTGGCGAAGGCTTCGGGAAAATAGTCACTCAAGTCGCCTTTAACTTAGTCTCCGTGATTACGACTACCGGCTACGCTTCGGATGACTACTCGTTGTGGGGAGGATTTGCGGTAGCGCTGTTCTTCTTCGCGATGTTTATCGGTGGGTGTTCCGGTTCCACCAGTGGGGGCGTGAAAATATTCCGAGTACAGCTATGCTTCACGATCATTCGGGAGCAGATTGCTCGCGCTATTCACCCTAGGGCGACGATGGCGCGAACCTATAATGGTGTGCGGGTCTCCGATGACATCCTCACCTCACTGGTAGCCTTCCTATTTGTGATGGTGATCAGCCTCGTGGTTATGACCCTGTTGTTGGCGTTAACCGGGCTCGATCTCGTTACTTCCCTTACTAGCTCTGCCACCGCCCTGATGAATGTAGGGCCAGGCCTAGGCAGCGTGGTTGGTCCCGCGGGCAACTTCTCTAGCCTGTCGGAAGTGGCAAAATGGCTGCTCTGCCTAGGCATGATCATGGGGCGGCTAGAGTTCTTGACCATCATTGTGCTATTCAGCCCCGCCTTCTGGCGCAGGTAGCCAAACGCTCTGCAGCTGCCAATTTTCTCTAACATCACCTAAAATTGGCTATAAGTAGTCACTGTGTAGCGAGTAGTGTATAATCCAGCCCCTTTTTGCCGTGCTCATTTGAACGGACACGGACACATCTTTTCTTAAGGCACCTCTTAACGTACATCCACTGCACACCATACAGGTATCCGCTCGTGATCGAGAAAATTCGTAACATCGCCATCATCGCCCACGTTGACCATGGTAAGACCACACTAGTCGACAAATTGCTGCAACAATCCGGCACCTTGGAAGATCGCGGCAAAGCGGTTGAACGTGTAATGGACTCTAACGATCAAGAGCGCGAGCGCGGTATTACCATTCTTGCGAAGAACACGGCGATTATGTGGGAGGGTTACCACATCAATATCGTGGATACTCCAGGACACGCCGACTTCGGTGGTGAGGTAGAGCGCGTGATGTCGATGGTCGACTCCGTACTCCTTCTGGTAGACGCCGTAGACGGCCCAATGCCACAGACTCGCTTCGTAACGCAGAAAGCCTTCGACCAAGGCCTGAAGCCGATCGTCGTTATCAATAAAGTTGACCGCGACGGCGCGCGCCCTGACTGGGTGTTGAACGAAGTATTCGACCTGTTCGACCGCCTTGGCGCAACAGACGAACAACTAGACTTCCCGGTTATCTACGCCTCGGCCCTTAACGGCTTTGCTGGCCTAGAGCTAGACCAGATGGCTGATGACATGACACCTCTGTTCCAGACAGTTGTAGACCGCGTGCCGCCACCCCCCGTAGCAGTGGATGCGCCTTTCCAGATGCAGATCAGCGCCTTGGACTACAGCAGCTATGTCGGCGTTATCGGCATAGGCCGCGTCACTGGCGGTATCGCCAAAGTGAACCAGCAGGTCGTGATCATCGATCGTCATGGTGGTACGCGCAAGGGCAAGATTCTTCAGGTTAAGAGCCACCTAGGTTTGGAGCGTGTAGATGTAGCTGAAGCTCATGCAGGCGAGATCATTTGTATCACTGGTATCGACAAGCTCAATATCTCCGACACCTTGTGCGATCCGGACAACGTTGTGGCGATGAAGCCGTTGATCGTTGACGAGCCGACTATCTCCATGACTTTTCAGGTGAACGACTCACCTTTCGCTGGTCAAGATGGCAAGTTCGTAACCACTCGTAATATCAAAGACCGCCTCGATCGCGAGCTAATTTACAACGTGGCACTGCGAGTAGAACAGGGCGAAACCCCTGACAAATATCGCGTCTCCGGCCGCGGCGAATTGCACCTATCTGTGCTAATTGAAAACATGCGTCGCGAAGGCTTCGAGCTTGCGATTTCTCGTCCTGAAGTAATTCAGCAAGAGATCGACGGCGTTATGCAGGAGCCACACGAAGCACTCGTAATCGACTGTGACGAGCAGCACCAGGGTAGCGTGATGGAAGAGCTAGGCCAGCGCAAAGCTGACCTGCAAGACATGACTATGGACGGCAAGGGGCGCGTGCGCCTGAAGTTCGTTGTCCCAACCCGTGGTCTGATCGGTTTCCGCTCTATGTTCCTGAGCATGACCTCTGGCTCTGGCATGATGAACCACGTATTCGACCATTATGGCCCCGTGAAAATGGGCAACATCGGCGCGCGCAAGAACGGTGTTCTTGTCTCTATGGTGAAAGGTAAGGCACTGGCTTACTCTCTGTGGATGCTACAAGAGCGCGGCCGTTTGTTTATCGACCCGAACGTAGAAGTATATGAAGGCATGGTCATTGGCCTACACAGTCGTGATAACGACCTAGTAGTGAACCCTATTAAGGGCAAGCAGTTGACCAACGTGCGTGCATCGGGCACAGACGAGAACATCGTGCTGACCCCAGCCGTGAAGCACACGCTAGAGCAGGCTATGGAGTTCATCGAAGAGGATGAGCTAGTCGAAATTACGCCGAACCACCTGCGTCTGCGTAAGAAGCTTCTTACCGAGAGCGAGCGTAAGCGCGCGGCTCGTGGTGGCGCGGCTCGAGGCGGTTGATACTGTAACTGGCTCTAAGCTGGTTCTAAATGGGGTCAGTGGACATTTCCCAATATTGGAAGTGTACACTGACCCCATTTTTTTCTCATGGCTCTAAACATCCTACGTGTTTCAGTCTCCTTGTTCAGTGTCGCCGATTGCGATCACGATGGCGCCCTTGCGTTGCTCGGTCTCAACTCGATGATGAGCCTCGGCTGCCTGTTCCATCGTATAGACGCGATCGACGATTGAGCGAATTTTGCCTTTCTCTATCATTTGCTTGAGAGCGGTGAGTTCTTCTTTTGTCTCCTTCGCAAAGGCGAATATGGCGGTTTTATCGCTAAAGTGCTTCGTCAGAACCGAGCGCAACATCACCGATAGGCGTGGATTGCCGATTAAATATCGCCCGTGGGGATTGAGTGAGTTAATGGCTGCCGAATAGGAGCTATGGGGCACCATATTGAAGATAACGTCATACTTATGACCATTGTCTAAGCAATCTTCTTCTGTGTAGTCGATGAAATGGTCGGCCCCAATACGGAATAGAAAATCTTTCTTAATGGCGCTATCAACAGCGGTGACTTCTGCGCCCATTGCCTTCGCGATCTGCACGGCATGGGCGCCGATACTTGCGCCAGCGCCATTAATCAATACTTTCTCACCTGCTTGGATTTTTGCATGTCTTAGAAAATGCAGCGCGTTGATGCCACCCAATGGCACAGCTGCCGCTTCCACAAAGTTCATGTTTTGCGGTTTCGTAACCATAGAGTAGCTCTGTGGTAGCGCGATGTACTCGCCATAAGCGCCAAAGCGAAACTGAGTGCAGCCAAAAACGTGCTGACCTGCGGAGAACTGGTTGACGTCTTTGCCAATGGATTCGATCTGCCCTGCGAAATAGCCACCCAACACTTGCCGACGAGGTTTCGTGATGCCGAAAGCGATTCGAAGCGGAAGCCAGAACCAATTGACCGCATAAGTGAAGCTGCGCAGTTCGCAGTCGGACTTTGTTGCTTCCGCGGCCTGCACCTTGATGAGAACTTCATCGTCTTTAGGAACGGGCTTCGCGATAGTTTTTACTTGAAGGACCTCTGGTGGGCCATAGTGTGAATAGGTGATCGCTTTCATGGCTAAAGAACCTGTTAGTCGATTAAGCCTCGATAAATTGGGGTTGAAAAAGTTTGGAACTGGTCCTGCCCTTACTTATCAATGAGTTACTTTATCACCCCAGATCTCTTCTAAGCGCTTGTCGCGACCGCAGCCCCAGCGATAAGCCTGGTAACGAAGTGGGCTCTTCTTGTAATAGTCCTGATGATAGCTTTCATCGCCCTTGATTGGGTAGAAAATTGCCGCGTCCAGAATCGGGGTCACGACTTTTCTGTTTGGAAATTGCGCCTCCACTTCTCTTTTCGTTTGTTGCGCTATAGTCCTCTCTTCTTCGTTCGCTACGAAGATTGCGCTTAGGTAGCTTGGACCCTTATCGCAGAATTGACCGATGCCATCGAATGGGTCAATGTTGACCCAGTAGTGATCCAGCAACTCCCTATAGCTCACCTCGTCGGGGTCGTAGGTGATCTCAACAGCCTCGTAGTGACCTTCATGGTCGCCATTATAGGTAGGATTGTCTGCGGTTCCGCCCGTGAACCCCGAGATCACATCGGTAACGCCCTCTAGCTTCTCGAAATCCGACTCCATACACCAGAAGCAACCACCGGCCAGAATTGTTTTTTCCTCTGCGGCGTGAGAGGTGAAGGAGCTTAAGCTTGTTACTAAAATTATGAGTGCTAGTGTGTTGTTCATAGATTCTTCTCCATCGTAAAATTAACTAAGCCTATACCGCGAATTTGGACAAGGTTCTCCTTCACAAGCATGAAGCCATGTTTTTCGAAGAACGGTCGCGCAGTAATGCTTACGTTTGAATAGGCTTTCTTAACATCTAGTTGTTGAGCCAAAAGCTTACTCATCAAAGCCTGACCAACACCTCTGGATTGAAAATTTCCACTTACATAAAAGTGGTCGATGTAACCGTCTTTTTGGATATCGGCATAGCCAACCACTTCTCCGTTAAGTGCAGCCACAAAAGGTTGGATAGTATCGATTCGCTGTTTCCACTTCGCGTGGTCATACTGCGCTG
>CAXBOY010000075.1:0-14757 GCA_963977405.1 uncultured Gammaproteobacteria bacterium
AATTAAGCACAGCCTACGAACTCCTGCAGGACCGCGTTGCCGAGCTTACCCATGAGGTAGAGCAGGCCAATCGTCAGCGTCTTCGCGAGATCTCGGAGAAAGAGCGCATCGCCAGCCGACTAGAGAATCTGCTGCAGCTGCTACCAGGCGGCGTCATCGTTCTCAATAGCCAAGGGCAAGTGACAGACTGCAATGCCGCGGCAATTGAACTGCTGGGCGAGCCCCTAGAAGGGCAGTTCTGGCGTGAGATCATTGCGCAGCGCTTCGCTCCGCGCCTAGACGATGGCCACGAGATATCCCTAAAAAATGGCAAGCGTATTAGCTTGGCAACTCGATCACTCAATGATGAGCCTGGACAGATCATCCTGTTGACCGACCAGACCGAGACGCGACGCCTGCAGCAACACCTCAGTCGCCATCAGCGTCTGTCCGCCATGGGCAAGATGGTCTCCTCACTAGCTCACCAAATTCGTACGCCTTTGTCTGCGGCCATGCTCTACGCGGGGCAGCTCGAAAACCCCAAAGTCGGCCACGAACAATCACTGCGCTATGCCAGCAAGATCATGTCGCGCCTGCACAACATGGAGCGACAAGTAAAAGACATGCTGATCTTCGCAAGAGGCGATGCGGTTCTCGACGAGACCATTAGCACCGAGGCGTTATTCGACGAGCTGCAGATAGCAGCGGAAGTGCTAATGCGCAATGGTTTCGATTGGCAGTGGAAAAACGAATGCCCAGAGGCATTGCTTCTGTGTAATCGCGAATCCCTCATTGGTGCCATGTTGAATCTTATCGAGAATGCACTGCAGGCAGCGGGCCCCAGCGCGTGTCTTCAGATCTGTGCACAACGAGTAGACGGCAACATGCTCAAGCTGTTCGTGCAAGACAATGGTCCCGGTATTCCAGAGGATCTTCAGGAACAAATTACCGAGGCGTTCTTCACTACCCGTGCTCAAGGTACTGGTCTTGGCCTCTCTGTAGCGCAGGTCGTTGCGAAGGCACACAAGGGACGTTTCTTTATGGAATCGGAGTGCGCGCCAGATACAGACACAGGCACCTGCGCCGGTTTCGTTCTGCCATTGGCAGCACAGCAACTAGCTCCACTTACCCCCATCGATAGCGAATAGAGAAGAGGTTGTTATGAGTAAGGCCACAATCATGGTAGCGGAAGACGACTGGGATCTGCGCGAGGCGTTATGCGACACGCTAGAGCTCGCCGGTTTTCGCGTGATACCCGCGTGTTCTGCAGAAGAGGCCTTAGACTTACTCGCAACTAAACCTGTAGACATGTTGGTTTCCGATGTGAATATGGGCGACATCGATGGCTACGAATTATTGCAACGTCTGCGTGTACAACTGCCAACGCTGCCTGTCCTGTTAATTACCGCATACGGCAGCATTAGCAAGTCGGTCGACGCGATGCGCAACGGCGCTGTGGACTACTTAGTAAAACCTTTCGATCCGCAGACACTCGTGGATGCCGTGCGTCAATATGTCGTCGCACCAGCCAAGTTAACCGATGCAGAGCCGGTGGCCGAGGCGGAGTCTAGCCAACAAGTATTAGCCATGGCACGTAAAGTGGCCGGAGTCGATGCCACCGTGATGATCTCTGGCGAGAGCGGCACGGGTAAGGAAGTTCTAGCACGTTATATTCACCGCCAATCACCACGCGCTGAGAAGCCATTCGTGGCGATCAATTGCGCGGCTATCCCCGAGAACATGCTTGAGGCTACGCTGTTTGGCCACGAGAAGGGTGCCTTTACCGGCGCGTATGCCAGCAGTGAAGGTAAATTCGAACAAGCCGATGGTGGCACTATTCTGCTCGACGAAATCTCAGAGATGGACATCGGCCTGCAGGCGAAAATTCTGCGCGTTCTACAAGAGCGTGAAGTCGAGCGTGTAGGCGGGCGTCGTACGATATCCCTAGACGTGCGCGTAATCGCCACCACCAACCGAGACCTGCGCCAATGTGTGCTTGACGGCACTTTCCGGGAAGACCTGTATTATCGCTTGAGTGTATTCCCACTGCAGTGGCTGCCTTTGCGTCAGCGCAAGAAGGACATCCTGCCGCTTGCCAATCGCCTACTGCAGCGCCATGGCAAAAAAATGTCGCGCGGCCATCTAAGCTTCGACTACCAAGCGCAACAACTGCTAGAAACCTACTCTTGGCCTGGCAATGTCCGTGAGCTCGATAACGTCATTCAGCGAGCCTTGATCATTCAAGACGGCAATGTCATTAGCGCGGCAAGTCTTGCCGTAGAAGGCGCTACAGCCCATCCGAGCAATCCAATGAGTGCCCCATCACCTATGCTAAGTGTCGAGTCCAAGGACTCTGTCAAGGCATTGACGCCGGAACAAGGCACGGAAACTGCAAGTGTCGAAGACGAGAACGAATCGGGTGTTCTAGGCAGCGATTTGAAGCAGCGCGAGTTCGAGATAATTCTTAATACGCTGCGTGCTCAAGGCGGTCGCCGCAAGGAAACCGCAGAAGTACTAGGGGTTAGTGCACGCACTTTGCGTTACAAGATGGCCCGCATGCGTGATAGCGGCATCAACATCGATTCCATGCTGAGTGCGTACTAGGTAGGAGAGCGGAGAAAATGACAGATATTAGTAATCGAGTCGACATCAATCGAGTACTCATGCAGATGCGTGAGATGCGCGATCAGGTACAGCCTTCAGATGTTCGCACTATGGGGGCGGGCATGGTTAATCCTGCCAATACCCTTGAGGGTGCGCTGCGCTCGGACACTGTTAACCAAGCCTCCTCTACAGATAAAGTCAGTTTCTCTGACCTGCTGAAGCAGGCCGTGGACTCGGTTAGCGAGACTCAGGCTCGCTCGGGCGAGTTGCAAACCGCTTATGAGATGGGCGACACCAGTGTCGACATCACTCAGGTGATGATCCAAATGCAGAAGGCGAGTGTGTCTTTCGAGGCGATGACGCAAGTGCGCAACCGCCTAGTCAGCGCCTATCAAGACATTATGAATATGCCGCTATAAGGCGGCACCTTTATTCCCTACTTTTTAATTAGAAGACAAGAACATGGCTACAGCGACTGACGCAAGCGCAAGACCAGGCGACGCGAATCTACCTAGCGCAGGGCAACGCGCGATGAGTAGTGATTTCCTAGCGGGCTTTATGCGGCTAGATTTCCTGCGTCAGCTTGGTTTGATGACCGGTTTAGCCGCGAGCGTCGCTATTGGTTTCGCGGTTGTGCTTTGGTCACGTGGCGAGAGCTATCAGCCCCTCTATGCGGATATGAATGGCTACGACATGAGCGCTCTTGTCGAGGTTTTGGAAACTCGCAACTTAGATTTCCGTATAGAGCCTGCGACTGGCGTAATTCTTGTGCCCGCAGATAGAGTCTCTGAATTGCGCCTACAGGTCGCCGCCGCAGGCATCTCTCGCGAGTCTGGCTACGGCTATGAATCGCTCGATGCGGAGCAGGGGCTTGGTACTAGTCAGTTCATGGAAGCGAATCGTTATAAGCGCAGCCAAGAAGGTGAGCTGCAGCGTACCATCATGGGCTTTCGCAACGTTCAATCTGCCCGCGTACATCTTGCCACACCAGAGCGTTCGGTATTCGTGCGTAGCTCGCGCAACCCAACCGCCTCAGTTTTCCTAACGCTGCAAGCCGGTAGTGATCTCAGTGACACACAGGTCGATGCAATCTCGAACTTAGTCGCCTCGAGCGTGCCCGAGTTGACTCCAGAGAACGTCACTATCGTCGATCAGCGTGGCAATCTATTGTCCCGTAAAGACGACACCAGCGACCTCGTCATTGCCGGTCAGCAGTTCGACTATTCGCGTCGTTACGAGGACACCCTCGTTGAGCGACTCAATCGCATACTGCAACCCATCGTCGGGGCTGGACGTTTCAGTGCAGAAATAAGTGCGGACATCGATTTCACACGTACAGAGCAAGCCGCGGAAGTTTACAGCCCCGAAGGCGCGCTGCGCAGCGAGCAGTCTTTGGCTGAGAATCGCAGTGCGGATAGCGCGGGTGGCAATGGCGGTATTCCTGGCGCGTTGAGCAATCAGCCTCCTGTCGATGGCACGATTGCCGATGCCAATGCGATTGTCGATCCCGGTGCAGCCGGCGCAGCAGCGGCGAGTAATGGGAATAACCGCCAGCAGTCTACACGCAATTTCGAATTAGACCGTACGATTAGTTATACCTCCAGCGACCCCGTTGCGGTGCGTCGCTTAAGCGTTGCGGTGGTGCTAGACGACCGTCCCTCTGCCACACCTTCGGTAGATGGTACAGAGACTTTGGAGCCTTGGGCAGCAGAGGATATCGAGCGCATCACAGCATTGGTTCAAGACGTTGTGGGTTATAGCGCAGCACGTGGCGATAGCGTCACGGTAATCAACAATCGCTTTGCACCTGTCGTATTCGAAGAGTTTGAGTCCCAGCCATTTTGGCAACAGGACTGGTTGCTAAGTGGCCTTAAGCAGGCACTTGGCTTCCTCCTAGTAGGCTTACTAGTGCTCGGCGTATTGCGCCCTGTTCTGCGTAATCTCTCCGGCCAGAGCGGCTCGGGTAAAGACCTTGCTAAGGCCGCCGCGCAAGGTGAATACGCAGACTTAGATATCAATGGCGATAAGGTCACTCTCTCAGGTGGCGAGGACAAGATGTTGCCAGGCCCTACTGATGGTTACGAGCGTCAACTCAACGCTATCAAAGGACTTATTGCTCAAGACCCGGGTCGGGTTGCCCAAGTAGTTAAACAATGGATAAGTGACGATGCCTGAAGAAAACGCACTCGCGCGCCCAGTGGCGCCTAAGAATTTTTCCCCCGTAGATCGTGCCGCCATCCTCTTAATGAGTATGGGCGAGAAAGACGCTGCGGAGATTCTCAAACAGATGGGGCCGAAGGAGGTGCAGAAGGTTGGCACTGCGATGTCTAGCCTACGCCAGATCAGTCAGGAGAGCGTCGAGCACGTCTTAACGCAGTTCATTTCCGCCTGCAGTGGTCAGTCGAGCCTCGGCGTAGGTAGCGATGACTACATCAAGAATATGTTGACCGAAGCCCTAGGCGAGACTCGTGCTAGGGGACTCATGGATCGCATCCTAACTGGCGACTCTTCCTCAGGCATTAACAGCCTGAAGTGGATGGACGCACGCGCGGTTGCCGATGCTATTCGCAATGAACATCCGCAGATTCAAGCGGTCGTGTTGAGCCATCTAGAGCCAGAGCAGGCTGCGAGCATTCTCGGTCAGTTTCCAGACAAAGAGCGTCTCGACGTCGTCCTGCGTCTAGCTACTTTAGAAAGTGTACAACCCGACGCCTTGAAGGAACTTAACGTAGTGCTGGAGAAACAGTTCTCTGGCAAGGCTACCAAGCCGACTACCAATATCGCCGGCACGAAGCTCGCGGCGGACATCATGAACAGCCTCGATAAGACTATCGAGGCGGAGTTGATGGAAGCTATCAAAGGCGTCGACGAAGAGCTGGGCGTCAAGATTCAGGACCTCATGTTCGTGTTCGACAATCTTCGCGAAGTGGACGATCGTGGCATTCAAGCATTGCTGCGCGAAGTGTCTTCAGAAGTCCTCATCCTAGCGCTCAAAGGCGCAGACGAGGCCCTCCAAGAGAAGATCTTCGGCAACATGTCCAAGCGTGCGGCCGAGCTATTGCGCGACGATTTGGAAGCCAAGGGACCGGTACGCATCAGCGAGGTCGAAGTGGCTCAGAAGGAGATTCTAGTGATCGCCAGACGTATGTCCGATGCCGGCGAGATTCAACTTGGTGGCGGCGGCGACGATATGATCTAAGAGGGAGTGAAATCCTCTTGGAGCATGGCAAATCAATGGGCAAGACCCAGATGAAAGGGACATTGTAATGGAACGACACCCGTTTGACGGCTTAGGCCGCGTGACCAGCGCAGATCTGGAAGCGGTAAACGTGCATGCATGGCTGCCTCCATCTATCGATAAAGCGGGGCACTTAGTGCAGGTAGTCCCGCGCGATGAACGTCGACCTGAGGTAAGCAAGACACCCGAAGAGCAGGTGGACGCGGGCTATCAGGAAGGCATGACCAAAGGGCGCATCGAGGGTCTATCGGAGGGCCGTAAAGAGGGCCTAGCCCAGGGACTTGCCGAAGGAACAGAGAAGGGCATGCAACAGGGCCTGCAGAGGGCGCAGAAGCAAGTCGACGAGAAACTGGCGGCGGTAGATGAGTTGATGACCCATCTGAGCCACGCACTCAATGATCAAGACTATATGCTGGAACAAGCCTTAATGAACGTTGTAACAGAGGTGTCGCGCGTGGTTGTTGGGCGCGAGCTGTTGATCGACTCCAAGCACATCATTCAGGTAGTCCGACAGGCCATAGGCGCGCTGCCCCCTAGCCGCGACAATGTCCGTATTTTTGTCAATCCTGCCGATGTAGCAGTATTGGATGAAGCCAAAGAACGCGGCGGCGAGAGCTGGCGCGCGCTGCCGGATGAGACGATCAGCAAAGGTGGATGCCGGGTCGAGACCGATCAAAGCCTCGTGGACTTTACGGTTGAGCGTCGTTTCGCAGCCATGATCGAGCAATTGCTGGACAAGCAGCTGCAAGGGCCGGCCGAAGAACAAGTAGAGGCGGCACCGGAGCCCGTTGTGAAGCCGCGCACGCCAAAGGTCGAAGCCGTTGAAGAGCCTGCTGCTATAGAAGCGGAAGATTACAGCGATGATGAGCCTGACTTGCTAGAGCAAGTCGAATACCTGCGCAAAGGTGTAATCCCGCCAGCGGCACCGCTGCTTCGATCGGGGACCTAATTTTGCGTCAAAGCCTCGCACAGAGAGTTCGTCAATACGCTCCCAAGCGTCCGGCAAATCTTCTGCCTCCGGTGGAGGGAAGGCTGACCCGTGTGGTGGGCATGACCCTCGAGGCGGTCGGCTGTAATGTGACCCTTGGTGGACGCTGCAGCGTGACCGACGGTAGCGGACGAGAGATCGAGACCGAGGTGGTGGGTTTCGATGGCCCGCGTATCTATTTAATGCCACTGACCTCTATCGAAGGACTTGCGCCTGGGGCCCGCGTGCTGCCATTGGCCAAGAGCGATCACATCGCAGTGGGTCCGGCCTTATTGGGGCGCGTACTCAACGGCCTAGGACTGCCTCTGGATGGTAAGGGCGAAGTGCCTCTACACGATATCGACGCCCATGGTCCCCAAATTCAGAAAGTCATCAACCCCTTAGAAAGACAGCCAATTCGTAAACCTCTTGATGTGGGAATCGCCACGATTAATGCATTGCTCACGGTTGGCCGTGGGCAAAGACTTGGCCTCTTCGCCGGCAGCGGCGTGGGTAAGTCTGTGCTGCTTGGTATGATGACCCAGTTTACCGACGCCGATGTCATCGTGGTCGGACTAATCGGTGAACGGGGCAGGGAAGTGAAGGAATTCATCGATGAAATTCTAGGCGAGGCGGGCCTGAAACGTGCCGTGGTAGTAGCCTCTCCAGCAGACGATTCGCCCCTGTTGCGACTGCGCGCGGCAATCCTAACAACACGCATTGCCGAAGGGTTTCGAGAGCAGGGCAAAGACGTGCTGATGCTCATGGATTCTCTAACCCGTTATGCGATGGCGCAGCGCGAGATTGCGCTTGCCATTGGCGAACCTCCGGCCACTAAGGGCTATCCGCCCTCCGTTTTCGCGAAACTGCCGCAGTTAGTTGAGCGCGCCGGTAATGCCGATTCGGGGCAAGGCTCGATAACCGCTTTTTATACCGTCTTAACCGAGGGCGATGACCAGCAAGACCCAGTAGCCGACTCTGCTCGAGCCATTCTCGATGGTCATATCGTACTCTCCCGCGCTCTGGCCGAGGAGGGACACTACCCCGCCATCGATATAGAGGCCTCCATCAGCCGTGTGATGCCTTCGGTGGTCAACCCGGATCATTTCGCTAAGATGCAACTATTCCGGCGTATCTATGCGCGCTATCAGCAGAACCGCGACCTCATCAGCGTTGGAGCCTATGTGCCGGGAACAGATAAAGAGATCGACTTCGCGATCGAGCGCATGCCGCACCTACGTCAATTCATGCAGCAAGGCCTAAAAGACAAGGTGAGTTTCGACGATGCCCTAAGTATGCTCAGCCGAGTCGTTGTGCCCGCGGCACGCCCCGGTAATGTCAATCCGAGTAACGTAACACCACTGCAATCGCGCACCCTTAGCCACGGCAATGGCGCTAATCCGCAAATGGGCAGAGGTAATGGATGAAACGCTCCAAACGCCTAAATACGGTAGTAGACCTAGCGAAGCGCAAAGCAGATGAGGCAGCACAGGCCTTGGCCTTCGTGCAACGCAAATTGGGCGAGGAACAGAATAAGCTCGAGCAGCTAGAGCAATATCTCACCGAATACCGTGCGACGATTCAGAGCGAAGGCCGCAAAGGATTTAGCGTGCAGGAGTTTCGCCGGTACAACGACTTCAGCGAGAATGTTGCCAAGGCGATTACCCAACAGACCCAACAGGTTCACACCGTAAAACATCAGATCGAACAGGTACGCCGGCACTGGCAAAAGCTCGATGCCCGTCACAAAGGCGTGCTCAAGCTACAGGGCCAAGCTCTCGCTGAGGAATATGTCGCCCAGGAGCGCCAGGAGCAGAAAGAACTCGACGAAATCGCGGGACGTTGGCGACTTCGTCATCCTCGATTCTAATATTGGCAAACAACTTGCAATCTCTCTAGGTAATTATTGCTGTGCCTGCTTTGAGCACAGATCTTAGAGGATACTGTATGCCCGCAATCAATGGCTTATTGCCTGTAGTAGCTGCGTCAAATAGTCAGCAACAAAGTTCCCAATCCCGTGCCGATGAAGCGCGTGTCGCTGCCGTAAAAAACGCTGCAAGTGCCACAGATAAAGGCTTGGCGCAAGATGCCGCTGCCGAAAAGCGCATGCAGCAGAAGCGCTTTATCAATGCCTATGAAGAGGGCATACAAGAGCAGGGCAGGGATCAAGAGCGCAGGTCACAGCGCGTCGCCATGAATGAACGGGAGCAACAGGACAATGCGGCAGCCCTTGCCGCGAGCGGAAACGCCCTGCCGCGAGAGGGAGAGGCTTTGCCGACTGTAGGCGTGCCTAAGCCGTCCGAACCTAGTGCCACTGTGGATAGCGAGCAGAACAGCAATCCACCGATTCAGGCCCAAGGACCGAGCGCGCCATCTGGAGAGATTGCTCAAGGCTCTGACTCAACAGCGACCCCTACTCCCAATAGCACGGAAACTCTTAGCTTCGAACAGCAGCAACAGGCCGCCGCTGAGGCCTTCCATGCCTTAGTGAGTGCAAATAATGGCAAGGCTGAAGGCAAGCAGCAGGCGGCACTTAGCGCAGAGAAGCAGGGCATCGCCTTGGCGGCGAGCGCTCAGGTTCAAAAGGCTGACACCGCTATCGCTGGCGACCAGGCCCTCAGCGAGCTAGCTGGGCAGACGTCGACAAAGCTAATTGAAGGTGCTCGGCAAGACCTAGCTGCCGCGGCAAACGAGGCCGACAAGTCATCCCAGCTAGATGTTTCGATAGCCTCGTTGCAAACTCAGCAGGCGGGCGCGGATCAGAATGTCGAAGACAAGACCACCGAAAATCAGAGCACTGAGAAATTAGTGCAGGCGAGCCTTACCCAGACGCAGCAGTCAGCGGCAAACCTCGCCTCTGCCGTAGCAGCCGGCGAGGCGCAAGCAGACCGAGATGAGCCTGCACAGGCACAACTGGTACGCGCGTGGCGTGGCATAGACGCTCAAGAACAACGCAGTGCAATGACGGCAAGTACGCAAGCCGCGCGCCAAGACCCAATTGCGGTTTCCGTGCCTATCTCGCACAGCGGGCAGATTCAGCAATTTGCCCAGTCTTTACGCCAGGCTAGCGGACAACCCGAGCTTGCCCTTAACGCCAGCACAGGAGAGCGCAGCGCAGCCAATGCATCCCAGAGCGGCGCGGAAATAAGTCCTTTGCGTGCGGAGACGGCCTCTGCGAATGCTGCGAGCACTAGCGGACGTGCTTTGCCAACGAATAATTCCTTCGCGCAGACCATGCAGGCCTCTAATTTCGGTCAAGCACTGGGCGCGGCGGTGGGACAGAATGCCTGGGGTGAGAGTATCGCGCAGCGTGTATCGCTAATGGCGGGGCTTAAGGTCAGCTCTGCGCAGATTCAACTGGACCCACCCGAGTTGGGTGCTATGACCGTGAAGGTCAGCGTCAATGGAGATCAGGCTAGCGTTAGTTTTCACAGCCCCCATGCTGTTGTGCGCGACGCCCTGGAACTAAGTTTCCCACGTTTGCAGGAAATGATGGGGCAGCAGGGCATGCAACTCGTAGATGCACAAGTCTCGGATAACTCCTCGGCTGGCCAGGGCACGGGCGAGCGCGCAAGTGGTCGTTCTGGGCAGCCTCAGGGCGAGACGTTAGACGAGGCTTCGGGCAGTGCATCTTCCCAGATCGTTCAGGTTGCTACCGGTTTGATCGATTTCTATGCCTGATAGAGAGTGTCAGTTATTTGTCGTTTATGTGATGAATTAGGGTCAAATTACTCCCGATCACCACTCCTGCCCTAAGGTGTTATCTCCCCCCATTGCTACAGGCCACAAGAATAGAGGCCTGTAGCGATTCAGACTTTCTCTTATAAGAGTGCAGCTCACTGGCACAGCCTTTGCTACAATCCACTGAAATTCCAGTTTTTGACGGTGACGATATGGCAGAGAATGACGCAGGTGCTAACGAAGAGGCTCCTAAGAAGAGCAAGAAGACTCTGATTATTATAATCGCGGCAGTCGTCCTCGTTTTAGGTGGCGGCGGCGGTGCCTATTTCTTCCTTCTAAGTCCTCCTCCAGAAGAGCTGGCCGAAGGGGCCACACCGGTAGTCGAAGCGCCAACTGGCCCGATGATTTACTTGGATATGACACCATCGTTCATCGTGAGCTACCCCTACCAAGGGCGTCAGCGCTATCTCCAAGCCAATCTCTCCGTGATGTCGCGTGATCAAGAAGCGCTGGACGCGGTGATCGAGCACATGCCAATCATTCGTCATAACCTACTTAATCTGTTTACTGCGCAAATGCTGGAGGTCGCCGAGTCGCCATCTTCGGGAATCGAAGACCTGCGCGATCTCGCAACAGAGGAGGTGAAGGCTGTCTTGCATCATGAGATCGGTCGCGACGGTATTGAAGAGGTTCTGTTTACCTCGTTCGTAACGCAATAAAACGCCACATTCATAGGCTTCGCTAAGGCGAACAGGTAAGAAACATGCAAGACCTCTTATCACAAGATGAAATCAATGCGCTGCTGCACGGTGTCGACGAGGGCGAGGTCGACGTCAATGCCGAGGGTGCTGCGCAGAATGTGCGCCCCTACGACCTGACCAGCCAAGAGCATGTGGTGCGGCATAAGATGCCGACGCTGGAAATGATCAATGAGAATTTCGCTAGGGCATTGCGCAACAATATGTTCAACCTGCTGCGTCGCAACGCAGAGGTCAATATCTCTGGAACTAAAATAGGCAAGTTCAGCGAGTACAAGCATTCGCTTTACATGCCTACTAGCCTAAACCTATTCAAGCTACGCCCACTGCGCGGTACGGCCATTCTCGCCATGGATGCGAACCTTGTGTTCCGCATGGTCGATAATTTCTTCGGTGGTACTGGTCGAGAAGTGAAAATCGAGAGCCGTGAATTCACGCCCACAGAGCAGCGTGTGGTGCAGATGGTGCTTACGCAAGCCTACTCGGATCTCGTGGATGCATGGAAGAAAATTTATAAGGTAGAACTGGAACCTCAGCGTTCGGAAGTCAATCCAGATGCTGTGAATATTCTTTCGCCAGGCGAACTCATCATGATCAGTGTTTTCACCGTAAGCTTCGATGGCGGCGGTGGTGGCGAGATTCATCTGGCACTTCCATACAAGATGATCGAGCCGATTCGTGAATTGCTCGAGGTCGGGACACGCGTCGATGCCGACGATGTGGACGAGAGCTGGGCGGACGCAATGCGCGAGGACATCATGGATGCACGTGTCGAATTCGGCTGCAGAATGTTTGAACAAAGTATCACGCTACGCGACGTTGTCGATCTGGAGACTGGCGATGTCATACCAGTCGACATGCCAGAGACGGTCGTTTTGAAAGCGAATGGAATTCCAATGTTTAACACACGAATTGGCGTTTCCAACGGCAATCTCGCACTAAAAATTGACAGCATCATTGCCAACAAAGGCAGTGCAGCGAGCAAGGGGAAGTAACATGGCGGACGAACCAAAGAACGAAGGTAGACAGAATCCAGCGGGCGATAAATTCGTCGAGGGCATCGCGAAAGATGGCAGTGGCGTAGCAACCCCCGAGAAGAAGGCCGATGGAGGCAGTCCCGATTTAGACGTCATTCTCGATATCCCTGTGCAAATATCCATGGAGGTCGGCAGTGCGTCGATCACTATTCGCAATCTCTTACAGCTCAATCAGGGTTCCGTGATCGAACTCGATCGTTTGGCAGGTGAGCCTCTAGACGTGCTGGTCAACGGCACATTGATTGCTCACGGCGAGGTGGTGGTCGTTAACGACAAGTTCGGCATTCGTATGACCGATGTCATTAGCCCCTCTGAGCGCATCAAAAAACTGCGCTAGCTAGAACACCCAAGAATCTTATTTTTACGAGCATTTAAAGGATAGTGCGGGCCTCACTCGCGCAGGAGTTAATGTGATTACCCTTCTAACAGCAGTGGCAGCAAGCAGCGCAGGCGAGCAAGGCGCGTCAGTGATGAGCCTGGGCGCAATGCTAGAAATGCTGCTGTGGCTAGGTGTGGTGATTGGTTTCATCTTAGTGTGCGCCTGGGGTCTGCGGCGCTTGAATGGGGGTGTCATGGCGCCCACAGGAATCATCAAGGTGCGCAGTGTTATCTCCGTGGGCAATCGCGAACGCGTGGCGCTGCTCGAAGTTGGAGACCAGCAATTGTTGATAGGGGTTTGCGCGAGTCAGATCAATACGCTGCATGTATTCGACGCACCGGTAGTGCCCCTGACCAAAGCAGGCGATGGCGGCAATCGAGTCTCTAGTGATTTCGCTGCTAAGTTGCAAGGTCTTCTCAATAAGGATCAATCCAAGTGAGACTGAGTGCTATAAAACTCGCCACCCTAGTCCTAGCAATCGCTGCGTTACTGCTGTGGACAGTACCGGCTTCGGCACAAGTTCCTGCGGACGGCGGCACGACTACTACAACGTCTACTACGGACCTAAACCCGCAGCGCGCGTTCGATATTCTGTCGTCTAATACCTCGCTAGGCGTGCCGGCATTGACGGTCAGTACCGACGAGGATGGTATTCAGAACTACTCGGTAAGCATTCAGATTCTTTTGCTGATGACCGCGCTTACGGTGCTGCCCGCATTGCTAATGATGATGACCTCCTTCACACGCATCATGGTGGTGTTCGCCATCCTGCGCCAGGCTCTGGGCCTGCAGCAGACGCCATCCAATCAAATACTCTTAGGCCTTGCGCTATTCCTGTCTTTTTTCATCATGACGCCGGTGCTACAGCAGGTTAATACGGTTGCATTGCAGCCCTATCTCAGCGAGGAGATCTCTGCGGGGGAGGCCTTGGCACAGGCAGAACTGCCGGTACGCACCTTCATGATGGCGCAGACCAGAGAGTCCGATTTGTCGCTGTTTATGGAGTTGTCGGAATCGGACCCGGTTGCCACACAGCAAGAAGTGCCGTTTACGGTATTGGTGCCTGCATTTGTTACTAGCGAGTTGAAGACGGCGTTTCAGATCGGTTTTATGCTATTCATCCCGTTCTTAGTAATCGACTTGGTAGTGGCCAGTGTGTTGATGGCAATGGGCATGATGATGCTCTCGCCGATCATCATCTCACTGCCCTTTAAAATTATGTTGTTCGTCCTCGTGGACGGCTGGGCCATGGTGATTGGCACCTTGGCCGCAAGCTTTGGAACCTAACTATGACTCCCGAAACCGTTATCGGATTATGGCGCGAGGCGATGTTCCTCATTGTAGTGATGGTCTCTGTGATCGTTATGCCGAGCCTATTAGTGGGGCTGGCGGTGAGTACCTTCCAAGCGGCTACGCAAATCAACGAGCAGACACTAAGCTTTCTGCCGCGACTTCTTACCACTTTGATGGCGATCATCATTGCGGGGCCTTGGCTACTCACAAGAGTATTGGATTTCACACAGCAGTTAATCACTAGCATTCCATTCTTGATCGGCTGAGGGACAAGCGTGTGGAATTGATCAACATGAGCGCGGAGGAGTTAGGGGGGCTACTTGGCACCTTTCTCTGGCCAATGTTCCGCATCATGGGTTTTTTTCTAGCGGCACCATTGTTCGGCACACAGCTAGTACCGATGCGCATTCGACTAGTCCTTTCAGTGGCGATTACGGTGATGGTTGCTCCAATGCTACCGGCAGTGCCCCAGGTCGATGGGGTGTCGCTAGGGGCGATCTTGATCGTGGCGCAGCAGATTGTGATTGGTGCGGCATTAGGGTTCTTCATGCAGCTTCTGTTTCAAGTGTTTGTGATGGCGGGGCAGTTGATTGCGATGCAGATGGGCTTGGGTTTCGCATCGATGGTGGATCCATCCAATGGGGTTAACGTGGCGATCATGAGTACGGTCTACATGATGCTGGTGATGTTGCTATTCGTGACCTTCGATGGGCACTTGGTGATGCTAGAGATATTGATAGATAGTTTTAGGGTAATGCCAATCGTGTCTTTCGGATTCGACACGGGGGCGATGATACGAGTAGTGAGTATTCAGCTGGGTA
>CAXBOY010000076.1:0-14352 GCA_963977405.1 uncultured Gammaproteobacteria bacterium
TTACCGGCTTCTTTATAAACCTTGGCACAACGGATCTTATCGCCGCAGCGCACCACATAGACCTGAGCCTCTTTGCCACTCATCAATTGACTTAGCACTTCATCTATAAGTCCGTCGTCTAGCAACGGCTGTAATCTTGTCGGTACTTTCATGGGCTCCCTGTGTCGAAAAAAGGTCTTACCTTGTGCGTCTATACAGCTAAATTGAAAAAATGCGCCACTTGCTACTTCGTGTCTGTAAACTGGGAGCCTATACTACACCCGAACAACAATAATTTCCGAGGTAGCACTATGTCCATGAGCTCTGAGATCGTCGCCGAACTAAATACCTTGATGCTGTACAACGTCACCAATCCCCAAGAAGGAATCAAAGTCCATAAGGACGCAGAACAATCTCGAATCGACGCCGCACGTCGGCTGCACGAGAAAGGTCTCGTCACGCAAGCCGATGGTGGCTATCTCACCAATTTAGGCCGCGAAGCTGCTGAACACCTGCAGATGGCGCACACCATTCTGACCAGCGCCTAAGCAGCAAGTTCAATCGCGCATAGTATTGCGCCAACCAAGCCGTGCGGCTAGCCCCGAGCTACGCTGCACGGGTGTCTGACAGGCCTTTGTAAGCGCCTCAGCACTGCTATGCAGCAACAATCGCGACCGCGCTCGGGTAATGCCGGTGTAAACCAACTCGCGCAGGAGCAGCACGCTGCTCGCCTCGCTGGGCAATATCAATAGCACCTCATCGAACTCCGAACCCTGCGCCTTGTGCACCGTCATCGCCCAAGCGGTCACGTGCTCTGGCAGCATGCCGGCCGGCAGGCGCCGTACTTGCCCGTCTAGTTCGGGGAAGCAGGCATCCAAGCCTCCTTCATCATTGCGCCATAATAGACCGATATCGCCGTTATAAAGTCCCATCTCATAGTCATTTACCGTCACCATGATCGGCGTTCCATGTTCCGCCTCGCCCATATTCATAAGGCCTGCAAGGCGTAAGCGTTCCCCTACCTGTCGATTGAGCTCACGCTCCCCTAGCGGCCCTTCGTGAGCGGCGCACAGAATACGCGTATCAGCGAAGGCGGCCAAGGCCCGAGCAACATCATCACACTGCAGATAGGGACGATAACGTGCGACCGCCCAACCAAGCACATCACCGTGCAACGGTTGCCAAGTTTGTTCCCGTGGCTGCAGCCAGAGTAATTCGCTCAGTACTAACTCCCCCATCGCCTTATCGCCCTGATTCAATAGGCGTAACGCAGTCTCCGCGTCACCGCCGTTCACAGCGGCCGCGAAAGACCCGATGCCACTATCGGACGCAAATCGATGGCTGGTGCGCAGAAGCGCAAGTGAATCCGCGACATCAGGTGCTTGCCCGGAGCTGTCGATGTCGGTAGCGGCGCAAACACCGATCTGTTGCAACCATTCAGCCATAGAGGGCGTGTATTGTAGCGTTTGCCCGTGTCCAGTGATGTCGCCCAGCACATTGCCTGCCTCCACCGAGGCAAGCTGATCACGGTCGCCTAATAGGATAATCCGGGTATCCTCACGGCAGGCCTGTAGAAGCGCCCACATTAGTGGTAAGTCGATCATCGACGCCTCGTCGATCAATAGACAATCGACGTGCAATGGGTTGTGCGCGTTGTGACGAAAACCACGCGCACCATGACCACCCTGATAGCCAAGTAAGCGATGCAGAGTGCTAGCCTCATCGGGAAGCCGTGCCACGATCTGTGGGTCTAGATCCAATCTTTGCCGAGCGCCACGAATCGACTCCACCATGCGCGCCGCCGCCTTACCCGTGGGCGCCGCCAACCTTATGCGTAACTCTGGGGATTGTTCTAGTAATAGCGCCAACACTTTTACTGCAGTGGTGGTCTTGCCGGTTCCTGGACCACCAGAGATCACTGCGAAGCGTCGACTCAGTGCCAATGCCGATGCGAGTTTCTGCCAATCCACACTAGCACCAGCCACCGTGGGGAAGAGTCTGCTCAAGCCCGTTTGCAGTCGCGATAAATCTAGATCCTGAACAGGACCAAGTCGCGCAGCGATGGAATCGAAGACCGCCACCTCATAATGCCAGAAGCGGTGCAAGTATAATAAATTGCCATCAAGCAACATGGGGCTGAGTTCACCCGGTTCGCTCACACAGACACTCGCTAGCAGCGCCTGACGCCACGTGTTTAGGTCTGGAGCAAGATCAACTCTTATACCGGATTGGGGCGTAAATAAGGCATAACCGGCCCGCTGTGAAAGATCGATGCAGACATCACCGCGTTGATTGCACTCGCTCAACAACGCAGCGCTTAAGGTACACAGATCGTCCTCACCATGATCGCCATGGCGTGCGACGAACCGCGCGAACGCTACACTCAAAGGGCTTAAAGCTCCAGACTTTAGCAATTCACTCAGAAGGCTCATCGCGATGACTCCGCCTGAGGATAGATCCCAAAGATGCGCTGGTCTAATTCGTCGATTAAAGAATGCGGAGGCAGATCGAAAAACACTCCGTAGCGCGGACCTTGCTCAGGACGCATGCCTCGCAAGAAAAGATAGTAGGCACCTCCCATATGTTGATCATAATGATAATGCGGCACGCGCTGCTGCAAATAGCGATGCAGTGCTAAAATATAAAGTAGATACTGCAGGTCATAGCGCCGGTCGAACATCGCTTTTTTCAATGCCTCTGGTGCGTAATCGGAGAGGTGTAGACCAAGTAAATTACTCTTGTAGTCGGCAATATAGAAACGCCCTTCATGTTCGAACACAAGATCGATAAAACCCGTAATCATGCCGCGAAAGTCATCGATTGAGAGAGAATCAAGCGCTCTGCCTGCCCATGTGCCTATTACACGGTTTAGTTCCGTTACCTCCACGCGGTTTATCCCTAGGTCGAACTCCAGCTCGCTCAAACGCTTGCTTGCTCCTAATGAGGCTAGGTTTAATCCCGTGTCGTTCAGCGGCGTAGTCACGATGTTATGCATCCACATAGCGATCAGCTGCTCTTGCTGCTCCGGAACGAAACCGTACTTCTTCGCAAAGCGCTTATTCAAGACCACTGCCTGTTCACTAATATCTGCACCAAAATCCATATGCTCTAGCATGTCGTGGAGAAACAAGCCCACCTGCGCGCCAGCGGTGAATTGTAGAATTGCGTCATCACTCTGGGCGACGCTGCGTGCGATGGGGGGCTGGTGAACTTCCCGAGTAAGGCTACTGAAACTGCTTATGCGCCAATCGTTGGCGATACTGCCGTTAAAACTCCGGGCCTGTAATTGTGCGGCCGCATCGCTCGACATCCTTGCCTGCACGGGCACTAGAGAAATAGGCAAGGGCTGACACTGGATATTACCGCCCGCTTGGCTTGCTAATGACTCTAGCGCGCTGCTGACGATCTCGGCATCTAGTGGGGCATTGGGTAACGATGTCGCCAATTGTGCAGGAGTCTGCAGCGGATTCAACAACCAGGCAAGCGCAGAGCACGCGGGATTCGATCTCCCCTCTGCAGCGCCCCACACGCAATAGAGTTTAGCGCGCGCGCGAGTGAGTGCCACATAGACTAAGCGCACATCCTCGGCAAGCCTCTCTTTCTCTGCCGCGTAGAGATTGCCCGCGATAGCCTCGGTATCCAATGCTAGACACGACTCTCCTAAATCGTTATGAAAGCCAAGCCCATGGCGTAGTTTTTGATCTGCCTGTCGAGGCTTGCTTGCCCACAGAAAGGGTACGAAAGCGATAGGGTATTCCAGCCCCTTACTTGCGTGAATCGTCACGATCTTCACTAGCGCCTCATCGCTTTCAAGACGCAACTGTGTCTCGTCGTCTTCACTGTCCTGCAACTGCTCATGAAACCAGCTGAGTAAAGACTCGAAGCCAGGTAAACCTCGCGAGGTCTGCTGGAGCAGTTCACCCAGATGCAATAGGTTTGTCAGGCGCCGCTCCGAGTCTGCCTGTTCCGCAAGTCGCTGCGCTAACTCGAGGCGTTGCAAAAGTGAGTAAAACATCGCCATGAAGCCACGCTGCCCCCATTGCGAGTGGAGGCTGCGCATTTGCTGCGCCCATTCCAACCAAGCATTAGGGGAATCTACCGTTGCCGCGATGACGGCATAGTCTAAACCAAGCAGATCGCTGCTCAATGCCGCGCGTAACACACTTCGGTCTTGATAGTGTACAACCGCCTCAAGCAGCATGTATAAAGCGTTTGCCTCGGCGCTCTCGAACACCGTGTCCCGCCCGACCGTCACTGCATCAACGCCACGCCGCTGCAGCGCCTGACGCACGCGAACGCCTTCGTAGCCATTGCGCACCAACACGGCGATATCACCCGATACCACTGGCTTGTCCCCCAGCAGGGTCGTGCCACTGCGCCCTCCTACAATCAGGCTAGCGATTTCATCAGTAACGGCGTCGCAGATTCTCTGCTCCAATGTATTCTTATTAGCGCCCTGCGTGCTTTCCTCTAATCCAAACTGCCAGAAGCTAAACGCGGGTGTCTGCCAGCCATCGATCAGAAGAGGTTTATGCGTTTTGTCGGCCGCTTGTACTGGCTGGAAGTCAATGATGTCGTCATAGACGAACGGCGCCTCACGACACATAAACACTTGATTCACAGCATCGATCAGCTCCGGCACAGATCGCCAGTTCGTAGCCAAGGTATAACGCTGCTCGCCCACATCGCGACGCGCCTTAGCATAGGCAAAGATATCGCCACCGCGAAAACTATAGATCGCCTGCTTCGGATCACCGATCATAATCATGGCTAACGTGTCCGCCGAAGCCTCGGCGAGCTCGACTCCGAACTGTTTCGGCAGGTAGAGGCGCCTGAATATTTCGTATTGCAAATCGTCGGTATCTTGGAACTCATCGATCATTGCTACGGGAAAGTTCGTGCGTAGTACTTGCGCCAGGTCTTCACCGGCAGGGGCTGCTAGCGCATCACGCAGTCGCGACAGTTGATCGTGGTAAGTGAGTGTGCGACTGAGCGCCTTCTGCTCCTCCATCTGCACACGTGCCTGTTCAGTAGCCCTTTGCACGGCGCTCATCCTCAGCAGTTCCCGTACTTGCAAGACCCTGTTCCAAACGCGCTCACAATCGGTGAAAAAAGGATCTTCGAGCGCCTTGTCCTTGCCTATTTGCGTGGGTTTAGAGTTCTCTTGAAGATACTGTGCACTCAACAACTCAAGGGCCGGAGGAATAGCGAACCATGGACCGGACGCGAAGTAAGTATCGAGCCGCTGTAGCGATAGCGTCAACTCTGCAAGCCGGTAACCCGATTTCGCATTGCGTGCCAAGACCTTCGAAGTGTTTAGTATTTCGCTGTAGCGTTCTCTATCTGCGACCCATTGCACGCCCAAGCCAAGCAAGTCCCCTTGTACGCTCTGCCATTGCGCATAGATATGATCTAGGCTGTCAGTGGACTTGGGAACAAGACGCTTATCTTGCGCGTGACGCAGGACGACCTGCGCCTCCATCAACTTACTCAGCGATGGGAATACACTACTAAACAACGCGAGCCCTTCCGCCGACAGAGGGTAGACTGTGCGGCGCCACCAATCCTTGAGCGCGTCCTGCCAGAGCGTGTCGTCATCTCGGGTTAATTCCAGCTGAAACGATTGCCCACTGCTAAAGGCATGTTCGGTCAATGCGCGCTGGCAGAAGCCATTGATCGTAAAGATGGCAGCCTCTTCCATGCTGCGCACTGCATAGCGCAGGCGCGACAATGCCGCCTCGCGTTGTGCCCCATCTCCTGCAGCTAAGTCTTTCAGCCAGGCTGCGAGGAAATCATCCTCAGGAATTTTGTTTTCTGCTTGTGCCTGCTCCAGAGCCCGCTGCGCTTCGTGCAAGCGTTTGCGAATGCGCCCCCGCAACTCCTCTGTTGCGGCGTTAGTGAAGGTCACCACAAGAATTTGGCTTACTTGAAAACCGGCTAGGACATAACGCAGATAGAGATTACTGATGGCATAGGTCTTGCCCGTACCGGCGCTCGCCTCGATGAGCTTCACACCGGCCAATGGCAAACGCAGGGTCTGCTCGGCGTCTAGGATAAGAGGCTTGTCACTCATGTCGGCTCCCCCATCTGTCGCAGCGGGCCATATACCAACTGTGAAAGTCTTAGGTGTTCCTCGAGTTCGAGCGGATCCTCGACGCAACCGCGATGCGCGAGTGCAACATAGGAGTCGCGACTATCCGGAGTCGCGACATCCCACTCGCTGCCTGCCCAGAGTTTACGGGCCTTCTTCAGTGCTATCTCATCGTTATTCAAGGCCAACTCATAGCTCGCACTAGGGAACAGAGGCAAAGGCCGAGAAAGGCCCTCTCGATAGAGAGCGACAAAGCCGCTTAACATCGACAGCGCCTCGCTAGGTTCCAGCACTTGGAAGACGCGCTCTGCATCTTTGGCGATCAAAACGCTTTGCTGCCCCACCTTGAGTACACCTGCAGCGCAAAGGGCTAAATGTTCGATCCATAGCGCAAGTTGATGTTTGGGCTTCAACTTAGATGGCGAGTAATGCAGTAGTCCTATACCCGGCCTATAGCCTGTGACTTGGCCGCTGAGCAGAACCTCATTAATGTGCTGCTCTGTTTCGGCTACTGCACATTTTAGTGCGACAGACACCGGAGTGCTCGCAAGCCCTTGATAAGGCGCCAAGCGCTCAAGCAGGCTGGCAGCCTCTTCTTCAATTTGTTCAAAGGCCTGTGTCGCCATGGCGCCGTGGGGCAATGTGCCCTGTGCCTCGTACAGAGTTAGTAGTGAGTCTACGTCCTGCTGCTGACCTGATAACAACCGTGCAAGATAATCGGTTTGCATCTGCCAAGTCTGCAAGCCGTTGAGATTGAAATTCTCCTCGTCTTCATTCGACTGCTCTTCCTGCAGATAAATGCCAAGCCGGGTGTTGAAAAAGGTCTTGCTAGGATGCTGCAGAAAGCGAACAAGACGATGCAACTCTAGCTGATCAAAAGCGCCTTCGGTGGCTGCTAGCCTCTGCGTGGGCCAAGCGGACTCGCCCACTGCGACTGGCGCGTGCGCGCGGTCTTCCAAGCTCTGCGCAATTGCACACCACCAGGAATCGTAGCTGTGTTTGCGCTCCTCCATTGCGCTACCGAACTGGCGAGCACTGAAGGGCTGCATCGGATACTCCGTCGTCAAACAACTACTCATCGAAGGCGGCGTACTTTCTATCTCTTGGTCTTCATTGAAAGGCAGTCGGTAGTGCAGGTCTACAAAGTCGAGAAACTCCCGCAACAGCACCGAGGGTTGCTGTTCGCTATTATCTTTTAAGCTCTTTCCGGTGTAGCTGAGATAGAGCCTTTCGCGTGCGCACAACAATGTCTCAAGTAACAGGTAACGATCCTCGTCGGCTTTGCGTGGGTCACCCGGTCGCCATTGTGCTGCCATGCCATCAAAAGACTGCGCCTGCTCACGACGCGGAAACGCCGCGTCATTCATGCCCAAGACACAAATCATCTTGAACGGCAGGCTGCGCATCGGTCGCATACCGCAAATACTTACGCCACCACTAAAGTAGCGATTGTGTTGTGTACGAGTACCAAGACTCTGCTCAAGACACAGCCCCAGCAGTTCGATACTCAGCACCTGCTCCTCGGCTTGCTCTGTCAGCGTATCGAGGGCATCGCGAATCTGCTGTAGCTTATCGTCTTCGTCGCGCACAACGCCGAACAGTGCGTCGATCATCGCATTGAGGGCATCTTGCCACTGAGACATTGATCGCGATTGCCGTAAGTGTAGGTGCCAATGTTTCAAGACTTCAAGCAAAGCGCAGAAACGACCGAGCGCCGCCGCATTGCCTCCGCTCGCCCCTTCTAATGGTGCCACGCCTTCCCAGTAGAGGGAGTCGCCCATCGCATAGCCCGCGAGAAGTCGATCGATGCCGTGCGCCCAAGTATTCTGTTCCGTTTCTGGAAGATGCAATGAGTTCTTATGCGCGCCATCTAAACCCCAACGCACCTCACTCTCGCGCAGCATCGTCAATACATCTTCCTGAACCTTGCCCTCGAGCGAGAACTGCGCGGCGATCTGTGGCACCTCGAGATAGGAGGCCAGTTCAGAGAAAGTGAAACGCGAACTTGGTAGCGACAGCAGGCGCAGGAATACGCGAATCAACGGATGTTCATCGGCAATCGTGATGTCTGATAAGTTCCACGGTACAAACGGGCGACCCGAACCTTCGTCGTAGCGGAAAACCGCTTCGACATAAGGAGCATAACGGCTAATCTCTGGGATCATCACGAGGATATCTTCGGGCTTCAGGCTGGTGTCGCTATCCAACGCTGCGAGGATTCGATCATGCAAGACCTGGCATTCGCGCATCGCGCTATGGCACACACTGAGTTCGATGGAGTCATCACTAAGGACTGTCTCAGGCTCGTCATTTAAGGTAAGGATATCCCGCTGAACCCGATGTAAAAGCATTACCGAACCGGGGTCGGCATATTCCTCCAAGTGCACAGCATTGAGGCTGTCCTCACTGAGCAACAGATCTTGGAAGGCCTGCCCTTGGCGCCCCCACGAAGCCAGTAGTTCGTTACCGGTCTCGTAGTAATTTGCCTCTTCGGGATTCGTCAGGCGCGTGCGCGCGAGCGCCTTCTTACTGCGCAAATCTGCCCAATACTGATCCGTCGGACTATGCTGAAACAGATAGATGTTTAAGTGGGCAGAGAGGGCCTGCAGCACCTGCACAAATAGAGGGGGCAGACTAGACAGTGCGAAGCAAATTATCCGCTCGGGTAGCATTGCTAAGACTCGAGTCTGTTCGCTAGGCGATTGTAATGCCGCAAGCAGTTTGTCGATCAAGGCCACTCGATGGTTGTCGGGACAATCGTGTATTAGCGCGCGCCATAAGGGCCCCTGCCACGGCGCTAGCTCGGCACTGCGCATCGAATCGGTGCTGCGCCCCTCACTCCAAGCCCGAATCCAGTCTGGGCGATAGTATTGATAGCGATCGTAAACATCCGCCAGACGCTGGGCCAATTGCCAGCGCTTCACCCCCTGCGCATCGTCGCGCAAGTAGTGCTGCAACTGAACAAACTCGGGCTGGTCGAGCAAATCCGGTAGAAGTGCAAACAGGCGCCATGCAGCGCGGTCACGAGAGAGCGGATCTTCGCCACTCTGATTGCTTTGCGTATTAACCGTTGCGGCGAGACTCCATATCCAAGCCGCGGGGAGTGGATAGTCTATGTTCGCCGCCACACCGTGGGCCATACCAAGGTGCAAGTTAACCCAACGCGCCATTGCATTGCCGGGCACTAAGATCACCTCGGCTTGAAATGGATCACGCAGAGGCGTGTCTTGGAGTAGCTGCGCCAACTGGGCATGCAACACCTCCACACGATTGGAGCAGACTAAAAACATAGGCTTATGTAAGACCTTTAACGAAGGCTTCTAAAGAAGGCTCGGACATCCTCTAGTAGAAGCTCGGGTTCTTCCATCGCAGCAAAATGGCCGCCTCGGGGCATGGGCGTCCAACGCACAATATTATACGACGCCTCCGCCCATAATCTGGGGGTGACGTAAATCTCTGCTGGGAAGATCGCACCTGCAGTAGGCACTGTGACAAAACCTGTCGGCTCGCTCGCCGGGAAGTTACGGCTCTCATAATAGATACGTGTCGAAGCGGTAATGCTAGCGGTGAACCAATACACGCTAATATCAGTGAGGATTTCATCCTTCGTAAACTTCGCATCGAGACCATCTATACTCTGCTGATCGATGTCGCTCCACCCATGGAATTTTTCAACTATCCACGCGGCTAGTCCCGCTGGCGAATCGTTCAATGCCACGCCGAGGGATTGTGGCTTAGTGCCCTGAATCTGCTGATAACCCACTTCATTGAGCATAAAGGCAGCCCTAGCTTCACGGGCCTCGGTCTCCGCCGCTGGAACTGCGGCACGAATAGCGGGGTCCTCGGGAGGTCCAGCTAACACGAAGTTGGAATGCAGACCAATCATGCGCTCGGGGTAACGCGCCGCGTGCACACGATTGATAATGGCGCCCCAGTCACCACCTTGTGCACCATAGTGTTCATAGCCAAGGCGTTGCATAAGAGCTGCCAGCACATGAGCCATGCGCTCAGGATTATAACCACGCTCTTGTGGTTCTCCTGAAAAGCCAAAACCTGGCAGGGACGGGATCACTACATGAAAAGCATCTTCAGCATTGCCGCCATATTGCTCAGGATGGGTCAGCGGACCGATGATCTTGCGAAACTCGACGAAGGAGCCGGGCCAGCCATGGGTAATCAGCAGCGGCATAGCATCAGGATTTTCAGCCCGCACATGAATGAAGTGAATTGGCAGGCCATCGATATTGGTTTTGAATTGCGCAAACTCATTCAGTTCAGCTTCCTGCGCACGCCAGTCGAAATCGTTGAGCCAATAGTCGACGAGTTCCTTCAAATAGGTAGCGTTGGTACCGTATTCCCAGCCAGTACCGGGTATCTGCGCGGGCAAGCGGGCATTGGCTAAGCGTGCCTTGAGATCGGCAATATCGGCGTCCGGAATGTGGATCTCAAAGGGAACGATGGCGGTATCGGTCTGTGTCTGGGCCATAGCGGGACTCGTTGCGATAGACAATAGTAGGCAAAGGGCGACAGGGAGCTTGGAAATCAAGTGTCTCATGGACGAACCTCTAGGACGGGGCTTCTTGTGATTATGAAGTGCCTAGGTATGGTGTCATAGGAGTTGGATTAGAAACAAGGTAGGTTTTAGTATGGCGGGAAATCGCTAGACCCGCTTAAACAGGAACTGTAGTCAATTGGCAGGAAAACTAAGACCGCCAAACAAAGTCTGACGGTCTTGGTTTCAATCCTAGGCCTTAGTAACCAGATTCGAGCCTAGAGATTTCACGCTCGATGTCATCTTTTGCGTGCCCGTACTTTTCTTGAATTTTTCCGACAAGGATTTTACGATTGCCGTTTATTTGATCAAGTTCGTCATCAGTAAGTTCGCCCCATTTCTTTTGAACCTTACCTTTGACCTGCTTCCAATTGCCTTTGAGTGTATTCTCGTTCATTGACTATCTCCTTTTTCAATGATCATCTTTGACTTAAGCAACTACACGAAAAAGGTAATTTAAAATTATTCGTTGATTGCTTTGTCGATCTCAGCAACCCAACGACCTTAAATCTGTTAAGCCCTTTATCTCGCAGTTGCAACTTAACTCTAACGCAAAGCCCACCCTCCATTGCTAGAGAAGAACATTGAAAATTACGATAGCATCACAAAAACCACTCTAAGTAAGCGAATCCTTGGATTTTTGATAATCGGGCATTCAATCGAAATTAACCGCGCCCTTCGAGCTCATTCAGACTTTTTTAACAGCAAAACTACGCTGTTTAAAATAACGAAAATGATTAATGCCAATCCCGTCGTCATTGCCGCGACAATATAATAGCCGGCGCCTGTAGCGATTCCGATAGCACCAGCTAGCCACATTCCCGCACCAGTCGTTAGTCCGGACACATTGTCCTGCCTTGTGATTATCGTGCCCGCAGCTAGAAATGCCACCCCAGCAGTAACCGCTTCGATGATACGGATTGGGTCGGCTTGGATATTCCTCTGATCATCGGCAAGAGCGAAGCTGAGCTCAATCGCCATTATCGTAAATAGGGCCGCCGCTAACGAGGTTAGAATATGAGTTCGTAGCCCCGCTGGCCGGTTTTTAAACTCTCGCTCGATCCCAATCACTCCTCCCAAGAAGCACGCCAAAATCAATCTTAAGGCAATGGCAGCTAAACCAATTTCGCTTTCCATATGTGCCTCCTTAATAAGCATGTTTATCTGGGCACGGTAGCAAGTTCTTGTTTTTGCCTTCAAGAAATGGATCGGTTTGCAGTGGAAAATTGAGGAAGAGTTGGCACTTTTGGGGTTTTTCGCGGGGGTCTGTAGGTGGGAGTCGCTCGCCGTTTGGGCATTGCTGGTTATTGGTGTGGCATTTCGCTTGTGGCTTTAGTGCCGCGTCTCGCTCGCCCTTCGGGCATTGCTGGTTTGGCGAAGGCGCTTGTTTGTGGGTTTGATGTGTTCTGCCCGCTCGCCCTTCGGGCATTGCTGGTTATCAATCCCGGGTTTGGGGAGTGGTTGGTGGGGGCGTTTGTTTTCTTGCGGAGTTTGGTTTTTTATTGGGGATTGGTTGGGGGATTGATAGTTTTGGGGCTTGATCGGGTTTTGTGGTGGGCTTTGCTTGCGATTGGTGTGGTGTTGGGGGAGGGATTGATTACAACAGCCTTTGGGCTGTTGTAACCCTTGGGGCTGCGCGCT
This sequence comes from uncultured Gammaproteobacteria bacterium, assembly GCA_963977405.1. Lineage (GTDB taxonomy): Bacteria > Pseudomonadota > Gammaproteobacteria > Pseudomonadales > Pseudohongiellaceae > UBA5078. The sequence goes on from CAXBOY010000076.1 coordinate 12,264, forward strand.
TTGCGCTTGTCTTCGATTGCTGGCGCAATCGATCAAACCCTCTGTCGGGTTCGAACCCCTCTCTCTTGTTGACCTAAAGTAGGTCTTTTCGAGGGCAGCGTTGCGTCACGCTACAGGGGATTTCTTATATGGCGGAGAGAGAGGGATTCGAACCCTCGATAGGGGATTAGCCTATACACCCTTAGCAGGGGTGCGCCTTCAGCCACTCGGCCATCTCTCCAAAAACGCGCGCAATAATACCACACATCATGTTAAATGGCAGTGGAATCGGGCTTTATTTGCTCACTCCTTTTCAGTGGGCTCGGTTGTCTCTGAATCACGCTCTTTCTGAATGCGTTGATATATCTCTTCGCGGTGCACTGCGACATCCTTTGGGGCGTTTACACCTATGCGCACTTGATTGCCTTTGACACCTAGCACGGTCACGGTAACGTCGTCACCAACCATCAATGTCTCACCAATACGCCTAGTTAAAATCAACATGTTGCTTCTCCTTTCCTGCTTCTGTGTCCTTGTATATCCCGCTGTACTCTAATTGAGTATACGCTGGAATTTCACACTCAGATGTAGCATTAGCTTACGTCTATTTACCTCGCAACGAAAATAGAGAAAAACTCGTATATCGATACGCTCCCACCCCTGGCGCAAACAGACAAGCTCTGTACATCAAGCACTAACGGCAAACTAGAGAAAACAGAGCCTAGATTCAGCTCTTTTCCTCGTCTCCTAGCTCAAACGCACTGTGCAGTGCTCGCACAGCAAGTTCGAGGTACTTCTCGTCGATCACTACCGATATCTTAATCTCTGACGTGGTAATAATCTGGATATTAATCGACTCATTAGCAAGAGTCTGGAACATCTTACTGGCGATACCGGCATGAGAACGCATTCCTACCCCTACCAAAGAGATCTTAGCAATCTTCTTATCTAGGGCAACATCGCGGGCTTTCACGTCCTCACCTATACGACCGATAATCTGACGAACTTGTTCGCTGTCCGCACGCTTTACCGTGAAAGTAATATCGGTAGTGCCATCGGCAGAAACGTTCTGCACGATTACGTCGACCTCAATGCCAGCGTCACTGACAGGGCCGATTACGCGGTAAGCGATTCCGGGGACATCAGGCACTCCAGAGACAGTAACTTTTGCCTCGTCTCTCGTGAATGCAATACCCGAGATAATGGGAGCTTCCATTTCGTTTTCATCCTCTAAACTGATTAATGTGCCTGGGTCGTCTTCAAAGCTGGAAAGCACGCGCAAGGGAACCTTATATTTCCCGGCAAATTCCACAGAGCGAATCTGCAAAATTTTTGCGCCAAGACTCGCCAGTTCCAGCATTTCTTCGAACGTAATTGTACGCAGTAAGCGTGCATCCTCAACCACTCGCGGATCGGTGGTGTACACACCCTTCACGTCGGTGTAGATCTGGCACTCGTCTGCCTTGAGTGCGGCTGCAAGCGCCACGGCAGAGGTATCCGAGCCACCACGGCCTAGCGTAGTGATGTTGCCAGCCTCATCGATGCCTTGGAAACCGGCCACCACCACGACATTACCTTCGGCAAGTTCACGACGAATATTCTTGTCGTCGATCTCTTTGATGCGGGCGCGGGTATGCGACTCGTCGGTTAGAATACGGACCTGACCACCTGTAAACGAGCGCGCCTTGCACCCACGCTTTTGGAGGGCGATGCTGAGCAACGCGATGGTCACTTGCTCACCAGTGGAGAGCAACACATCCATTTCGCGTGCAGAGGGTTGTTCGTCAAGCGCGTTGGCAAGGTCTAATAATCGATTAGTCTCGCCACTCATAGCCGAGACGACTACGACGACGTCGTGACCCGCCTTTTTCGTGGCAATGACGCGATCGGCGACAGCCTCGATGCGCTCAGTTGTTCCTACAGAAGTACCACCAAATTTTTGAACGTATAGTGCCATTTTCTTTTCATAGTTTAAAACGGGTGCAAATTAAACAAAATTGCAGTTTGCTTTGCAAGCGCATGTGGAAAGTCCGTTTCCTCTCCCTAGCGCGACGCACTGCCTTTGTCATGAATTTTATAGTTGGGTTTCCAGCCAAGCTTGTACGCTGCC
>CAXBOY010000077.1:0-14190 GCA_963977405.1 uncultured Gammaproteobacteria bacterium
CGAAGCGCAGTAGCTCTGGGCCCATCTTGTCCCAGCGGCCAGACTCTATCCAAAGATCTGCAGATTGCACCACGGGCATGGAGACCTCCATGGCACCAGCGCGGTTCATCTCCTCCCTTACTACGGCGGTGACCTTGTGCAGCACTCGAAGGCCAGCCGGCAACCAAGTGTACAAGCCGGTGGCGAGTTTGCGGATGAGACCCGCGCGCACCATGAGTTGATGGCTGACGACTTCCGCGTCGGTGGGAGTCTCTTTAAGAGTGGCGATGAGATACTGACTAGCACGAATCATTTAGACGAACCTTAAAATGCGAAAAGCAGCCCTAGGGCTGCCTTTGCGTGGATCTGATAAAGGACTTCTACGTCTGGCCCCATAAGGCAGTGGCGTAGGCCCGTTGTTACTTAGCCAATTTACAGTGCGAATTCTTTGAGCTTTTTCAGAGGCAGAATTTTTACACGTGTGCTCGCAGGCTTCTTAGGAATGTCCATGAACTCACCCGGCTTGAATGGGTTGGGTACATTCTTGCGTGCTGGACGTGCAGGGCGCGTCACAGACTTAATCTTGAGTAGGCCCGGTAGAGTGAACTCGCCAACGGCACGCTTCTTTAGGTGGCGCTCAATGATGAGTGACAATTCGTCGAGGACTTCTGAAATTTGCTTCTTTGTAAGATCAGTGTTCTCTGAAATCTCATTCAGAATCGCTGTCTTAGTATATTTCTGCTGAATCGCAGAGCTCTTACGCGCTGGAGTGGATGCTTTCTTCGGAGTTTTTGATACAGTTTTTGCTACAGCCATGCCCATGTCTCTTTTATAAGTGAATTTGTTTCTTATGTTGCTCCCGCATAAGGGGAGAACCCCAGGATATCTTCCTGCTTTTTATTCTTAGGCGTACTCAGATTTCCTTACACCTTTGTGGGGCTCTATTTATAAAGCTTTTGCCATTTAGCCGCAAGCACTAATCTACAAGTTTTGTGATTGAGATCAAGGCTAAAATCAGTTCGCCCCTTAATTGCACAAATACCGTAAATTATAGTGCGCGAATCGCGCCGATAGGGATGCCAGTTGATTTCGAGCTGAGGTATAATGCCCGGTTTTCGGAAGGGCCGGATTGGGCTGAATTGGAATTAGGCAGGGCTTAGGCCCGGATGCGTAATGTAAGCTTCAAGCTCGGCGTTTGCTAGATAAATTGAATCGAAGAGGATTTTGGCGCTATGCCAATTTACGAGTATCAGTGCAAAGACTGTGGTAATCGTCTGGAAGCGTTGCAGAAGATCAGCGACGCGCCACTTCGCGAGTGCCCCAACTGCCATGAGCAAGGCTTGACAAAATTAGTCTCCGCAAGCAGCTTTCGTCTAAAGGGCGGCGGCTGGTATGAGACCGATTTCAAGACTGGTGCGAAACGCCATGGGGCGCAGGATGCCCCAGCACAGACAACTGCCCCGAAGGCAGCAACGGAATCCAAGGCTCCTCCGGCAGCCAGTACACCCAGCGCTTAGCCTGCCTGCCGACTAGGCGAGTTTGAAGAGCGAAAGACATCTACTAAAGAATACTTACAGGATAAAGCTATGCGCAGCCATTATTGCGGAGAACTAAACGAAGAACACGTAGGCCAAGAAGTGGTCCTATGCGGATGGGCACATCGACGCCGCGATCATGGCGGGGTTATCTTCATAGACTTACGAGACCTCGAGGGCATCGCGCAGATCGTAATCGATCCCGATACCAAGGAGAGCTTCGCGATAGCGGAGACTGTTCGTAATGAGTTCGTTCTCAAGATCACTGGTATCGTGCGCCTGCGTCCGGAAGGCACTAGCAATGAGGTTATGGGCACTGGTCGCATCGAAGTATTGGGCAAGCAAGTGGAAGTGCTCAACGCTGCCAAGACACCTCCTTTTCAATTAGACGAGCATGCCGAAGTGGGCGAGGACATTCGTCTTCGTTACCGTTATATCGACCTGCGCCGCCCAGAGATGGCTGAGCGTCTGCGCTTTCGCTCCAAGGTCTCCAACTCTATTCGTAACTACTTAGATGACAACGGTTTTCTCGATATCGAGACGCCGCTACTAACGAAGGCGACACCCGAGGGCGCGCGCGATTACCTCGTGCCTAGCCGCACACATCAGGGTCGTTTTTTCGCTTTGCCACAGTCGCCACAGCTGTTTAAACAGATCCTGATGGCCGCAGGCATGGACCGTTATTATCAGATCGCGAAGTGTTTCCGCGACGAAGATTTGCGCGCAGATCGCCAGCCAGAATTCACTCAGATCGATATTGAAACATCGTTCATGAATGAAGAGCAGATCATGCAGATCACCGAGAAAATGATTCGACAGATATTCCAGAAACATCTAGATGTGGACCTTGGTGATTTCCCTAGAATGACGTTCGCCGATGCGATGCGTCGTTTTGGCTCGGACAAGCCGGACCTGCGTATCGACATGGAATTGGTGGATATCGCCGATCTCATGAAGAACGTGGATTTCAAGGTATTCAATGGTCCCGCTAATGATCCAGGCTCGCGAGTCGTAGCACTGCGTGTACCCGGTGGCGTGCGCCTGAGTCGTAAAGAGATTGATGACTATACTAAATTCATCTCTATCTATGGCGCCAAAGGTCTTGCCTGGATCAAGATCAATGATCTCGCAGCCGGCACTGAAGGCCTGCAGTCTCCTATCCTGAAATTCATGCCAGAGGATGTCGTTAAAGACGTTTTGGCACGCTTGGAAGCCGAGACCGGCGACCTGATTTTCTTCGGGGCAGACAAGACCAAGATTGTGAACGAGTCCATCGGTGCACTACGCCTCAAAGTGGGCGCAGACATGGGCATGGTGAAGGGCGAGTGGGCACCACTATGGGTAGTCGATTTCCCAATGTTCGAAGAGACAAGCGATGGCGGCCTAACTGCTATTCACCACCCGTTTACGGCGCCTTCTTGCAGCGTTGAAGAGCTCAAGAGCGATCCAGCAAATGCGCTTTCGCGCGCCTATGACATGGTGCTTAATGGCACCGAGTTAGGCGGCGGTTCTATCAGGATAAACCAGCCATCGATGCAGCAGTCGGTGTTCCGCATCCTCGGTATCGAAGAGGAAGAAGCAGAGGAGAAGTTCGGCTTCCTACTCTCGGCACTCTCTTATGGCTGTCCTCCCCACGGCGGCTTAGCCTTCGGTTTAGATCGACTGATCATGCTGATGACTGGTGCAAGCTCTATCCGTGAAGTCATTGCCTTCCCGAAAACTCAGTCAGCGGCCTGTCCTCTGACCGACGCGCCGGGCTTGGTGTCTGCGAAGCAGTTACGCGAACTGAATATCCAGATTCGTCAGGCTAAAGCAGAGTAAGAGGGCGAGGTTCCAATGGCTGGGCACAGTAAATGGGCCAATATCAAACACCGCAAGGCAGGGCAAGACGCCAAGCGCGCCAAGGTGTTTACTAAGCTAATTCGCGAGCTGACAGTCGCCGCCAAGTTGGGCGGCGAGCATGTCGCTGACAACCCACGCCTGCGCGCCGCTGTAGATAAGGCACTTGGCGCCAATATGACGCGGGACACCGTTGATCGGGCGATCGCGCGTGGCGCGGGTACGGCAGATAGCGACAATCTCGAAGAATTAGTCTACGAAGGCTACGGTCCGGGCGGCGTTGCAATCCTGATCGAAACCCTGACTGACAACAAGAACCGCACAGTAGCCGAAGTGCGACATGGCTTCTCAAAATTCGGGGGCAATCTCGGTACCAGTGGTTCAGTTGCCTATTTGTTCGAGAAGAAAGGCTCGATTGTCTTCAAAGTAGGTAGCGACGAAGAAAAAGTTCTAGAGGCTGCGCTAGAGGCCGGTGCCGACGATATGGTGGTGCACGATGATGGCAGTCTCGAGGTCGTCACTACACCTGAGCATTTCGGCGCGGTAAAAGACGCGCTAGCTAAGGCGGATCTGGAGATAGAATCCTCCGAGGTGGCAATGGTCGCCTCCACGGAAGCCGAGTTAGATCTCGAGGCGGCCGAAGTATTGCTCAAACTCGTTGACCATCTCGAAGACTTGGACGACGTGCAGAATGTTTACAGCAACGCGAGTATTTCTGACGCGGTTATGGCGCAACTCTAGTTTCTAAAGTTGTCAGTCTCGCGACGAGCGCATCACACTAGGAATCGGCTTATGGCCTTGATATTGGGAATCGATCCTGGCTCGCGAGTCACCGGCTACGGCATAGTTAATGCCGTCGGCAATCGTCTTGAGTATGTCACCTGCGGCTCTATTCATCTGCCTAATGTCGACCACCCTCAACGCCTTAAGAAAATTTTCGATAGTGTCTGTCAGATCATCGAAGAGTTCAGCCCTCAAGAGAGCGCCATAGAAGAGGTGTTTCTTGGCAAGAGCGTGTCCTCTGCGCTGAAACTTGGGCAAGCCCGTGGCAGTGCCATGGTTGCCTGTCTTCATCACGACCTTCCTGTGGCCGAGTATTCGCCGCGCAAGGTCAAACAGGCGCTGGTTGGTAATGGCAATGCCGACAAGACACAAGTGCAGCATATGATTAAAGTACTATTGGGCGTGACCGGTGACGTGCAGGCGGACGCGGCCGATGCGCTTGCCATTGCGATATGTCATGCCAATACCAAAGCCAGCCTAATAAAGGTGGCGGGTGCGCGTTCCTTTCGAAAGAGCAGGCTTCAACATTAGGAGAAGACTAGGTGATTGGTAGACTAATAGGCGTACTTGCGGAGAAGCAGGCCCCAGACATTCTCATCGATGTGCGTGGCGTCTGCTATGAGTTGCAAGTGCCGATGAGCAGCATCTATCAATTGCCAGCGCTGGGCCAGAATGTGGTGCTGCATACCCATATGGTGGTGCGTGAGGACGCTCAGCTGCTCTATGGCTTCTACTCCCTGCAAGAGCGACGCATGTTCCGCAGCCTGATTAAAGTCAGCGGCGTGGGGCCAAAGATGGCTCTGGCCATACTCTCGGGCATGGCGGTGGACGAATTCGTTAAGACGGTACGCGTAAACGACATTGCTGGATTGACGCGGATGCCTGGCATAGGTCGTAAGACTGCGGAGCGCCTGATCGTCGAGATGAAGGATCGCCTTGGCGAGTGGAGCGAGGAAATCGATACCCCGGACTTTAGCAGTGGAGGCCAAGAGCAACTGCCTACGGAGCGACAGCTCTCGCAAGAGGCCGAGACCGCATTGGTGGCGCTGGGCTATAAACCTGCCGAGGCCACGCGTATTATTGCCAAAGCCCTTAAGGCCGACCCCGAAATCTCACGCAGCGATGAGCTCATTAGGCAGGCACTGCGAAGCATGGCGCAATCATGATCAATGAAGAAGACCGTTTAATCTCCCCCGAGATCAGCTCCAATGATCGTTCGCTGGACCGCGCGATAAGACCCTTGTCGCTCGCCGATTATATCGGCCAGAACGAAGTGAAGAAGCAGATGGAGATATTCATAGGCGCTGCTCGCAATCGCAGCGAGGCGATGGACCATGTGCTGATCTTCGGGCCACCAGGTTTGGGCAAGACTACACTGGCCAACATCATCGCCAATGAACTCGATGTGGCGATCAAGACTACCTCCGGTCCAGTGCTCGAAAAAGCGGGAGACTTGGCGGCTATGTTGACCAATCTCGAAGCGGGAGATGTGCTCTTTATCGACGAAATTCACCGCTTAAGCCCGGCGATCGAGGAAATACTCTATCCTGCGATGGAGGACTATCAGCTCGATATCATGATCGGCGAAGGGCCCTCTGCGCGCTCCATTAAGCTCGATCTGCCGCCTTTCACATTGGTTGGGGCGACTACTCGTGCCGGTTTGCTAACCTCGCCTCTGCGTGACCGCTTCGGCATAATCCAGCGTCTAGAGTTCTATACCCCTGCAGAGCTTTGCCGCATCGTGACGCGCTCTGCGGCAATCTTGGGCTGTGAGATCGACGAGGACGGCGCCGCAGAGATCGCACGGCGCTCCCGTGGCACTCCGCGTATTGCCAACCGGCTGCTGCGCCGAGTACGCGATTTCGCACAGATGAAGTGCGATGGCGTCATGAATCAAGACTCTGCCAGTCAAGCCTTGGATATGCTCAGTATCGACGTCAATGGCTTCGATCATATGGACCGTCGCCTACTGATTACGATGATCGAAAAATTCGGCGGTGGGCCGGTAGGGGTGGACAGTCTCGCCGCCGCAATCTCGGAAGAGCGAGACACTATAGAGGACGTGCTTGAGCCCTATCTAATCCAGCAAGGTTTTATGATGCGCACTCCAAGAGGGCGCGTAGTGACTCCACATGCCTATTTGCACTTCGGCATGCCCCCTCCCGGTGCAAGCACCGAGCTCTTTAAGCCATGATTTTATTAAGATTTAGTCTTTTTTAGACTGTCTTTTTTGTGCCACAATTCATCATGAGTCCGTCAGCATTGCAGCGGTTGAAAGTTAGATTAGATGTGTTAAATGCCTGCGTGTGTGAACGGTGTCTGAAATACGGAAAAACTCTTTATAAAACACCGGATTGTGTATGAGAAGTGCGAAACATACCTTATAATGCCGCCAGTTTTTCGCCAGTCAAGAGGATCGTGTAGTGGGTGAGTCATTAAACGTATGGGCATTGATCGTAAACGCGACCCCTGCCGTGCAATTGGTCATGCTAATTCTAATGGCCGCCTCGGTGACTTCTTGGGTAATGATCATACAGCGTTGGATGGTGTTGACTGCGGCAGATAAGGGCATGTTGAGCTTCGAGAAGCGCTTCTGGTCTGGCATGGACTTGAGCCAGCTGTTCCGCGAAGGCAGCACGCAGCAGAAAGATAATAAGCCAACAGGCGGCATGGAGAATATCTTCAGAGCCGGCTTTAAAGAATTTATGCGCTTGCGCCAGCAAGGCGGCCTCGACTCAGAAGTGGTCATGGGCGGCGCCCAGCGCGCGATGCGAGTGGCTTACTCTCGCGAAGAAGAAAAGCTTGAGAAGAATCTAACATTTTTGGCGACTGTGGGCTCTGTCACACCCTATATCGGTTTGTTTGGTACGGTGATCGGGATTATGAACTCCTTCATCAGTTTGGCCAGCCAGAGCCAGGCGAGTTTGCAGGTGGTGGCCCCAGGTATCGCAGAGGCCTTGATCGCAACGGCGATGGGTCTGTTCGCTGCAATCCCTGCTGTAGTGGCCTATAACCGCTACTCGTCGCGGGTTGATTCGATTACTGGCAACTATGGCACGTTTACCGAAGAGTTCTCGAGCATTCTGCATAGACAGTTATATAGCAGCCCGAGTAAGTAAGCCGCTAGATTCAGGTCTTTATTAGGTGTGTGAGACAGCATGGAAATTGTGAAGAAGCGCCGCAGGCCGATGGCCGAGATCAACGTAGTTCCCTACATTGATGTCATGCTGGTGCTGTTGATCGTGTTCATGGTGACAGCACCCTTGTTAGAGCAGGGTTTGAAGGTCGATTTGCCAGAGGCGAACTCCGAGCCGCTAGACGTCGATGAGAATGCCGAGACATTGGTAATCTCAATTACTGCTGACGAAGAGTTTTTTATAAGTTTGGGTAGTACGCAAGAGGACGAACAGGTGCCAGTGGCACTTGAAATGGTGGGAGACCAGGTCAGCAAGATTGTTGCCGCTAATCCACAGATACAAGTGTTCGTAGAAGGCGACGGCGAGAGCAGCTACAGCTCGTTCATCAGTTTGATGACGGTGCTGCAAGCGGCAGGTGTGGCCAGTCCCAATTTGATCACGAAACCATTGGAATAGTTTATTCGCGCTGTGACAGTTTTTAATGGGTATCCAGTTTCGGTCTTCTTCGCCATGCTATTGCATGGGTTGATCTTCTTCGCGCTGTTTTATTTTCAGCTGGCGAATACAGAAGTGATCGATGTGGTTAGGCCTCCAGCGGTAAAGGCCTTATTGGTGGCCGAGAATCCGCAAGCGAAGAACGCGGAGCTGCAGCGTCAACAGCAGGCGCAGCGAGTACAGGATCAGCGCCGCGAAGAACAGCGTCGCCAGGAGCAGGCCCGCGCCGAGACACAGCGCCGCGAAGAGCAACAGCGCCGTGAGGCGGAGCAGGTAGCGCAGCAGCAGCGCGCGGAGCTACAGCAGCGCCAGGAACAGGAAAAGCGCCAGGCGGAACAACGCCAATTGGCAGAGCAGCAGAAGCAGCGCGAAGAGCAGCAGAAGCGCGAAGCAGAGCAGAAACGCCAGCAAGAGTTGGCGGCGCAGCAAGAGGCGCAAAGGCAAGAACAGCTGCGCCAACAGCAAGCCTTGCAAGCGCAGCAAGATGCGGCGGCCGGAGAGGCGGCGAGAACAGATGCGGAATTCGTGATGGCGTATTCCGCGGTGATCCACGACCTAGTTCAGCAGAACTGGTCACGACCACCGAGTGCAAGAAATGGTATGGTTGTGGTGCTGCGCATCACCATGGTGCCCACAGGTGATGTGTTAGATGTTGCGATAGTGCAGTCTAGTGGCGATTTCGCCTTCGACCGCGCCGCAGAGAGCGCAGTGTTAAAGGTGCGCCGCTTTACAGAATTGCAGGGCATGGATACACGATTGTTTGACCGTAATTTTAGATCTTTTTTGTTAACGTTTAGACCACAGGATTTGCTGAACTAATGAGGACATTGCGACACATATTCTTGCTCGGGCTTATTTTCTCGAAAATAGCGGTAGCGGCAGAATTGAACATTGAGATTACTCAAGGTGTCGACAATCCTATTCCGATAGCCGTTGTGCCATTCTCATGGGAAGGCACTAGCCCACTAGCCGAAGACATTGGCGCGGTGGTCTCCGCTGACCTCCAGCAAGTAGGCGAGTTCCGAGCATTGCCGCCTAGCAATATGCTCAGCATGCCCGATGAGGCAGCCGAGGTGTTCTTCCGTGACTGGCGCATCCTTGCCCAGGACTATCTATTAGTCGGCAAGATTACCCATTCTCCAGGCAGCCAGCTGGTACAAGTACAATACGAGTTCTTCGACGTAGCGCGCGAGCAGAAGTTGATCGGTGAGGTGCTCACCGGCAGCGTTAGCCAATTACGCGATATCGCACATGAAATAAGCAATGTGGTTTATCAGCAAGTGACCGGCACGCGTGGCGCCTTCTCTACAGAGATTCTCTATGTGTCCGGGCAATTTGTTTCGCCAGAGCTAACGTATTACCGCATCGAGAAGTCTGACTACGACGGTCATCGCTCGCAGGTCTTGGTGGAGTCGCAAGAGCCCCTAATGTCCCCAGCTTGGTCACCAGATGGCAGTCAGATCGCCTACCTGTCTTTCGAGACTAATCTGCCACGCATCTATATTCAGGAGATCGCGACTGGACAGCGCCGCCAGATTACAGATTTCCCAGGTATCAACAGCTCGCCAGTTTGGTCGCCGGATGGCTCGAAGTTGGCGATGGTGCTATCTAAAGATGGCAGCCCCGATATCTATGTTATGGATCTATCGACAAGCCAATTAACTCGTTTGACGGATCATCCCCGCGCAGAGACAGAGCCTAGCTGGGCAGCAGACAGCCGCTCCGTGGTCTTTACCTCTGACCGCACCGGACAGCCACAGATCTATCAAGTACCTATTACCGGAGGCTTCCCCGAGCGGTTGACCTTCGATTGCTTTTATTGCTCGAAGGGACGTTTTTTGCCGGACGGCAAGAATCTTGTCCACGTCAGACGTGACACCCGCGAAGATAATAGCTATAGCATAGCGATCTTCAATATTGAGACACAGCGGGTCATCACCCTTACTGACACTTCACTAGACGAATCTCCCAGCGTGGCACCGAACGGAAGTATGATAATGTTCGCCACAAAGGTTGGTGGAAGGGGCATCCTAGACGCCGTTTCCATTGACGGACGTGTAAAGTTCCGTTTACCATCCGCGCAGGGCGATGTTCGGGAACCATCATGGTCGCCGTTCTTAAATTAGAGTTATTAAACTTGAAAATTTGATAGCATCAGCCTATCGGAGGGTTTGCAGAGTGGGTACGCACAGCATGAAATTTTTCAGAACAACTATCCTTGCTTTATCAATTATGGGTGTTGCAGCCTGTAGTTCGAGTGGCGACGAAGAAATGGCAGCTCCAGCAGTAGCGGATACTTCAGGTATCGATGCGACTACAGCAGCTGCTGCACGTGCGGAAGCTGAGCGTCTGGCTCGTGAGCGTGAAGCTCAGCAGCGCATGGAAGCTGCCGCGTTGAATACTACCGTGTTTTACTTCGATTTCGACGTGTCAGAGTTCATGGCATCAGATCGCGACGTACTAGCTATTCACGGTCGTAACCTTGCCTCAAACTCAAGTCGTCGTATCCGTTTGGAAGGTCATGCGGACGAGCGCGGCACACGCGAGTACAACCTAGCGTTGGGCGAGCGTCGTGCTAACAGCATCCGTGACTACCTAGTCGTGAACGGTGCTTCTCTGTCGCAGATCGAAACGGTCAGCTACGGTGAAGAGCGTCCTGCGAACACTGGTCAGACTGATGCTGCATACCGTTTGAACCGTCGAGTTGAAATCAAGTAAGGCGCGACGAAAATGAAGCACACTCTTGCAGCGTTACTAATTGCCGTGCCAGCATCTTTGCTGAGTGCCGGTGCTATGAGCGCTGCTGGAGTTGTTGAGGCTCAGCCTTTTACGCCCGGCCAAACTCCTGCGGGAGGGCAGTCGGGTAATGCTTCTTCGAATGATGCGTTGATTATGTTACTCGATCAGTTTCGTGAGCTTCGATCTGAGCTCGAGACAGTGCGTGGCTTAGTCGAAGAGCAGGCCTACGAGTTGCGCAATCTTCAGCGCGAGTCAATGGAGCGTTATACCGATCTTGATTCTCGCTTGTCACAGATTTCCTCTGCATCTCCAGCGATGCCGATGGCCACATCACCAGTGGCACAATCACCCCAAGTTTCCCAAGGTACAGGAATTGCTCCTGCACCCAGCGCGAGCATACCAGTTCAGAACCCTTCGCCCGGCACTCAAGTAAGAACGCCATCGGCTACACAGGTTCCTACTCCTGGCTCTGCAAGCAGCACCAGCCCAATCCAGGCCGGTGGCACGCCAATGCCGGTGACCTCTTTCCCTAATGGCGGCGCTACTGTTGCAGCGAATAATGTGCCCAGCGCGGTAGCTCCTTTGCAGCCGACAGTTCTTTCCGAGCAACAGCAATACCAGATGGCATTGGATTCCTTGCTTCAGGAAGAACAATATCAGCGTGCCGTAACAGAGTTCGATCAGTATTTACGCCTATATCCAGACGGTCGCTTCGTAACGAATGCCTACTATTGGAAAGGGCAGGCCTATGTCAATTTGGCCATGCTCAACGAAGCACGTGAATCCTTCGAGACAGTCGTAACTCAATACCCAGATGGCCGTAAAGTAGACGATGCCATGTACTCACTGGGTACTGTCTATGACAAGTTAGGCAATGCTTCACGTGCTCAGCAACTGTTGCGCCAAGTGCAGTCGCGTTATCCTAATACTTCTGCGGCTAATCTTGCAGACATCTATTTGCGAGCTATGAACTAAGAAGGCGTCTATACGCGTTCTGAAATGCCGCACTAATTCTACCCGCCTGATTTGGCAAATATCCCGAGCCCTCATGGACACCTCGCCTTCACTGCGTATTAACGAAATTTTCTACTCCCTTCAGGGAGAGACTGCGACAGTAGGGCTGCCCACGGTCTTCGTGCGTCTCACTGGATGCCCGCTGCGCTGTGTTTACTGCGATACAGCTTATGCGTTCCATAAAGGTGACGTATTGAAGCTAGACGATATCCTTGGTCAAGTGAAGGCATATGGTGCACGTTATGTCACCGTGACGGGAGGGGAGCCTCTGGCCCAACCCGAGTGTCTTGCACTAATGCGCGACCTTTGTGATGCTGGGCATACTGTCTCTCTAGAGACCAGTGGCGCCATGTCTATCGCGAACGTGGATCAGCGCGTAGTGACGGTACTCGATCTGAAGACGCCGGGTTCTGGAGAATGCGATCGCAATCTCGAATCTAATATCAAACACCTGAAACCAATCGATCAAGTAAAATTCGTGATCTGCGATCGACGCGATTTCGAATGGGCCAAAGCCAAGACTGAGCAATACGATTTACGCTCGCGCGTGTCAGAGGTATTGTTTTCTCCGAGCTTCGAGCAGCTAAGTTATCGCGATCTAGCCGAGTGGATTCTCGAATCGCGCCTTGACGTGCGCATGCAATTACAGCTGCATAAACATATTTGGGGCGACAAGCCTGGGCACTAGAGAATCGATGCCACACCGCGAGTGTGGCTGGAGAAATAGATGTGAACAATGCACAACAAACCCAGCAGAAAAAAGCCGTGGTGCTTCTTTCGGGCGGACTAGATTCAAGTACATGTTTAGCTATCGCGAAGAGTGAAGGCTACGAAATTTACGCCTTGAGTTTCGACTATGGGCAACGCTCGCATAGCGAGTTACAAGCGGCGCGTGTGCTGGCCGAGAGGATGGGGGTGGTCCAGCACTCGGTGATCCCTTTGGGTATTGGCGCATTGGGTGGTTCGGCATTAACTGATGCGGAAATGGACGTGCCTGAGCAGGAATCGGCAGGCATACCCATCACCTATGTGCCGGCTCGCAATACAGTTTTTCTTTCCTACGCTCTAGCGCTAGCCGAGGCTGTGCACGCGCAGACTATTTTTATTGGGGTGAATGCGCGGGACTATTCCGGATATCCCGATTGCAGGCCCGAGTTCATTGCGGCATTCGAGGCGATGGCGAATCTTGCCACTAAGGCGGCCGTAGAAGGCGCTGCTCTGCGAATAGAAGTACCCTTAATACATCTTAGTAAGGCAGAGATTATAGCCCGTGGCATCGCTCTGGGAGTGGACTACTCATTGACTGTGTCTTGTTATCAAGCTGATGCGCAGGGGCGCGCCTGTGGAAGATGTGATAGTTGTCGCTTCAGAGTAAAAGGCTTCGCGGAGGCAGGGGTCGCAGATCCGACGCGCTATAGCTAAGCTGTTAGTTTTGCCCTTATTAAGCAATAAAAGGCTTGTCTTTTTCGCTCATGATAGTACTATGTCGCCCTTCTTTGCACGGGTCGTTAGCTCAGTCGGTAGAGCAGTTGGCTTTTAACCAATTGGTCGAGTGTTCGAGTCACTCACGACCCACCAAATTCTGAAGGCGAGAAGCAGGCACACTGCGTTTTCTTCGCCAACTCTAAGTAAGATCTTTAACTATCTTTTCCCACCCGCGTTAACGTGAGTGGGAAAAGATATGTTATTACTTACGGAATCAACACAATCGAACCAGTCGTTTTACGTGCCGCCAGATCGGCATGTGCTTGCGCCGCATCCTTTAATGCGTAGCGGTTCGTCACCTCTATCTTTACGGCTCCTGACTTTATCACTTTCATCAAATCGCCAGCAACACTGCGTAGTTCCGCAGGCGTGCTCACGAAACTAAACAGAGTAGGGCGCGTCATCATTAGCGAGCCCTTCTGTGCCAGCAGAGCCGGTGGGAACGCAGGCACAGGGCCTGAGGCATTGCCATAGGTCACGAAGAGACCGCGCTTGCGCAGACAGTCCAAAGAGGCTGGAAAGGTATCAGCGCCGATAGAGTCGTAGACAACCGGGAGCATCGCACCCTTGGTGATGGTCTTAACGCGTTTGACGAAGTTTTCTTTGCTGTAGTCGATCGGGAAATCGCAGCCATTCGCCTTGGCAAGTTTAGCTTTCTCTTTCGAACTAACAGTGCCGATTACCGTAGCGCCGAGGGACTTAGCCCACTGACATAGGATCAAGCCCACACCGCCTGCGGCCGCGTGTACTAAGATGGTGTCGCCTTTTTTTACTTTGTAGATCTGTCGAATCAAATACTGCACAGTCATGCCTTTGAGCATCATAGCTGCGGCAACTTCGTCACTAATGTGCTTGGGTACTTTGACCAAAACGCTGGCCTTGAGATTGATCTTCTCGGCGTAGCAGCCAGTACCCGCAGTACCGCATGCCACTCGATCGCCAATCTTGAAGTCGCTAACGCCCGCGCCGACTGCTTCGACTACACCGCACACTTCGCCACCTGGAGTGAAGGGCAGTGGTGCAGGGTAGAGCCCCGTGCGTTGATAGATATCTATAAAATTAACGCCGATAGCGGTGGCCCGTATGGTGACCTCACCCTTACGGGGCTTGCCTACTTTCACTTCCTTGAACTGCATGACTTCGGGGCCGCCGGTCTTCTCGATGACTATCGCTTTTG
This sequence comes from uncultured Gammaproteobacteria bacterium, assembly GCA_963977405.1. Taxonomy (GTDB): domain Bacteria; phylum Pseudomonadota; class Gammaproteobacteria; order Pseudomonadales; family Pseudohongiellaceae; genus UBA5078. The sequence continues at coordinate 14,184 of CAXBOY010000077.1, forward strand.
ACATTTT
>CAXBOY010000078.1:0-14175 GCA_963977405.1 uncultured Gammaproteobacteria bacterium
GCACCCCAAACAATACTCGTATGGGAAAGTCCAATAGAAAGCCCGCATCGGCCACCGGTGTACATAGCACGAAGAAACTCCACGTAATTAATGCGGCAACACCACCTGTTAGGAAGTCATACTGATAAGTGAGGTAGGCGAGATAGCCGACTAGGATCAGGAGTAGGGCTGTGAATTTAAGGAACACTTGATGCTTAGGGTTTTTCATGGGGCTCTAACAATCGAAAACGGTTTGCGGAGTTGCAGAGTAATGCATTCATCAATCAATTGTGCAGATCATTTCTATCTAGACAGAGAGTCATATTCTGTACTCGTAATTCCGAGCCAGTTCGTAGAGCTTGGAGTTCTCCAACTGGGATAAAACCAACCGATTCATAGAGGCGCACTGCTGCGGTATTGCTGCTAGTAACCCCGAGATTGAGGGTGCTAACTCCCAAGTCCTTGGCCCAGCTCACGATCTCTTCGACTAAACGCCGCCCGATGCCCGATCCTCTACTGTCTGGTGCAACCCACATCTGATAAAGCTGCGCGGCATCGTCCTTTGCCCCGTGCACAACGCCGCAGGCCAAGCCCAGGTATTCGTCCTGCCGCTGTGCGATCAGCGGCAGGGATGCGAATGTTCTCGTATCGAGACAAAGCCGTTCCATCCAATGCTCATCTGTAAGTTTGGATTCGCTTTCGTACGTAGAGCAAAAGGAGTCAGGATCCTGCTTGAGGGAGTGCAGACGAATCTCTCTATAGACCTGCCAATCTTCTTTGCCAAGTTGGCGAATTAGAATTCTACTCACGTCGCATTTCCTAGATCAAAGGGGTCAGAGTAACTTGATCAAAGCAGTTTTCCCCCATAGGCCACTCGGCCTGCGCTTAGTGCCGGTGAGACTCCGTCCAGTAGTCTGTCACAACACCATCGCGAAACTCAATGGCTAGCATTTCAGAATCCTCTCGCTCAATGTCGACGTGAAAAATCAAGAAGAGGCCGACTTCCGACTCGCTTTGCTTCACGTTTTCGTAGCGCCAGATCTCAGTGCCGTTATCGGCGGTCGACTTTTGTCGGGCACTACCAAAGGCAGTGCGCACCCAATCAGCATCTGTCTTGCCGATCTCGATTCGAGTTAGGTCCGCATCGCTCCATTGGTTGGTTCTAGATTTCTCTCGCGAGTCGACAGTGAACAGACATCCGGTCATAGTCAGGCATAAGGCTAATATCGTTAGGTTACGTAACACTTTTGGGAATCCCCCTAGTTTGAGTAAGTAGAAGCTAGTTTGATCGAAATCGATCGACATGAGGGGATAGCAGGATGTGTGCCAGAAAAGGGAGGATTGCTAACTTATTGAAATTTATAGCTTAAATATTTTATGAGGAGGCCCCTGCGAAAACTGTTTTGGTCTCAAGGTCATATAGTGGTCGATCTCACCAATAGGCCTAGAGATAGCTTCGCTACACTATTGAGGAGCTAACTGAATGCGCTCCATCTCCGCCATATTGGAATAACTCGAGGTGATCACACGATCGCCCACTTGCAATCCTTCACGTACTTCCACATAACGGCTGTTACGACGACCAGTCACAATCTCCCGTCGTGTGGCAAACTCACCCGCCTCGTTGAGTACAAAAACCCAGTTGCCACCCGTGTCCTGGATGAAGCCACCCAGCGGCAGCAAGAGAGACTCAACTGGGTTGCCAAGCGTGAGGTCAAGTTGCAAGGTTTGACCACGGCGGATTCTGCTCGGGGCTTCGCCCTCGAAACTCAGATCAATCTCGAAAGTGCCGTTAGTAATCTCCGGATATACCTTCATTACCTTCGCATTGAACGCTTCGCCTGCGAGTATGAATCGAGCCGACTGGCCTAATGCCACTCGCGTAACATAGTACTCATCCACCTGAGCCACAATCTTGTATTGGTCCACTGCATCGATCTGCCCAAGGCGTTGCCCGCGACTTTTGTTCTCGCCGATCTCCACAGGCAAAGAGGTTAATTGGCCCGCGACCGGGGCGCGCACTAGGAGGTCTTCGAAGGTGCGCAAAGACAGGCCGAGATTGTCCTGCAGCTTCACCATCTGACCTTCAATCTGTGCCATGCGTTCTTCTCGTATCCTCTCCTCCAGTTCCTGCCTTTCCAGAAGATTGGCATGTATCTTCTGGCGATATAGCAACTCGTCCGCTATCGCGTCGTACTCTTCCTTGGAGATCATGTCGCTGTTGATGAGCCTCTCCATTCGCTCTTTCTGACGCTTAAGTACGATAATGTTGTATTCGGTGTCGATGATGGCTCGCTCCGTCATGAGCCTTGTGGTATCCATGCTATTGCTGATGTTGGCGAGGTTGTTTATCTGCTCTGTGGTCTGAGTGTCGTTGTTGGCCACTTGCAGTTGCAGGTCGTTATTACTCAGTTGCAGAAGGGCTTGCCCGGCTTCTACAAAACTGCCTTCCTCAGCCAATACTTCCTCGACCACCCCGCCATTAACAGCGTCCAGATAGACGCTGCTAAAAGGCTGAATGGTGCCCCGTATGGGCGTGACATCGTCGAAGGCGCCGCGATGTACTTCGGAGACAACAAGCTGGCTCTCGTTGACTCTATAGGTGCGTATAGAGGCATCGGCCAACATCGCCTGCACCGACCACCCGAGGCCCACACCTGCAGCGCCCAATAGGAGCCATTGCCACAGTGGGCGCTTCCTCTTCTCGATCACTTTGTCCATGTTCGCTCAACTACTCACAGCGTAATGATTCGATTGGGTTTGCAACGGCAACGCTATAGGCACGTTGAAAGGTGGTTGCAAGTGCCATAATGAAAGTCGCTACTCCGGCAAGGAAGAAGATGGAAATATTGATGTCTGTGCGGTAGGCAAAATTCGATAACCATTGCTGCATGGCGAACCACGCCAGAGGCCACGCGATAAGATTTGCTACGATGACCAAGCGCGAGAAATCCCAAGCCAGCATGGACGCAAGCGCTCGCACTGTCGCCCCCAGTACTTTGCGAATACTGATTTCCCGAGCGCGGCGTTCGGCAATAAAAGTGGCGACCGCATAGAGTCCAAAACACGCGATCAACATGGCGACCGCAGTCAGCCCGATGAAGAGGACGAAGGTTCGGTTCTCTGCGGAATAGAATGCGGTGTAGCTATCGGCTAGAAAGCTGAGTTGGATCGGCAGTGCGCCGACATTGCGCTGCCAGACCCTTTCGATCGCCGCCACAGTCTCACTGGGATCATCGCCGTTTAGTTTGATCAGCATGACATTGTGCGTGCCGCCAAGGGTGAAAGACACAGGCTGTATGGCGGTGCGAATCGATTGATAATGTGCATCGCCCACTACGCCAACGACCGTGGCGTCCATACGGAAGTCCAAACCCATGAATGCGCCTTCCTGATATAACCTGGCGCCTATGGCATCCTCCGGAGTACTCCAGCCGCCCGCGCGGACGGCCGCCTCGTTCAGGACTATACCGCCAGATATTGTGGTGCTTTGCGTACCGAACTCTCCCATGAGGTCGGAGCCATAGTCAGTGTCCAAGGCGCGCCCTGCAATCAACTGCATCCCAAGGCTGCTGAAGTAATCATCAGCGACCATCACAGTGCGGGTAAATAGTGGGTTCGCAGGATCGCCTCCTTCGATAATTAGACCGTTGCCATCAGAAAGGTCCTGAGTAGGGATAATTGAACCAGCAGAAACTAGTGAAACCCCGGGTAGGCCAGCTAATTCGGTTCGCATTGTGTCGTAGGCTGTTCGGGCCTGCTGATCATTCAGTGTCACAGTGACAACGTTGTTAGCATCAAAGCCTAGGGATTTCGACATCGCGTAATTGATCTGCGTGCTCACTATCGCGCTGGCGATAATGAGTCCGATGGATATGCTGAACTGCAATACGATTAACCCAGAGCGAAAGCGACTAGCACTTACCCCTTTCATGATGCGCCCGCGCAGTGCGTCAGAGGGAGAGACCCTAGTCATTGTGACAACGGGATAGATGCCTGCCAATACGCCAAGCATAAGGGTCAACGCGATTAGCAGCCCGATATTCTCAGCGGAGTAAACAGAAACCGCTGCATTACTTACAGCCACCAAAGAATAGAACCACGGCAAAAGCATGTCGCATAGAAGCAGCGTTAGTAAGGCCGCTAGAAATGCGATGAGTGCTGTCTCAGTAAGAAACTGAAGTGCCAGCCCCATGCGCGAAGAGCCAGCGATACGACGCACACCAACCTCCTTGGTGCGCTTGGCCAGCTGTGCGACTTGCAGGTTCATGAAGTTGAAGGCGGCGATCAGCAAAGTAAGAATTGCCACGCCGGTGAAAATCAAAATGTCTGAGCGCTGCCGCAATGACTTGACCGTACCCAGCGCATCATCACGCGTTGACATCTCGTTCTGTAGATCGGTAGTGAAGTGTATATCTCGCAACGCCTGAAGCGCTATACGAGTACGAGTATCGGGCTCGAACACATTCTGTTCAATATACTCTTGCGCATTTCGGGTGGCCTGTTCGGGGTCTACGCCTTGGGCAAGTCGCACATAGTGATACAGTATATCTGACCCAGTAAAATCCCAGAAACCCGGTCTCTCCCAAATGGATGGTAGGTTCTCGATGTTGACGTAGATGTTAGAGATCAGGTGGCTATTGCCAGGGTTATTTGAAATGATCGCTGCCACGCGGAAGTCGTGGCCATCCTCTACTGTGAATACCTTCCCTATTGGGCGCGACTCACCAAACATAAGTAATGCGGCGGCCTCTGTAATTACAGCATTGCCGAGGCCTGCGATGGCGCTGGCCGGGTCACCAGCCAATGCCTGGTATTCGAAGAGGCTGAAGAAAGCCTCATCCACCATGCTCAACTGTCGGTATTGCTTATTCCCGTCCACAGTGAAGAGTTCTGTGCTCACGGAGAGGCGCGAGAACGCCTCGATCTCAGGTAATGCAGATGCCAACATCTTGGATACCGGATTGAAGAAGGTAGCGAAACGAGAATCGCTACCGCTATACCAGTTTAGGCGGTAGGTTCTTTCGCTGTGGGGGTGCATGCTGTCGAAACCCGCCTCGTAGCGTACGAATGAGAAAATCAAAATGCTCACCGTCATGCCAACGGCGAGCCCCGCAATACTGACAAAGGAATACAAGCGGCGCTTTATGATGCTGCGCATCGCCGTATTCAAATAGTAGCTAAACATGACAATACTCCTATGTCTTGATTGCCAATTGGCAAGTGTTTCGCTTTACTCGTAACGCAGAGCAAGCACTGGGTTTTGTCTTATCGTGCTCCATGACTGCAGGGCCATTGTCGAAAATGCAAGGCACAGCGCCAAGGCTGAGGCCGCGGGAAACACAATTAGATTGATCTCGTCGCGGTAGGCGAAATTTTCTAGCCACGCGTTGATAACGGAGTAGGAAACGAATGTCGCAACAACTGAGCCTAGGGCAACGAGTACAAAGACATTTCTGAAGAGCACCGTCATTATTTGCCCTGCATTGGCACCGAAGACTTTACGAATGCCAATCTCGCGGGTGCGGCGTTGCGTGGAATAGGCGCTTAAACCCAATAACCCTAAACAAGAGATCACGATGCACACCGCGGCAAAGGCTGCTATGACATCGAGGATTCGACTCTCACTGTCATACTGGCTGCGAATAATGTCCTCTAGGTAGCGATAATCGAATGGCAGCTCCGGGATGACAGCTCGCCATTGTGATTCGAGTTGCGCTATGGAATCTGGGCCTGCGCCACTGACAAGCGCAACGGTTAACATCGCGGTCTGGCTTGCCCGTTGTACAGGATTGCTTACTACACTGTAGAAAGAAGAATTAGTTTGGCGCAGGATTAACGGCTCAATTGCGGATTGTAAACCAGCAAAGTGGAAGTCCTTCACCACGCCGCCTACTATCTCGGAGCCTAGCGCATCCGAAGGCATTCCCGTGCGTTTGCCGATAGGATTTTCCCAGCCCATCTGCTGTACTAGGGCTTCATTGACCACAACGAGATTGCGACTGTCCGCAGGACTGAAGAACCTTCCCTCTACTAGTTCCAGATCCATTGCGTTGAGGTAGTGGGTATCCACATTCTGAAAATTCAGGAAGCGATTCTCTAGTGCACCAGCGCTATTCTCAACTAGCCAGTTACCGGAGTAGGAATCTACTGCAGGCGTAACAGCTGTCAGTGTCACGCCTGCCACCTGTGGCAGCTGGCGCCATTGAGTGGCGAGCACGTCTGTGCGCTCTATGAAATCCACGCCCTTAACGCTAACCACTATGCGATTTTCCTTTGTAAAACCTAGTGGAGCGTTTTGTATAAAGCGCATCTGGGCCATTACCAGCAAGCTGCTCGCGATAACGGTGACGGTAACGGCGAACTGGAACACCACTAGTACTTGGCGCAATGCCGATTCGGCTTTCTTATTCTCGTTTCTCACTTTACCGGGCATAAGGAATTGAGATGAGAGATAGAAGGCGGGATAGAGTCCGGAAAGCAGGCCTATTGAGAGACTGCCCACTAGAAATGCGCTCAGAACAAGAGGGTCGCGATATAGCCCCGGTGCGAGGGCATTGTCGAAGAATAAGGCTGCACCCGATTGAATCAGCACCTCAGTTATCGCGAGTGCCACCACTCCCGCGATGCCTGCAATCGCGGTGGATTCCAATAAAAACTGGGAGACTAGAGTGTTTCTATTCGCCCCCAGCAGCTTGCGCATCGCAACTTCCTTGAGCCGGTGGGCAGATCTCGCGGTAGCGAGGTTGATATAGTTGACGCAGGCCACTAGGAGAATTAGGAGGCCAACAACTGCATAGGCATAGACGATGAAGATACTGCCAACGGGTTGATCGAACTCAAGGGGTGGACCGTAGTGCACATCGGCCAAGGGCGTTAGCTTCATGGCGCTGCTAATGTCACTTCCTTGAAGTGCCTCTGCTGTTGTGGCAGCCCAATACGAGTCGAAAAAGTCCGAGAATAAGTCTGCATTATAGTTAGGTGGCATCTTGAAGTAGGTATAGGTGTTCACCATGAAAAGAGACATCGGCAGTGCAGCTGGCTCGGGAAAGGCGAGACCGTTGATGGAGATAAGCACATCGTGCTGTAGGTGGGAATTCTCGGGCAGGTCTTCGTAAACAAGGGACACACGCAAATCACGACCATTAACAACGATAGTCTCGCCAGTCGAGTCGCGACCGCCAAAATGTATCTGATTGAAGCGATTGCTGATTGCTACAGCAGCGGGGTCGACCAAGGCTGTCTGGGAGTCCCCGTAGATACCTCGAATACCGAAAACATTGAACACATTGTCATCAGTCTCGTATACGCCGTCCCAATAGAAGGGCTCATTGTCGATACGAATCAGGCTCTGCGCCGTGCTAGCGCGAAAACGCACAAAGTCCACTATAGCGGGGCTCTGCGCCGCTAAAGCTGGCCCCATGAATGGCGACATCCATGCGAAGGTTCTTGTACCGTTAGCATTGATAAGATCGATACTAGCGCGATAGAGGTTCTCATGTTGTGGGACGTGCCGGTCATAGCTGAGTTCTTTGTGTACATGGAGCCCAATGAGGAACGTGCAGACCATGGCCACCGCGAGACCGAGTACATTGATCAACACATAGAATTTATCGTTGTGAAGATTTCTGAGTGTAGTTTTCATTGCGGTATTCATTTCGATACTTCCTTGCATGCGCTACTGGCGCGGCGCGTAGACGTCAATCTACTAAAGTGTATTTCCCGTCTCGCTTACAATCTTGCCATCCAACATTCTTACGATGCGCTTACCTACTGCGGCATCCTCGGGCGAGTGCGTCACCATCACTATAGTGGTGCCTTCGTCGTTCAAAGAGCTAAGAATCTTCATCACCTCTGCGCCATGCTCGCTATCCAGGTTTCCTGTAGGTTCGTCGGCGAGGATGAGATTGGGAGTGTTTACCAGTGCGCGAGCTACGGCGACTCGCTGCTGCTGACCGCCGGAGAGTTGTTGCGGGAAATGTTTCATGCGATGGGCCATGTTCATTTTCTCCAGCACGGCCTCTACCTTTTTCTTGCGCTCTTGGGGTGGAGTTTTGGTATAGATCAGAGGTAGCTCGACGTTCTCGTACACGTTGAGCTCATCGATCAGATTGAAACTTTGAAACACGAAGCCGATATTCTCTTTGCGCAGAATAGCGCGTTGGCGTTCGGAGTAGTTGGCAACCTCCTCGCCTAGAAACCAATACTTGCCGCCGTCCGGGTTGTCGATCAGGCCAAGAATGTTTAGCAGCGTAGATTTTCCGCAACCCGATGGGCCCATGATGGAGGTGAACTCGCCTTCGGAAATCTCTAGATTGATCGCGTCTAGTGCTGTGGTTTCTACCTCGTCAGTGCGAAAGAGTTTTGCTAGTCCTTCAGTCTTGATAAGCATTGTTTTTCCTTATTATTCAAAGTGACTGCGCGACCGATCTGGTCATGAAAGCGCAATAGCGCGAGCCTAAATATTTCTAGCATCACTAAAGTGTGCTTGGGTAAAGAACTTAACGCACTATCTATGCCAAAGGGAAATATAAAGTAAAAACAAAAACTTATGTTTAGTTAAAAGCTTGACTAGTTAGAACTGTTCCATCTTGGAACAATTCCATTGTGCCAAAGCGGAACATTCGCCATTAGTGTGTGATTTTATCGCTTCGTGTGGACATCTAATTTTCATCAGAGTCGCGCTTCCCTGTCCTTTTTCCCTTGTTCGGGTTGTTCCAATTTGAAACAAGTGAGGCTAGGATGTCGACACACTAGATGGACAGGGCCGTACTCTCATGACTATAAAAACAAAAGGCAGCATTTTAGTTGTCGACGACGACCAAGACGTTCAGCTCTCCGCAAAGATTATTCTAAAGCGCGAGTTTGCCAGTGTTCGATGTTTATCCAATCCTTCGGAGATTGAACAGGAACTTCAAACCTTTCCTCCCGACATTGTTTTGCTAGACATGAACTTCACACGTGGCATGACAAGTGGCGATGAAGGTTTGTATTGGTTGCAGAAGATCAAGGCGACAGACCCAAACATTCAAGTCGTGATGTCGACTGCTTACGGAGAGATCGATCTCGCGGTTAAGGCCGTCAAACTCGGTGCCGCCGATTTCGTGCAGAAGCCATGGTTGAATGAGAAGCTCATTGCAACCCTACACAATTGCCTGAAGCTGGGCGAGTCCCACCGACGCATCGAACAGTTAGAGCACACACAACAAGCGCTGAGCGATGAAATTAACCGAGGCTTTGTTGCTTTCATTGGGGAATCTCCTGCATTCGCAAGCGTGCGCGAATTGATAGAGAAGGTAGCGCCTACCGATGCCAATGTGCTGATTACAGGGGAGAACGGCACGGGCAAGGATCTGGTGGCACACGCGATTCACAAGTTGTCACAGCGTGCGGCAGGGCCGTTGATCTCTGTCGATATTGGCGCGGTCCCATCGAGCCTGTTCGAGTCTGAGATGTTCGGTCACAACAAGGGTGCGTTTACGGATGCCAAAGAGAATCGCCCCGGTAAGTTCGAATTAGCGGCAGGTGGCACCTTGTTTCTCGATGAGATTGCTAATATCGACGCAGCTACCCAAGCGAAACTGTTACGTGCACTCGAGTCTCGTTCCATTACGAGAGTAGGGGGGCAGGCTCCCATTCCTATCGATATCCGCTTGATCAGCGCGACTAATTCTTCTATGCAGGACCTTAGTAATCCAGACTGTTTTCGGCGCGATTTGCTGTACCGCATTAATACAGTAGAGATCAGAATTCCACCACTGCGCGAGCGCACTGCGGACATTCCACTTTTGCTCGAACACTATCGGGAATTCTTCGCGAACAAATATGAGCGCAGGGATTTAAGCATAAGCCAGGCAACCATCAACAAGCTATGTGCCTATCACTGGCCTGGCAATGTTAGGGAGCTTAAGCATGCAGTGGAGCGGGCGATCATCATCGCCAACGGCGCGAAGTTAACAGTGGAAGACTTTCTTATAGGGACTCGTGTCCAAGAGGAAGCTGTCGCTAATCTGAATCTAGCCGCGATGGAGAAAAATGCGATTCGCAGTGCGATTGAGCAGTGCGAAGGCAACCTGACCTTGGTAGCGAAAACGCTGGGGCTAGGAAGAACCACTCTGTATCGCAAGATGGAGAAATATGAGCTCTCTGATCAGTAGCCTCAAGGGACACCGGGGGCAGGCGATCTTCTCGATCGCTTCGTTGCTGCTAGTCGTATTCGTGCTCTGTTACAGCGTACTCAACACGCAGTGGGTGGGCACGCCGATCCTCTGCGTTGTGATTATTGCGATTATCACTTTCAATCTGATGCGCATGACAGAGAGGAGCAACGAGAACTTCACGCAGTTCATTAATAACATCTCCCATAACGATTTCTCCAGCACTACCTCCCACTCTAATGTTGAGGACTCCGCTCAGCAGTTCGTTAGCGCTCAGCGCACATTGCTAGAGAAGTATCGCAAGCTGAAAGCCGATCGTTCTGCCCAGCACGAGTATCTGCATCTGGTTGTCGAACACGTCGAAACCGCTTTGCTATGTTTTGACGATAAAGGCAATGTCGAGATTATCAACCAAGCGGCCAAGGACATTCTAAAGAACCGCTATATCAGCACGCTTAAGAAAGTAGACGCATTAAGCCCAGAGTTAGCTCAAGCGTTACGAAGTATTAAGGCGGGTGAGAGTCGCGTGCTGAAAGTGAGCATAGGCAATGACAACTTGCAGTTGATGTTGACCGCTACTGAATTCCGCCTAATGGACAAGTACCAGAAATTAGTTTCTATGCAGAATATTCAGTCGGCATTAGACGAGAAGGAGATCGAGAGTTGGCAGAAGTTGATCAAGGTAATGACCCACGAGATCATGAATTCTATGACGCCGATCGTGTCACTTAGCAATCATCTCGAAGATGTTTTTCACGAAAAGGAGCTTACAGAAACAGGAATCGCCGCGGACACAGAGCAATATAGGGATATCGTGCAGGGCATCGGGACAATCGCCTCTCGTAGCCAGGGTCTGCTTCGATTTGTGCAGGCCTATCGTTCCTTGAGCAATCTTCCCCGACCGGTACTCACGCAGATACCTATTAGCAGTCTATTCAAGCATATGAGTACTCTGCTAGAAGAGCAGATGAGCGTGACGGGCATTGAGCTCGAGTGTGAAGTTGTCCCCGAGTCTTTGAGTGTGATGGCCGACAAAAACCTAATGGAGCAAATACTGCTGAACCTTCTGAACAATGCCAGTGACGCGGTCAGTGGAGTAGAGGGGGCAAAGATAGAACTTCGAGCGTCGCTTCTCGGGCACGGCAAGGTGATTATTCAAGTGAAGGACAATGGCTGCGGTATCAGTAAGTCGTTTCTAGATGATATTTTTACCCCCTTCTTTACGACCAAGGAAACGGGCACAGGTGTGGGCTTAAGTTTGTCGCGTCAGTTAGCACGCCTTAATAACGCCAACTTGTCCGCGCAGAGCGATGAAGGCAAGGGCAGCTGCTTTCAGCTCTTATTCCTATAAGTAGGCATGGCGCTAGTTGATCAAGGCCATATGGATCAGTGGGTAGGGGTTGCCTTGGCCATCTAGGTCCGATCTACCAACTTCCTCAAAACCCATGTTTTTGTAGAAACCGATAGCATTGGGGTTCTGCTCGTTTACATCAACTCTCTTTGCGCCGAGACGGGTTAAAGCGAATTCGCATAGAGCGCGCCCAATCCCCTGGCCGATGTATTCCGGCGCTACGAAAAGCATCTCGATATTCGCGTCCGCGACACCAATAAAACCCACGATCTTGCCATCATCGATTGCAAAATAATGCAGGTCTACCGCATCGAAATAGTGCTCCAGAATTAGTGGCCTTAGCTTTGCTATCTCACCATCTGCGAGGAAGTCATGGGTGGCCTGCACAGAGGCCTGCCAGATATCGATCAATTCTTGATAATGCTGCGCTGTTGCTCCTTGAATGCCCATGCTGTCCTCTTTTGTACTATGCGCTGGATATCAGCGCCAAGGTCTAAGTCTTGTGTCATTCTCGCAAGGTTCTCCGTCGTTATCGCCATCCATCCGCGAGTTGGGACAATTTCTTGTGAAGAGCTCTACTTCTGCGAGAACTTGGGAGTTAAGCACCCCAGTGCTTGCAATTCTGCTAACCCATTCTCGTTTTCTGGAAAAGGCTCGTGGAGTAGCTATTTCTAGACCTAGCCCTTTTCTACATCGTAGCGCAACTCGACCATAGTGCTACCCATCTGTTGCACCGTAGTGAGTTTCAGAACAGGGTTGAGGACTCGGCGTGGAAACAGAGCTTTGCCCTTTCCGAGAGTGACAGAGCCGACTTGTAGAATCATCTCATCGAGCAAGCCTGCATCGTAGAATTGACCTACCAAATCGCCACCGCCAACGATCCAGAGGTTCTTGCCTGCAGCGGCCTCGCGCATCGCCACATGGACTGGCCGCACATCGCCCTTCACGAAGCGCACATCGGCGCCTTCGATAAGCGGTAGTTCGCGACTAGTAAATACCCAGGTTGGCTGCGTATAGGGCCACGCAGAGCCAACGCTCTCGATGACGGCCTCGGAGTTACGCATCATCCACTCGTAAGTAGTCGACCCCATAGCAAGGGCTCCTACATTTTCTATGAACTGCGGGTAGCTGGAGCTCTCCATGTCCCCGAGTGGAAAGAGCCACTCGAGCGAGTCGTCTTCGGTGGCGATAAAACCGTCTAGGCTGGTGGCGGTATAGTATTGGGTCTTCACTTTTGTTTCCTTCTTAGGGGCTGCGAGCTAGTTAGCGCTCTTTAATCGATAACCCGAGCTCGTATACTCGATCGAGCTTGGGAAATCTAAAGGCTCGATTCTCGAGTGTCCAACGTATACCGCTTCCTCTCCGTTACGTGTGTCACTATACTCGCGCATGAATTCGCTCTCGGTTTCTCGACTGGGCAACTGTCCATTCAATGCCATATTCACGATTTTGGCGACCTCTTGCGGATTGTCACGCTGGGGATAATGCCCTGCGTTGGGAAGAATCCAAAAACTACTAGGCGCGTCACGCTCATTCAAGTAGTTATCCCAAACATGAATGGGAATGCGTATAGGATTAACGTTGTCGGTGAGACCCCAAAGATACGCGACTGGAACTGGACTGCGGGGTAGATTCTCTAGCCAGCGCGATTCATTCGCCTGTCGTTCGAGCAAGTAGCGACCGACATAGAGCAAGGCGCTATTGCCGTCTTCGAAGGCGAAGATGTCGGAATAGGCGAGTGCTTCTGGATCGCCTTCAGTCCTCCTTGCTTGCGCCGCTCGCGCAGCGATCATCCGCGGACCAGCCTGAGCGTCGAGAAGCGCTAACTGGAAGGGCACCAATGTCGCCAGAGGTAGGAACATGCCACTGTTAGAGATGAAATGGTAATTGATCTTATAGGCGGGCTGAGGGTTGTCGAGGTAATTGCCCAGAAAGGCTAAACCGATACTCACGCCACGGTCATGGGTATACAGTGCGAAGTCGTCGAAGTTCACTACCTCCCGTACGAAGTAGTCTACTATTTGTGCATTCTCCGCAAGCATATAATTGAAACCATCCAGTGGTTTGTCAGAGAATCCGGAGCCCGGAAAATCTAGTGTGGCGATGTAATAGTCATTTTTCAAATATGGAATTAACTTGTAGTAGTCGAAGCTGGAATTTGGGAAGCCATGTATCAAGAGTAATCTTGGCTTGCTAGGGTCGCCCCAAGTTCTATAGAAAATATCAACCTTGGCAGCGTTGTTGTCGGCAGTGGTGGAGGTCCATTCGAAATATTGCCCTGCTTCGTGCCAGTCTCGCGCCAGATTTGAGTAGAAAACAAATTCCTCATCCTGAGCGTGGGAGATCGCGACCGAGAAAAGCAGCAGTAATATTGCAAAGAGTTTTCGAAACTTACTCATAGTCGTTGCCTTTATTTACGCCCGTCGATGCGTTTAGAGGTTTGCGTTCGCGAATTCTGCTATGCATCAAACCAGCGTTGAAATCCAGTTTTGTCTCCAGTAAAGCCTGCCTTCTGATAGAACTCAAGAGTGCTGGCTCTCTTTGATCCAGTCATCAGTGCAATCTTGTAGCAGCCTAGGTCTTGCGCATATTGCTGTGCGAATTTCAAAAGTGCAGTGCCCACACCATTGCCTCGATTTACTGGGGTTACCATGACGTTCTCTATAATGGCGTAAGGCCTGCCAGCCC
>CAXBOY010000079.1:0-13915 GCA_963977405.1 uncultured Gammaproteobacteria bacterium
CGCGGTCGACATGATGCTAAGGAGGCCATTGCCCAGCTCTAGCGCCTGATCCATGAGGCTCGCCAGAGCCACCTCGTTGCGAGGCGTGACTTTTACAGTGCCGATCAGAATCTCGATGTCGTGTTCCTTATAGCGATCGAGCACAGGCCAGGGGGCACTCGTCACTAATTGGCCATCTACGCGCAGTTGCTCATAACCACGGGCAGCCGCCCAAGCGGCCAGCTCCTTATAGATGCCCTTGCGGCCAACAACCATAGGCGCTAGCACATGGATTTCCTTGCCACGCGCCGCCTTGAGTATGCGCGCTAATATCTGATCGCGAGTCTGCGGTGCGATGGCCTCGTCGCAGGTCGGACAATACTGCGTACCCAATTTAACGAACAGAAGGCGCAGGAAGTGATAGATCTCGGTCAGCGTGGCGACGGTACTCTTGCGGCCGCCGCGACTGGTGCGCTGTTCGATGGCGACGGTGGGCGGGATGCCGTGGATCGCATCGACATCGGGCCGGGTGGCAGGTTGCACAAATTGTCGCGCATAGGCATTCAAGGACTCTAGATAACGCCGCTGCCCCTCGCCGAAGACAATGTCGAAGGCCAGCGTACTCTTGCCGCTGCCACTCACGCCGGTGATCACCGTGAACTTATTCCAGGGGATGTCCACGTCGATATTCTTGAGATTGTGTTCGCGAGCGTGGTGAATCTGAATCGCCTGCTTCATCTTCTGGATGGGGTCGGCGCTGCTGTTGGCGATGACGGGGAGTGCCGCGCCCGAACGCACGCGGGTCAGTTCTGCCTCATACTCTTGTAGCGCGATGGCGGTGAGTCCCTTGCCTTCGCGCAGGAAGTCTTCTGGGCTACCCTCGGCCACGAGTGTGCCGCCCTTGTCGCCGCCCTCGGGGCCGATATCGATCAACCAGTCTGCCGCGCGAATCACGTCGAGATTATGCTCGATGATTAGCAGAGAGTGTCCGGCATCCAAGAGCTTGCGGAAGGCCTTCATTAATACGCTGATGTCGTGGAAGTGCAGCCCAGTAGTGGGCTCGTCGAATAAGAACAATAGGCCCTTTGCTGCGACGCCTGTCTTGCGTTTCTTCTTCGCCGCGGCCACTTGCTCCTGCGCCACGGCGGCGAGGTGCCCAGCCAACTTCAGGCGCTGTGCTTCGCCGCCACTCAGGGTGGGCACGGCTTGGCCGAGCTGCACATATTGCAGCCCGACATCGAGCAAAGGTTGCAGGCAGGTGAGCACCGCTTCGTCGTCGGCATAGAATGCCAAGGCTTCGGAGACCGTCATGGCGAGAATATCGGCGATGCTCTTGCGCCCCGGCGTGGCACCGGAGACACGCACGTCGAGAATCTCGCGGCGATAGCGTTTGCCATTGCACTCCGAGCAGCGCAGATAGACGTCGCTGAGGAACTGCATCTCGACATGTTCGAAGCCATTGCCCGAGCAGCTCGGGCAGCGGCCATTGCCGGCGTTGAAGCTGAAGCTGCCGATGGTATAGCTACGCTCCTTCGCCAATGGCTCAGCGATGAAGCGCTGGCGGATCACGTCGAAGGCGCCAACATAGGTGGCGGGAATGGAACGAGTGGTTTTGCCGATGGGGCTCTGGTCGACCAGTATCACATCGTCCACCTGCTCGAGGCCGCCAATTTTCCTATGCTCGCCAGGCGCCTCGGTAGCGCGACCAAGCTGTTTGCAGGCGGCGCGGTAGAGCACTGTGTGCATCAGGGTAGACTTGCCAGACCCGCTAACGCCGGTTAGGCAGACTAGTTTGCCGAGGGGCACGCTAACGCTAAGATCGCGCAGATTGTTCTCCTCCGCGCCTTCGATGACGATGTTGCGTTCGGACACTGCAGCCGTAGCTTTGCTCACCGCATAGCTTGCCGAGGCATCCGCAACCGCGCGTTGTTCCGGCACCGGCTCTGCTAACAATAGGTCCAGCACGCTGCGCTGTCCGTTAAGATACTGAGCGGTCAAATTGTCTCTCTTGCGTAGCAACTGCGCAGGCGTGCCCATGAAGCGAATCTCGCCGCCGTCTTTTCCCGGCCCCGGGCCAATGTCGATCACGAGGTCCGCGGCCAGCATTACCTGGGGGTCATGTTCCACTACTAACAATGTATTCCCGGCATCGCGTAGGCGATGCAGAATCTGAATCATGCGGCTCATGTCGCGGGAGTGCAGCCCGATGCTCGGCTCGTCCAGCACGAACAAAGTGTTGACTAGGGAGGTGCCCAGCGCCGTAGTCAGATTGATGCGCTGCACCTCGCCGCCACTGAGTGTGCGCGATTGACGATCGAGGGTCAGGTAGCCCAGGCCCACGTCGAGCAGGAAGGTAAGCCGCGAGCGAATCTCCGTAAGTAGAAGAATGGTGGCCTCGTCTAGGGCGGAGCCCTCTTTGCGTTTCTCCGCGGCCAAAGCCTCGAAGAAGTTGGCGCAGTGTTCCAGCGAAAGCGTCATCACTTCGTGAAGATTGAGATCCTGTGCCGTCTTGCCGCTGCCCGCGTGTAGTCGCCACCACTGGCTCTCCGCCTTCAGGCGCGTGCCATGGCACGCGGGGCATTCCGTATAGGCCCGGTACTTGGAGAGCAAGACGCGGATGTGCATCTTATAGGCCTTAGTCTCCAGCCAATTGAAGTAGCCGCGCACGCCATACCAGTGGCCATCCTGTGCGGAACCTTCGCCCTCTAGCACCCATTCTTTCTGTGCCTTTTTCAGTTTATGCCACGGCACGTCGATCGGAATCTTATTCTTCTTAGCGTGCTTAACGAGATCGACCTGGCACTCTTTGAAGCTCGGAGTCTGCCAAGGCCGAACCGCACCTTCCCCCAGCGTCTTGTTCTCGTCGGGGATCACGAGCCCGAAGTCCACCCCAATGATGCGGCCGAAGCCGCGGCAACTCTCGCAGGCACCGATGGGAGAGTTGAACGAGAATAGTGCGGGTACCGGCTCCGAAAACTCGACATCACAGTCGGGGCAGTGGTGATGAGTGGAGTAGCGCAGGGCAGGGCCATCGGCCTCCTCGGCATCGCGCATCGGGTAGACCAAGACGCGGCCATTGCCATGATGCAGCGCCATCTCCAGGGCCTCGCCTAAACGCTCGCGATGCTCGGGCGTGAAGCGCAGGCGGTCCTGCACGGCCTCGACCACATCGCCATTGCGCGACTGAATGCGGGTATAACCCTGCTGCGCGAGCAGCTGCACGATCTCCTCTTCCTTGAAATTGTGGGGCACCTTTATGGGCAGGCAAACATGGATGCGTTGCCCCTCGGTGAGCCTCGCCTGCAGATCCGCCACGATGCTCTGGGGCGTGTCCTTATGCACGGGCCGCGCACAGTGGGGGCAGTGCAGGGTGGCAAGGCGGGCGAAGGCGAGTTTTAAATAATCATTTAGCTCGGTCATCGTGCCCACGGTAGAGCGAGATGTGCGCACGGGGTTGCTCTGGTCGATGGCGATTGCGGGCGGGATGCCCTGCACATTGTCTACTGCCGGCTTGTCCATGCGGTCGAGGAACTGCCGCGCATAGGCGGAGAAGGTCTCCACGTAGCGCCGCTGTCCCTCGGCATAGATTGTGTCGAATGCCAGTGTCGATTTTCCCGAGCCACTCACACCAGTCACCACGATGAGTTTGCCGGTTGGCAGGCTAAGGCTCAGGTTCTTCAAATTGTTCTGTCGCGCGCCGGTGATAACGATGCTGTCGTTATTAGTACTGTTCTTAATGGCGGCTTTCCTAGGGCGGGCGGGGCTGCTCTTCTGGGCGGTCATGGGCAATTCATCTCAAGTGGAGTGCTGTATTAATATACAGTAATACGCTTACTTCTTACAATAATTTCAACCTGTCTAAACCAATTGCGTTAATTCGCCAACTAATGAAGAAAAGAACGAACTAACTTTTAGAAAATCCTGAGTCATTATTTTTAAACATATTAAAAACAATGGCTTAGATGATAAATAAAAGTTGGCGCAGTTTGTGCTAAATCCTCTGCATATGAGGAGAAGCCACAGAGCTTCGCACGTTCGCTAACGACAATCATCATTATTTGAGCATTAACAACATTCGGAGAAACACCATAATGCAAAACACGAAAACAAAGAAAGGCCTGTTCAATACGAAGACTTTCACGCTAGCGGGCTCCTTCGCCATGCTGCTGTTACCCGTCGTGGTTCTGGCCGACAACTGCGTTTACCAGGAAGAAATCGCGTTTACCGTGCCAAGCACTAATATCGCCACTGTCGATGTCAGCGCCGGTGCTGGTTCACTGAACGTCTCTAGTACGCCGAGTACGCGTGAGATTAGTGTAGTCGCAACGGTATGTACTAGCCGCAAGAGTGGCTTAGAGGGCATGGGCATCCAACACTTAGTGCAAGGTGATACGCAGTATCTCTGGACTAAGATTCCTGAAGACGACAGAAGAAGTTTAGTTTCCAGTGGCTATCGCTTCATACACTTGGATGTGACAGTGCCAGCGGGTATGCCAGTGAACATCAAAGATGGCAGCGGTGAACTCACTGTCAGTGGCACTGGCGATCTTAATCTTGTCGATGGTTCCGGCGCAGCGCATATCTTCGCGATTGCGGGCAGCGTGAAAGTGAAGGACGGCTCGGGCGAGTTGACCATAGAGGACGTGCAAGGCGCGGTCGATGTTGACGACGGCTCTGGCGGGATCGACATCGTAAAAGTGGCAGGTTCTGTCACCGTGCGCGATGGCTCTGGCGACATCGATGTGCGTGATGTGCAACTAGAGGTCAGCATTCTCGAAGACGGTTCGGGCGATGTGAACATCGACCAAAGCAATCGCGCAGCTCGCGCGGCGACGCAGGTATCGACGAATCTGGAATGATTTGCCGATAAAGCCTAGGCGTGGTGCTTACGCTCCTAGGCCTGAGCTGCTAACATCAGCGGCCTAAAATCTCCCCCGATTGCGGTTCGCTGATGGAAGTTCTACTCGCTTGCATAGTAATAGTGATCGGCGCCTTCGTGCAGACTGCCATCGGCTTTGGCCTAGCAGTTATCGCGGCGCCGCTTCTCTTCTTTATCGACCCCCTCTATGTGCCCGCACCCATCACCATGTGTGCCTTGGTGCTCTCGGTCTTCAACGTCTATAGCTATCGTGGTCACGTGTCTTTTCGTGGCTTGGGCAATGCCATCATCGGCCGTATTCCCGGCTCATTAAGTGGCGGGGCGCTGCTGCTGTGGATCGATAAAGACTGGTTGGCGCTGTGGATCGGTTTGAGTGTGCTCGGGGCGGTGGGCGTAAGCCTAACGTCTTTGCGTTGGCAACCCACGCCGGGGCGGATGATGTTCGCGGGCTTCATGTCGGGCTTCATGGGCACTAGCTCTTCGATAGGTGGGCCGCCCATGGCCTTGCTCTGGCAGCATCAGGAAGTGAACCTTGTGCGCGCGAATTTGGCGGCGTTCTTCGTGGTGAGCTGTTTGATGTCCTTAGCCGTGCTTGCGCCAATCGGACAGTTTGGGATGGAGCAGATCATGCTTGGCTTGCCGCTGTTGCCGGCCACCTTCGTTGGCTTTCTCATTGCGCGGCGCAGCATGCGCCAAGTGCCACACCGGCAACTGCGCATCGCGTCTCTTACGCTGTGCTCAATAGCCGGTGCGGCGGCGGTACTGTCGTTCTGGTTCTAAAGCGGGGCGCTAAACTCCGGCAGGGTTTCTACTCCTGCGCGTATGCTCACCTCTAATGCCAAGGTGCGTGGCAGAAGGCGCTCGAAATAGAAACGCGCGGTGTTTAGCTTCTCTTGGTAGAAGTTTGCCTCTGCCTCACTCGGGCTCTTCTCTAGGGCTGCGGTAGCCGCAAGAGCGGACTGCGCCCATGTCCAAGCCAGCACGCTATAACCAGAGAACATTAGATAGTCGTAGGCTGCTGCGTTCACTTCGTCAGGATTCTTCATCGCCTTCATTCCCAACTCGGTAGTCAGCTCTACCCACTTCTGCATCTGTGTCTGCAGGGTTCCAGCGTAGGGGCTCTCCGGATGCTGCTTGCAGAAACCCAATACGAGTTTCACGAAGGGCTCTAAGGCCTTGCCGCGACTCGACAGGATCTTGCGACCCAGAAGGTCGAGCCCTTGAATGCCCGTCGTGCCCTCGTAGATCGAGGTGATGCGCGCGTCTCTGAAATGCTGCTCTTGGCGCCATTCACGAATATAGCCGTGGCCGCCGAATACCTGAATGCCATAGCTGGTGGCCTCCATGCACACTTCCGAGAGGAAGCCCTTTGCGATAGGAGTCATGAGCGACAGCAAAGCCTCCGCCATCTCCCGTTCCTGCTCGCTCTCACTATAGCGCTCGCGGTCTGTCTGGATAGAGAGGAAATAACTCAGCGCACGGCCGCCCTCGCCGAAGGCTTTCTGTGTGAGCAGCATGCGGCGCACATCGGGGTGCACGATGATGGGGTCTGCCGCTGCCTCGGGGTTCTCCCGAACGGTGCCACGGAACTGCACGCGGTCGCGCGCATATTCTAGAGCGCTCTGGTGAGAGGCCTCGATCTGTGCAAGAGCCTGTTGGGCAACGCCCATGCGCGACTCGTTGATGAAGGTGAACATGCAGCTCATGCCCTTATGGGGCGGGCTAATCAAATAGCCTTTGGCCTCGTCGAAGTTGATAACACAGGTTGCGTTGCCGTGAATGCCCATCTTGTGTTCGATAGAGCCACAACGCACATTATTGCGCTCGGCCACTTCGCCACTGTCTGTGACATTGAACTTAGGGACTATAAAGAGTGAGATACCCTTGATGCCGGGTGGAGCATCGGGCAGACGTGCTAACACGATATGCACAATGTTCTTAGTAAGGTCGTGCTCGCCGGAGGAGATGAAGATCTTGCTGCCGGAGATCTTATAAGTGCCATCGTCCTGGGGCAGCGCCTTGCTGCGCAACAGGCCAAGGTCGGAGCCACAATGGGCCTCGGTAAGACACATGGTGGCGGACCATTGCCCTTCGATAAGGCGGGGTAGAAAACGCGCCTTCAACTCTTCGCTGGCGTGGGCGGCGATGGTTTGGATGCCCCCCATACTTAAGCCCGGGTACATGGTCCATGCATGGTTGGCCGTGGCATGAATCTCCATGCAAAAGCCACCCAATGACGCAGGCAGGCCTTGGCCACCCAATTCGACGGGCATAGACAGGCTAGTCCAGCCATTGGCGATGTATTCGTTGTAGGCCTCTTTGAAACCGGGCGGCGTAGTGACTTCGCCATCTTCCCATTTACAGCCTATTTCATCTCCCGTGCCATCGATTGGCGCGAGTACGTCTTCGGCAAACTGCGCGGCGCTCTGAAGAATGGCCTCGACTATGTCGGGCGTTGCCTCTCGCCCTTGTGGAAAACTAGCGTAGTGCGAAGTAAAGTCTAAGACTTCCTCCATTTGGAACTTCATATCTCGTAATGGTGCTCGATACTGCGACATTGACGATTACCCCCTTTCATTGATGTACCGTCGTAAAAATGGCTGCATCCTTTCCTTGCAGCGCTAGGCAGAGCATAGCATGGAAAAATTACTACTTGCTGCCACGCGAGAAGGATAGAATCGGGTATAATTGCGCCGCTTTTTTTGAATTTCACTTTTGCTTTACACTATTGCTACACACTCGGTTGCTTCACACTCGGTGTTTTTAAAATAGTGGGCTTATCGACGGGGTAATAACAATAATGAACAGATGGCCACAAACAATTAGCATCGACGCATTTCGCGATACCTGGGTCCTAGAGGGAGAGCCTCTGTGGCGCCGCGTGTTCGATACCCACCGCGAGAAGATGCAGATCAAGAGTCTGCAGATCGCCCTTGGTAACCTCGAGAAGATTTTCACCTGTACTTTCAAGCTCGCCAATAGCAAAGGCTTTCAGGCCATGAGCCTGCGCGACCTGAGCCGCGAGACCGGCATCAGCATGGGCGGCCTGTACGCCTATATCGGCAGTAAGGACGATCTTGCTGCCGCCATCGAAGAAGTATTGCGCAAGACCATCGACGACGTCATGTCTGACCAAGCTGTGATCAACCTATCTCCCGTGCATCGTCTCAAGGCCATCATCTATGGCGACATCTATATGAACGAGATCATGCACCAGTGGTATTACTTCTGTTATCTGGAGGCTAAGGGCCTGTCGCGCGAGCAGCGCGAGGCCGCCATGCAGATGGAGATCAAGTTCGACGAGCGTATTCTGGAAACTTTCAAGGCGGGGGTGGAGCAGGGGCTGTTTACGGCTGATCGTCTAGAGTTGATAGCGGCTAATACCACCTCCATGCTGCAGCAGTGGTATCTCAAGCGCTGGAAGTTTGGACTGCTGGGCACTGGCATCGACGACTACGCCGCGTTCGTCTACGACATCACGCTGCGTAATCTTTGCTATCAAGACGCTTAAAAATTCTCAGGCGTTCTCAGGATTGATGCCTACCTTCGTGGCATAGAAGGCGCGAATGGCGGGCATGTCCACCTCGAGCTCTCCAGTGGGGTAGTAGAAATCCGCCAAGCCCGCCTCTTTCTTAGAGGCGTCTACATAACCCATCAATACCGGCACCTCGGCCGCAACCGCGATGCGATAGAAACCCGTCTTCCACTCCTTTACCTTGCTGCGTGTGCCCTCGGGCGGCACTAGCACGATCATCTCTGGCTCGCTCTTATACTGCGCCACCGTCTGGTCTACGAGATTATGGGCGCGGCTGCGATCTACCGGAATGCCGCCGAGCCACTTCATGAACCAGCCAACCGGGAAGGGGAAGAGGGTGTTCTTGCCCATCCAGAACACCTTGAGGCGCAGTTTCAGTACCACCATGATCATAAGTGGGAAGTCCCAATTACTGGTATGGGGCGCGCCGATCAGCACGAAGCGCGCATTCTCGATGGGGCAACCCACCGCCTTCCAACCTATCAATTTCAGGATGAGGATGGAGAGCAGCCGCAGACAGGGAGTGATAATAGGGGTGGAGAAGACGGTTCGTCGCATCAAAAGCTTTGTCTCTTATTGTTGTGGTGGGGCAGGTACTGGCGAAACGCTATTATGACCAATGTGTGACGAAGTCTTCTACTGCTAATTCGCGAATAGGGCGATCGGGGCCTTCAATCTGCCCCACGTAGAGCATCGCTAAAACTTTTTCCTGCTCTTTTACGCCTAAGCCTTTCGTAACGACCGGATGGGTGGACATAGGCCCCGTGCGCCACACCGCCCCGATGCCCTGTGCATGGGCCGCAATCAGCATGGCATGGGTGGCGCAGCCCGCGGCGATATCCTGCTCTAGCACTGGAATCTTGGGATGGTCCACGGCGCTGGAGATGGTGACAATTATTAAGGGGGCTCGCAGTGCCTTGCCGCGAACGCTTTGGAGTTTCTCTGCGCTGATCTGCGGCTCGTCGGCCTGCGCGGCCTCGGCGAATAGGTCTGCTAAGTGTTCCAGGCCCTCACCCTGGATACGCAAGAAGCGCCACGGGCGCAACTGGCCATGATCCGGGGCACGCAGGGCGGCGCGGAACATGTTCTGCAGCGCATCTTCGCTAGGCACGGTGCCGGCGACACGGGGGTGGGAGACACGGGTGTGTAAAGCGTTTAAAGCGTCCATTGTGAACCTGTTCGAAACTGTTGTGGGTTAATACATTAATGATCGCAACAATAGAGTAAAATGCCCAAAATTGGGAGTTAAGAAAGGCCCCTTTTGGGGTATAGCTTTGTGGTACAATTTCCCACTAGAATATTCACCTGTTCGGAACCGTACGAAAATACTAGGTTTTCCGTCTTTTAATACCGAGGCCAATGCATGTCTACTGCCGCAGATCTAATCGCCGTAAGCTCGGATAAGCCAGCTTACCCACAAGCCAAATCTAAGTGGTTTGGAAAGGCGGCTGGCAGTAAGAAGTTACGGCTGGTGTTCAGTTTCTACTCCCCAGACGGTAACGAGGTGGCCATGCCATTGGCGGCCATGTCTGCCTACCTCAAGCGCGACTTCCCATGGGTAGAGGTCATCCTCAAGCCTATCCTGATCGTGCGCGACGCAGTGGCCTATAACCCAGAGAACTATGCGCGCAGCATCGCCGAGCTCAAGCCCGATGTGATCGCCTTCTCGGTGATGAGCCCGCACTGGTACCCGATGGAGCCCTATTTCGAAGTCATCAAGTCCATGCTGCCCGACATGCCTATCTGCATCGGCGGCTATCAGGCCATGCTCTCTCAAGAGCAGACCATAGAGAACCCTAACGTCGACTTCATCTGCGTGGGCGACGGCGAATACGCCATCGGCAACCTCGTGCAATTCCTGCGCGGCAGCAAAGATGGCGCCGTTGATGGCATGTGGGAGAAGCTCGCCGACGGCGAAGTATTCCGCACCGAGCCTCACCAGATCGGCGACCTGGCATCCTTGCCCTTCCCCGACTACGATATTTTCGAGAAAGACGGCAGCTTCGACGATGTGAACACCTCCATCTTCGGCCCGAAAGAGAAGGTAGTACTACCGGTAATGACTGGCCGTGGCTGCCCCTATCGCTGCACCTATTGCTGCAACACGCCGCTGCTAGACAACTGGAAGGTTAAGAAAGAGTTCCTGCGTAAATACGACCCGGAAGATATGGTCAACGAACTGATTCGTCTGCGCGACCGTTACAACGTGGGCTACTTCGAGTTCTGGGACGAGTTATTCCTCTCCAACCTCAAGTTCGTGCGCGCCTTCTTTGCCATCTATAAAGAGCGCATCGGCCTGCCTTTCTCCATCAACTCCCGCGTGGAGGTGATGAACGAGAAGTTCTGTGCCGAGGCTAAAGACGCCGGTTGTCACACTATTTGGTTCGGCATCGAGAGTGGCGACGAGACTTATCGCTCCACCATGCTTGGCCGCAAGATGAAGAACGAACAAGTGATAGAGGCGGCCAAGAATTGTAAAGCGGCGGGCATCAATCGCCTGACCTTCAACATCGTCGGCATGCCGCTAGAAACCGCGGAGAATATGCGCCAGACGCTAGAGCTTAACCGCCTCATCGCGCCCGAGTTCTTCTTCTTTTTCCCCTATATTCCGCTGCGTGGCACGCCACTATACGATCGTGCCAAGGCCGAGGGCCTGTTGCTGACTACCAAGAAGAACCTGCACTATCTCTCTGCCGCTAACGACAAGCAGTTCACGCTTAATATGAAAGAGCAGCCAGAGATTTTGTCTGCAGAGCAGTACGACGAAATCTGTAAAGAGATGCTGGCCTTCCAGGAGAGCAATAACCGTTTGAGCTTTGCGGACGACGCAGGGGTTGAGCAGATCGCGAAGGTGGAAGACAAGAGCTTTAGCTTTATCGATGACGAGCAGAAGGCAGCGTTCGCCGAGCCTAAGTATGAGGCAGCTCCTGTGGAGATGTACGAGCCTCCAGTGCAGCAGGCACCAGCCGAGAAAAGCGGCGGCATCATCTCCGGCATTCGCAGCCTATTCCGCGCTCCTTAATTATGGTAATTATGGGGTCAGGTTCCTTGATTTTCTTTGTATGTGTGTGATTTTCGGTCGCCACCATGAGGAATGTCATTCACTTTTCTTTTTAGCATCGACGCGATTTCGGCGCGGAACTTGTCGTTACCTATAGCCCATCCTTTGTTGGTGCATGCACGAATTTCGTCCAGAGTTTCGTGCGCTTGAACGTCGGGAAAAAGGCGTCGGTACTCCTTTACACGACCTGCTCTCGTCCTGCCTAGATTTCTATATTCATCATGTTCAGTGATTAAATCTATGGGGATCCCCATTGCATTATGACGATAGCTGGACCAAGGGTAATGGCCTGGTGCGGCGACCATTCCTGCTCGCACAGGATTAAGCTCAATGTATTGGCTTAGAGTGAGAAAATAGCGATCGGTCGATACTAGGGACGATTTGTAGCGCCCCTCAAAGAGCGTGCCGGTGCGCTTATATGTGATGTTCATATAACGTACGAAATTGAGCCCCAGATTTTGCATCATGTTGGGAATTGCGAACTCATTCGCTCCCGATGCTAGCAGGTGTACGTGATTGGACATCAAGACATACGCATGTACGCTAACATCATTTGCTTTGGCAGCCTTCCTAAGCTTGTTTAGATACAAAGCATAGTCAGCGTCCGTATAAAAGCAGGGCGCTCGATTATTTCCGCGTTGGATTATATGTTGCGGGCAACCATCTAGATAAATTCTGGGCTTCCTTGCCATCGAAAGCTCCTCTATTGAAGGGAGTTTGATTCAAGGATAGAAGTGATTCGAGGAAAATCAAGGAACCTGACCCCCTAATACGAGCTGCGCATCCTCTTTGAGGGTGCGCTCGAAGCTGCGCCAAGACAGCAACGCCATCAGCATATTGCCGATCATCGCCCCCGCATAGAACCCCGCCAAGCCATATAACTGACTGCCTATCCATGCGATGGGTACGTAGAAGATAAAGAAGCGTGCGATGCTCAGGTACAGTGCCATCATCGGCTTGTGCAGCGCGTTGAACGCGGAGTTGGTCAGAATAATCACACCTTGCAAGCCGTAGCCCAGTGGCAGAATCCAGATAAACAACTCGATTGCGCGGCTCACCTCTTCGTCTCGCGTAAACACTCGCGCGATCAGCTTCGCACTTACCGCCATGACGGCATAGATCAGCAACTGCCACGCGATGATGAACTTCATAGCCAGCCGGTAAGAGTCTGCTATGCGGTCCGCGCGTCCGGCGCCGAGGTTCTGGCTGATGAAGGGCGGCAGCGTAGAGGACAACGCCAATACCACTAGGCAGGCGATGGACTCGATGCGGGAGCCAACGCCGAAGGCAGCTACCGTGCTCTCCCCATAGGTTGCCGCGATGGCGGTCATCACACCCGCGGCCACGGGCGTGAGCATATTCGCGCCTGAGGCGGGAATGCCGATGCGCAGCATCTCGCGGCTGGAGTTACGGAAATTGGCGAGGGTGGGGATGCCGGGGTAGACCAGCTCTACCTTCACTATGAGGTAGTAATAGATGTAAACGAAGGCTACCAGCCAGGAAATTAGTGTGGCCACCGCTGCGCCCTGAATGCCCATGGCAGGCACTGGTCCTAGGCCGAAGATAAACACCGGGTCCAAGACCGCATTCACTAGCCCCGCGCCGGCCATGATCAGGCTAGGGGTCTTAGTATCTCCCGAGGCGCGCAGCACGCTGTTGGCCGAGTTCATCCCCACTAAGAGGAAGCTAGTGGGCAGCCATATCGTCATGTATTCGCGTATCTGCGGGAGTAATTTCTCGTTTGCGCCCATCAGCCTAAAGATGTCATCCATGAACACATAGCCCACGGCGGACAAGGCCATGGCCATAAGGATGGCAGTGTAGTTGGTGACGGTAGAGGCCTGCTTAGCCTTCTCGAACTCATCTCGCCCCAAGTACTTAGCCACCACCGCAGAGGTGCCGATGCCAAGGCCGATGGCCATGCTCAGCACCATAAAGGTCACTGGGAAGGTGAAGCTAATCGCGGAGAGGGGCTCGGTGCCGAGCATGCTAATAAAGAGGGTGTCGACTAAGTTGAAGGTGAATAGCATGAACATGCCGATGATCATCGGGCCCGTCATGCGCATCAAAGTCGCGGGGATTGGATCTTTGACTAAGCTATAGCGTTTCTTCGCGGTACTCTCTGCCATGAAAACCTGCGCTCAAGTACGACCACTGTGGAACAGGGCTGAGCTTGCTATTGATGTTATTTTTCTTCGGGGCGGTGTCTACTTCTTGGCTAAGAGACCCGCCCGTGCTGGTTTTTATCTCACTCTTCTTCTATTTACTTAGCCACCGCCGACTTGCGCAGCTGCAACATCTGCTTAAAACACTTCGGATTGCCGAATACCAATTCCGCCGCATTGCTAACGTCTGGGCTGCCGGTCAGGTCGCTGATCAGCGCACCAGACTCTTGCAATATCAATAGTGCTGCGGCGATCGAGGATGGGTCGTTCTCCCCCAGCCAGCCCGCGTCGGTGCG
>CAXBOY010000080.1:0-13911 GCA_963977405.1 uncultured Gammaproteobacteria bacterium
ACACCAGAGAGCGCAACAAGCCCGAACAGCGACATCATGCTGAGTGTCGTATCGAAGATGATATGACCGATCAACGCGCCTATCATGCCGAAGGGAATCACCGCCATCACAATGGCCGGCTGAATATAAGACTTCAATGGAATCGCCAATAGCGCATAGATCAAGAACATCGCAGCACCGAAGAATATCGCGATGCGCGTCATCAGGGCGGCTTGTTCCTGACTGGCTCCACCAAGACCGAACTTAACGCTTGGGTATTTGGCGAGCAACTGCGGAATGAAGTTCTGAGTAACATCGCGAATCACCGTTGCCGACTGCGCAACCGTTGCGTCCACGTCCGATGTAATGGTCACCGTGCGTTGGCGATCAATGCGATTAATACGGGCAAAGCCCTCGCCGATACGTGCTTCAGCGACCTGACCAAAAGGTATCTGCTCGCCTTGGGGTGTGCGTATGCGCATGTCTTCCAAATTAGCGATAGAGGCACGTTCATTCTCAGGATAGCGCACCATCACCTTGAGCTCATCTCGGCCACGTAGAAGGCGCTGCGCCTCATCACCATAGAATGCCTGTCTAACTTGACTGCCTAAGGCGGTCGCCGTTAAGCCAAGATGTTCCGCTTCGGGCTTAATGCGCAGTGTAATCTCCTCACTGCCACGGCTGTAGGAGTTAGTCACGTCGAACACACCAGCGTAATCCGCGAGTTTATCTTCTAACTCCCCTGCCGCCAGCTCTAATTGATCATATTGAGTACCGGTTAGGCGCAAGTTAATCTTCGCGCCGCCACCGGCGTTGGTACTTGAAGAGAAACGCAGCTCGCGTGTATTGGCGATAAAGCCCACTTTGTCGCGCCAATGTTGCTCGATCTCGACCGCACTTACAGTACGCCCATTGCCAGCCTTAGTTAGCTCCACCGTCACGCCACCGCCGTCGTCACCGTTGGTGAACACCATCACATGATCGATAGGCTGCTCGTCGGCAAAGTCGTCGTTAAGGGTAAGAATGGCATTCTCAACCTTGGCAAGTGCCCTATTGCGCTCCTCGTAGGACACCCCATCGTTCATCACCAAGTTCGCCTGAATGAAGTCGCTTGGCACATTGGGAAAGAACTCGAATCGCACGATGTTGCCTGCGATTAAACCGATGGAGATCAACATCATTCCAAAGAACACTGCCACGGTGGTGTAGCGGTTCCTTAGACATTTCTCGAGAAAATTACGGTAGTTGGTATTAATGAAGCTATCTAAATGCAACGCCACTTTGTCCTGAAATCTCTCCAATAGGCTTGGCTTACGCTTCTGCGTCACTAACCTTGCATGGGCTAAGTGAGCGGGTAGAATGAGCTTGGATTCCACTAGAGAGAAGATGAGGCAGAGTATCACCACCATACCGATTGATTCGAAGAAAGGCGCCACTTGCCCCCCAACCAAGAGCATGGGGGCAAAGGCGGCAATGGTGGTCAATACGCCGAAGGTCGCGGGTACCGCAACGCGGTGCGCCCCGGCAATCACATTGTCTAAGCTATGACCGTGTTCGGTCACCTCCGAGTGCACACTCTCGGCGGTGATGATGGCATCGTCCACAACTATACCGAGCACTAGAATCAAGCCAAATAGGCTAATCATGTTGATATCGACAGGGTATGGGCCAATCGGCATAAACCAAAGGGCACCGAAGAAGCTGATGGGAATACCCACCATTACCCATAGGGCGATATTCAAGCGCAGGAAGGTCGTCAACACTAGGAATACCAACACCGCTCCCATCGCTAAGTTGCCCAGCATCATGTTCAACTGGCTCTTCAGGTAGAAGGCTTGCGAGCCCCAGCTGTCTACATTAAGACCTGCCGGCAAGGTGCCTTGACGCTGCTCGATATAAGCCACAACGGCTTCTTCTATCTCCAGCACACTCTGTTCGCGCGTAGCCACCACCTGCACGCTAAGCGAGCGGTTGCCGTCGAAGCGCGAGAAGCTCTCTGACTCTACAAACCCGTCCGTCACGGTAGCTACGTCACTCACCAATAGACGCGTGCCATCGCGATTGGTACGCAGCACGATATTGGCGAAATCCGCTCCCGTAAAGGCCTGCTCTTTAGTGCGCAGTTGTATGCGACCAGTGTCAGTACGAATAGCGCCACCGGGCATATCGATCGAGGAGGCGCGCACGGCGTTAGCCACTTGCTCAAGCGTAAGACCATAGGAGCGTAGTGTGTTCTCCGACACTTCGATAGCGATCTCGTAATCACGATCGCCAAGAATATTCGCTTGACTGACCTCTGGAAGAGCAAGAATCTCTTCGCGTATATCATTTGCGAAAGTCTTTAACGCCTTATCGTCTAGGTCACCGTAAATAGACACATTCATCACCGCCTGGGTGATCTCGAATTCGCGCACAGTTGGGCGTTCTACTCCAGCAGGAAAGGTAGAAATGCTGTCGATGCGACCTTTGATCTCATCGAGTAACTCGCTTACCTCATACTCGGAGGATATCTCCAAAGTCACAGTGCCCACGTTTTCACGTGCTACCGAGTTCATGCGATTGATGCCTATCAAACCCTGCAAGGACTCCTCGATGCGGATCACGATAGCCTCTTCCACTTCCTCCGGCGCGGCACCGGGATAAGCCATGCTCACCTGCACGGTACGGGTCTCGAAATCTGGGAAAATCTGAATCTTAATCGTCCACGCCGAAGCGATGCCGGCGAAGAGAATGAACATCATCAACAAGTTTGCGGCAACGCCATTGCTACTAAACCACGCGATAATGCCAGTCTTAGTGGTGGTTTCAGGAAGCCTCATAGCGTGCTCTCCGTCGACATCTCGAAGCCTTCCGCAGTGGACACGCGCATGCCCTCAATCGGCACTGGCACAGGGCTAACAATCACGCGATCGCCATCGTTCAGACCACCATCTACATACACGTTGTTAGTATCGGTACGCAGCACATTGACGGTACGAATACGCAAGCGTTGCTCGCTATCCATCACCATTACTTGGTCAGAGTTACGCACCGCACTATGGGCCAGCGTAAACACGCCATGGGCGGTAATGCCTTGCAAAGTCGCGTTAACGAAACTGCCGATGGACAGGGCGGGCTTGCCATTATTAGTCTCTCGCAGGCTATACGGGTCGCGCACTTGTGCCACGGCATAGTACACACGCGTGGTGCTATCGATAACTCCATCGGTACGCACTATGCGCGCATCCCACTGCAGCTCCTTACCGCCTATAGTCGTCGTAAGCGTCACCGGCGTGCCACTGGTTCCATTCGTGCGTGCATCAGCACCCCAGGCATTGCTACTGGAGGCATTAGCGATATCTTGTGGAGCCCCTGGTCGCGGTAAATTAAGAAAGGCGATGTCTCGATCGGTTAGAGGCAAACGAACCTCTGCAAAGTCCACAGCGAAGGTGCGTGCGAGTTGAGTGCCAGTGCCCACATATTGGCCGATATCCACCATCTTTTCTCGTATCAGCCCATCATAAGGCGCGCGAATCTTGGTGCGCTCCAGTTGGCGATTCGCTCGGGCTAGATCCGCTTCGGCGAATAAGACTCGGGCATTAGCCTCAGCTAAGAATGGCGTGCGCAGCGCAAGCGGTGGCGCGTCGGCACGGGGGCGACCAGAGGAGTCCCACTGCCTAGCGGCCTGGTCCGCTTGCGCCTGCTCTTGGGTAAGTTGGGCCTGCGCGGTTAATAGATTCGCGCGTGCTTGTTGCACAGATACCTCATAGTCTGCTGAGTCTAGGCTTAACAACAGGTCGCCCTCGCGGAAAAAACCGCCCACTACAAACTTCTCAGACACCGACATCACGCGGCCCGAAACTTCCGCAGCCAGTGTGGTCTGCGTGCGGGGCTCTACGGTGCCTTGTGAGGAAACAGAGAACAACATATCGCGCGCATTTGCAGTCTGCACCTCCACCAATGTGACACGCTCTTCCGGAGCATTCACAACAGGGCTCTGTCGGTTCATGATCATAGCGGCCGTAATGGCGCCCGCCACTGCCACTATGAGAATTGGCATGATGATTTTTTTCATTGTTCAAGTTCCTTGAGCATCTGCTCATTACTTTGCACGGCGACGCTGTAGAAGTCGCTCATCTGGGCAAGCCGACGATGCGTGGCGTCCATGTTTTGCGGGATCGTTCGATCTGCCTGCTGCAATATTTCCTGCATTGCGCGCATTCTTGCGATATATGTCTCGATCATGCGTAAGAAGGGAGACTCTGCGAGTTGATAATAATCCTGACGATCGCCTGGCCGTGTGACACGTTCGATCATGCCAATAGAGACCAAGGTACGAGCATTCGTGCTTACACTGGCGCGGCTAACCTGCAAAGCCTTGGCAAGATCCGCAAAACTCACCGGCCCGCCATGCACGATGAAGTAGCCGAAAAGCCGCCCGGCAATACGGGCAACACCATCACCCTGGGCATAGAGCCCCATCTGCTCGATGAAACGGCTAATACCGTCTTCCTCGTTGGCAGACAGTGGGACATCTAGGGAAGGCTTGCTACTAAAGAGCGCACTTTCCTCAGTCAAACTGTTTTCCATGAACTTCTCTCTAGTGAACGGCGATAGAACTGATATTTAGTTTGTTCAGTCATAATTAAACAGACTAAACAAAACGAATTGTATAGAAGTCTCAACAGGGTACAAAGCTTGGTGGGACTAGGGGATGTTTAGCTGCGTTGGGACGAAAGGTAACACTACCTAACGGGCAGCAATTGCCTGAATCTTCTTAACCATAGCCTGCAAACCGTTGCCACGGGTAGAGCTTAGGTGTTTAAGCAAATTGAGTTGCTCGAAGTAGGCATCGATATCGAAGGCGGTGATCTGTGCGGGGGTCTTGGCATTATAGGCGGCAAGCACAACACCGAGCAGGCCTTTAACAATAAAGGCGTCGCTATCGGCCTCGAAGTAGAGTTTGTCTGCGTCATGTTTGGCAACGAGCCAAACCTGGCTCTGACAGCCGCGAACGAGGTGCTCCTCAGTCTTATAAGCTTGATCCATGGGGGGCAATTCCTTCCCAAGATCAATAATATACTTATAACGATCCTCCCAAGAATCGAAGAAGTCCAAAGCCTCTAAAATATCCTCAGGATTAATTTTAGTACCAAATCTGTTTTCACTCATGTGCTATGCCAATTTATTAACTAATTTAGTGCGTGATTCTATGTGCTTCGATTCAGGTCCGGCAATCGTCGTAGATATGCAGTGTCAGCACTTCGTACTTGGTCCGGCAATCGTCGGGGGTATGCGGTGTCAGACACGCCGTGTTCTGACGGGGTATACCCGGCAGCCAGCGGACCGCACAAGACTAAGTACCACTGAAGCCGACCTTAAAAGAACATCCCAGTCTCGAGCTGCGCTTCCTCGCTCATCATGTCCCGACTCCAAGCCGGATCGAACACCAATTCCACATCGACTCTCTTAACGTTCGGCACACGCCGTACTCGGTACTCCACGTCGCCTACTAACACAGGCCCCATGCCGCAGCTTGGTGCCGTTAGTGTCATCTCTATGGCGACACTCTTGTCTTCCTGATTGACTTGAACATCGTAGATCAAGCCTAAGTTAACCAAGTCTACCGGAATCTCTGGGTCGAAAACTGTACCCAGAGCCTCCCATACTTGCGCAACTTTAATCTCTTCATCAGTTGGCACCGGGAAGCTTAGCTTCTCAGTTTCTAGACCTAACGCACCTGCATCGGTGCCGTCTACTCTTACCATCTGTCCGTTGTAGACTACCGTGTAGTTGCCGCCTAGTGCCTGAGTGATAGCAACGAACGTGTCTTTCGGGATTGTTAAGGGCGTTCCATCTGGAACGCGACGCGCAGGACAATCTGTCTGCGCCACCACCATGCGTCTTTCCATATTAATTCACGTTGAAGCTTTCGCCACAACCGCAATGGTCCTTGGCGTTAGGATTAAGGAAACTCAGCTGACGGTTAACGCCCTCTGTCACGTAGTCAATCTGCGTGCCGTTGACGATCGCGATGCTGTCTTTGTCAACTAGTAACTCCACGCCTTCGTCTAGTACTAAATGAAGGTCGTCGGGCTTGGCAGCGGGCACTAGGTCGATCACATACATGAAACCGGTGCAGCCACTTTGTTTTACGCTCAGCCGAATGGCGCTCGCCTCTGCATTCTTGCGCAGCTGCGCGCGGAAGTGCTCTACCGCCGCGGCGGTAACATTCACCGTGCTGTTCTTAGTTGATTGAACGGGGTCGAAAGACTCTACGCTCATCGGGGTATCCTCTAATTCGGTTGTTAAACGAGAAACTGTTTTGCTTTCTCGATGGCCGCAAAAAGGCGGTCCACATCGTCAAAGTTATTATAGAAACTAAAACTGGCGCGTACCGTGCCAGGTATGCCGTATTGATCCATGATCGGTTGTGCACAGTGGTTGCCCGTGCGCACCGCAACGCCCTGCTGGTCTAGCAGCGTGCCTAAGTCGGCCGGGTGTATTCCATCTAATACGAAACTCAACACACTTACTTTATGGTCTGCCGTGCCTATCAAACGCAGGCCAGACACCTTCTGAGCCTTGCTCCGTGCATATTCTAATAAGGCATGCTCGTGTCGCGCTGCGCCAGCCCTATCCAAAACATTGAGATAGTCGATGGCAGCGCCAAAGCCGATCACACCAGCTATATTGGGGGTGCCTGCCTCGAATTTATAGGGCAATTGATTATAAGTTGTGCCAGCAAAGCTCACGGATTCGATCATCTCGCCGCCGCCCTGATAGGGAGGCATAGCCTCTAGCAGCTCGCGCTTGCCGTACAGAGCACCAACACCGGTTGGACCGAATAATTTGTGTGCAGAGAACACATAGAAATCGCAGTCCAGCGAAGGCATATCCACCGGCCAATGCCCTACCGCTTGCGCACCATCGATCAACACTAGGGCTCCAGCCGCATGTGCCAGACGAGTGATCTCGATGACTGGATTCACAGTACCAAGAGCGTTGGAGACGTGGCCGACAGCAACCATCTTGACGTGTTCGTCCAGCATCTGCTGAAACGCACTCAAATCGATAGTTCCAGTGCTATCTACCGGTATCGCCTCTACTGTGGCGCCCATCTGTGCGGCGATCATCTGCCAAGGCACAATATTGGAATGATGTTCCATTGCCGAGACGAGGATGCGATCGCCCTCTTTTAAGTTCGTGCGCCCCCAACTCGCGGCCACAAGATTAATGCCCTCGGTAGTGCCTCCTGTCCAGATAATCTGCGCAGAGTCCTCGGCATTGATAAACGCGGCGAGTTTCTTGCGAGCGCCTTCGAAAGAGGTAGTAGCGCGATCTGCTAGGGCGTGGGCACCGCGGTGTACATTGCTGTTATCGAAGCGGTAATAGTCACTGATCGCCTGAATCACACTCTCGGGCTTCTGCGTGGTCGCGGCGTTGTCTAGGTAAACTAGAGGCTGACCATTGACCTGCTGATGCAGAATTGGAAAGTCCTTGCGCACCTTTTCAACATCGAAATCGGCTTCGTTAGTCTTGTCCTGCGTGTCTATTGCGGCTGCCTCACTCATGACGCGAATTGATCCTTGTCGAACAGCTGCGTCAGGTGTTGGTGCAAATGTTCGCGCACTGCCTGCTGAGGCAAGTCCTGCAGCAACTCGTTGATGAAACCGAAACTTAGCATCGTGCGGGCCTGCTTCTCGGTAAGGCCGCGACTTCTCAGATAAAACATCGATGTCTGATCTAGCTGGCTGACGGTAGCGCCGTGAGCGCACTTCACGTCATCGGCATAGATCTCGAGTTCCGGCTTCGTATCGACCTCGGCTTTATCGGATGTAAGCAAGTTCTTATTGCTCAACTCAGCTAGCGTCTTCTGAGCATCGGGGTGGATATGAATGCGGCCATTGAACACTGCTCTAGCGCTATCCGCGATGATGCCGCGGAACACCTCACTCGTGGTGCAATGAGGAGCCTCGTGTTCCACATTAGTGTGATAATCCAGAAGATGCTCATTGCGCGGTAGATAGACGCCGTTCAAGCCTGCGTGAGCGCCTTTGCCCTTGTGGCAAATCTGATAGTCGATGCGTTTGAGTTGGCTTCCTTCAGATAGGGTAAAGCCTAAGTACTGCGCATTGCTGGCTAGATTGATATGCACGCCGCCGATATGAATAAGATGTTCTTCTTCGAGATTCATGCGGTAGTGCGAAAGTTGGGCATTGGCTCCCACTTGTATCTCGGTCAGGCTATTCACAAAGCCGTTCTGTTGTTGCTGATCGGAGACGAAATGCTCAATGATCTCAGCCTGCGCAGACTCCTCGAGTAGGACCAACACTCGATGATTGACGGTAGCAGCTGCGGCCTCTGGTGTGGAGATATGCACGATGTAGATAGGCAACTCCAGCTTGGTGTTTTTAGGCACATGTACCAGCACACCATCTTGAGTCCACGCGTTGCTCAACGAAGCGAACAGATGGCGCTTGGTATCAACGATCTTACCTAGATTAGCCTCGATCAGGGCCTGCTGAACGGCGTCGGCTTGGCTGAAGCGCACTACTCCGTCCGCATCTCCACTGGAGGCCTGCGCATCGAACTCGCCGTTGACAAAAACTAAGCGAATCGCGTCGAGTGCTAGTAGGGTGTCATCGGCAAGCGTGTAAGCCTGCGCTCTTCCCCAACTGGTGAACTGACCGCGCTGCAATGAAGACAGCGGCGTGTATTTCCACAGTTCCGTGCGTCGACCTGGCCATTGCGCCTCTAACCATTGCTCTGTGCCCATAAAACGTAAGTTATCGAGCCATGGCGCACTTTCTTGTGTGCCAGCTAAGCTTAACGCTAAATGTTTAAAATCTTGTGGACTAGTCTCACTCATTAGTTCAGGCAACCTCGTCTTCCAACCAGCTATAGCCTTTCGCTTCTAGCTCTAGTGCGAGTTCCTTGCCGCCAGATTTCACGATGCGCCCGCCCGCTAATACGTGCACATAATCCGGGACGATAAAATCCAGCAAACGCTGGTAATGAGTCACGACGATAAAACTACGATCTGGACTGCGCATAGAGTTCACGCCAGCCGCAACGACTTGCAAGGCATCGATATCGAGACCGGAATCGGTTTCGTCGAGGATGCACAGGCTTGGCTCAAGCAGCATCATCTGCATGATTTCGTTACGCTTTTTCTCCCCGCCGGAGAAGCCCTCGTTGACACCGCGCTTTAGGAAAGCAGCATCGAGGCTTACGCGCTTGGAGGTCTCACGAGCAATCTTCATGAAGTCGAAGGAAGACAGTTCGGGCTGTCCGAGATGTTTACGGCGCGCGTCCACCGAGGCCTTCAAGAATTCCATATTGCTCACACCTGGAATCTCCACCGGATATTGAAAGGCGAGGAACAGCCCTTCGCGCGCGCGCTCTTCGATATCCATGTCGAGCAAATCTTTGCCGTTAAACTCGACCTCACCAGAGGTCGCCTCATAACCTGGCCGCCCAGCTAATATGTTGCCCAAGGTACTCTTGCCCGCACCGTTTGGCCCCATGATGGCGTGAACTTCGCCGGGCTTAATACTGAGGCTGAGATTGCGCAGAATTTCTGTCTCTTCTACGCGAGCATTGAGATTACGGATATCCAACATACGATCTGTTTCCTGATTCTGTGTTCTATTTCTGAATTTAACTATGAATTGCCCTATTAGCCTACAGAGCCTTCGAGGCTTACCTCGAGCAGCTTGCCCGCTTCAACGGCAAACTCCATCGGCAACTCTTTGAAGACTTCGCGGCAGAAACCGTTGACGATCATGGAGACCGCCTTCTCGGCATCAAGGCCGCGCTGCTGGCAGAGGAACATCTGATCGTCACTAACTTTCGAGGTCGTGGCCTCGTGCTCGATCACCGCTGTGGGGTTCTTGCTCTCAATATACGGGAAGGTATGCGCACCGCAGCGATCGCCGATCAACAGAGAATCGCACTGCGTGAAATTACGAGCGCCACTGGCCCCCGCGTTGATACGCACTAAACCGCGATAGGCGCTATTGCTGCGTCCAGCTGAGATGCCTTTGGCGATGATAGTTGAGCTAGTATTCTTACCCAGATGAATCATCTTGGTGCCCGTATCGGCCTGCTGGAAATTATTGGTCAAGGCTACGGAATAGAACTCCCCTACGCTGTTATCACCCTTGAGGATGCAGCTCGGATATTTCCATGTAACGGCCGAGCCAGTCTCGACTTGTGTCCAAGAAATGCGCGCATTCTTGTGACAGATGCCGCGCTTGGTCACGAAGTTATAGATGCCGCCCTTGCCGTCTTTATCGCCTGGGTACCAGTTCTGTACTGTCGAGTATTTAATCTGCGCATCGTCCAGCGCGACCAACTCGACCACTGCGGCGTGCAATTGATTCTCGTCGCGCATTGGCGCCGTACATCCTTCGAGATAACTCACATAGGAGCCTTCTTCGGCCACAATCAGTGTGCGCTCGAACTGCCCGGTGTTCATCTCATTGATGCGGAAATAGGTCGACAACTCCATTGGGCAGCGCACGCCCTTGGGAATGTAAACGAAGGAGCCATCGGAGAACACGGCCGAGTTAAGTGCCGCATAGAAGTTATCTTTCTGTGGCACCACGGAACCTAAATATTTCTTCACTAGCTCGGGGAAGCGTTTGATGGCCTCGGAGATCGGGCAGAAGATTACGCCCGCCTCTTCTAACTTGGCGCGATAAGTGGTGACCACGGAAACTGAGTCGAACACTGCATCTACGGCAACGCCCGCAAGGGTGGCCTGTTCGTGCAAGGGGATGCCAAGCTTCTCATAGGTGGCCAACAGCTCTGGGTCTACTTCGTCCAGGCTCTGGGGCTTATCGGCCATACTCTTGGGTGCGCTGTAATAAGACAGGGCTTTGAAGTCGATCTCGGGATAATGCACATGTGCCCAAGTTGGCTCTTCCATCTCTTGCCAAGCGCGGAATGCCTTGAGACGCCAATCGAGCATCCACTGCGGCTCTTCCTTCTTCGCGGAGATGAAGCGCACTACGTCTTCGTCAAGCCCTGGCGCGAGCGTATCGGACTCAATTTTGCTATGAAATCCCGCTGCATAGTCCTTGCGGATCAAGCTTTCGACTTGTTCTGTCACTTGCTTACCTCTGCTGCCGTGCCGTGGCGTGCAATCGACACACGGGCGGCGTGGTGTTTAGCCCGCGCGCAAATCACGCGGTGCCGGCGCACTTCGCGCTAGCGTGGTGCCTGACATAGGCGATTTGGAAACCAGTTTGAGGGCGAGATTATCGGATATCCGAGTATTTCAGTCAAGTATTGCGCGCCCTGTAAAATGGCCTCAACTCTTTATCTCATAGCAGGGACTATAGGTCTTGCCTCCCAATTTCATGCGGCCATGGGCCACGAAATCCCGTAGCAACTTATCCATGGCTTGCGCGATCTCTGGGTCACCCTTTAACTGGAAGGGGCCATACTTACGAATCTGCTGAATTCCGTAGTCCTTGACGTTGCCCGCCACAATGCCTGAGAAGGCACGGCGCAAGTTGATCGCGAGCTCTGACGCGCCGACGTCACGACTAAGAGTTAGTCCAGCCATACTCTCATGAGTGACAACAAAGTGTCGTTTCATCTCCGCTGGGATACGTAACAGCCAGTTATAGTAATAGGCGTCGCGACCCTTGCGGCGATTGACGGTTACCCTATGCATGCCTTCGCGCATCGCGGTAGCGACTGCCACAGGATCATCCTGGATGACTTGATAGTATCGGCGCACCTCCTGCCCCAGCGTGTGGACAAGGAAATTATCGATATCGTCGAAGTAATGCTTGCTAGCGCCGCCACCAGTGAAGATCACCGGCATCTCGATATTGCGATTCTCAGGGTCCATCAGCGTGCCCATCAGGAACAATATCTCCTCTAAGGTGCCTACACCGCCTGGGAACACGATAATGCCGTGACCCACGCGCACGAAAGCCTCAAGGCGTTTCTCGATATCCGGCATGATAACCAACTGGTTGACTATGGGGTTCGGTGACTCCGCAGCGATGATGCCCGGCTCAGAGATGCCTATGTAGCGTCCATCGCGGTTACGCTGTTTAGCGTGCCCTATAGTAGCGCCCTTCATTGGCCCCTTCATGGCCCCCGGCCCACAACCGGTACAGATATCTAGGCCACGCAGACCAAGCTGATAACCCACTGATTTACAATATAAATACTCTTCCCTGTCGATGGAATGCCCACCCCAGCACACGACTAAGCGCGGCACAGCGCGGGGTCGCAGAAGCTTGGCATTGCGCAGCATATTGAACACCAGATTGGCCTCCGGTCGGCTAGCACTTTCGCCGTCCCCTAGGGCATGGCCAGTCGCGTCGGTCTGCGGGGTTAGGGACCGATCGGCGAGCGCATAGGGCTCGCCCGACATAAACACAATATCGCGCAACACGGCGAATAGATGGTCCCTTACACCGTTCATGATCACGCCATCGACAAAGGCACAGGCCGGGGCGTTTTTGAGGATTAGCTTTATGCCCCGCGCTCGCTGCTCGATCTCGATGCTAAAGTCGGCATAAAGGGCATACACCTCGGAAGCATCGTCGGTGGTATCGTCGCAATTGAGCACAGCCAGTGCGCAGCGCCTGAACAACTCATACAGACTCGAATCGCCCATAGTGCGCAAGCGGTCCACCTCCCACTGCGACAACATCTCCAAGGTGCCACGCGGACTGATCGACGCGTCGATCGTGCCTATGCAATTACTTGTGTCCATTTCCAATGTTTCAATCGCTTCTGGTACTTTCGTCATGCCTACCTCTGTTCTCGCAAATATTGGCGCAGTCGATTAGGTTTTGCCTATCACCGCTTGTATTTTGACTGTGTTCCGCAGCGTGGCTGAGTTAACATATGCCCGCGGCAGCACTAAGGGGCTGCACTCGCAAAATCCGCATCGCTCTACACATTATTGAGGTTATTATGCCCCCACAATCCCCCGAAAACATCACGACCACGCTGACGGATGACGAAGAAGCCAATTACGATCTGTTTATCAGCCGTATCCAAGAGACTGGACTGGTCTGGGGCCTTAAAGCCGAAGATGGCTGGGCAGTTTGCCCATCACTGGAATTTGAAAAGACCGACGTCTTCCCATTTTGGTCAGAAGAATCCGACGCCAAAGTACATTGCTCCGAGGATTGGGATATCTACACCCCCGCCACTATTGCGCTAGAAGACTTCGTAGTGAATTGGCTGCCTGGCATGCATGAAGACGAAGTAATGGTAGGCGCTAACTGGAACGCCGACCTTAGCGGAGTCGAAGTCGAGCCCGCCGATGTCGCCGAACGACTTGGTAACGAAGGCTAACCCTCTAAAGCAGCTTGCTTACGCTCAGCCGCTTCCTCTGCCTCTGCACGCGCGTGTTCAATCACGCGCAACACCTCTTCGACATCCGCACTAATCAGCTTACCCTCGAAGTGTCCAGTCAATTGGCTATTGGGTTTCAATGTGCCCCGCTCGTACAGGCTCCAAATCTCCGCGCCATAGTTCGTGGTGCGTAGTTCGGGAGCAAAACGGCCGAAATAATTCGCCATATTCTCGACATCACGCAGTAACATCGCTGCAGCACTGTTATTGCCCGAGGCATTCACCGCCTGAGGCAGGTCGATGATCACGGGTCCATCGGTGGCCAGTAGCACGTTGAATTCTGATAAGTCGCCATGAATTAGGCCGGCGCAAAGCATCTTGACCACATCGGTCATTACACGGGCATGATACTCTCGCGCCTGCTCGGCACTGAGCATCACATCGTTCAAGCGTGGCGCTGGGTCGCCATCGGCATCGCAGATCATATCCATCAAGAGCACGCCATCGACGAAGCCATGGGTCGCAGGCACGGTAACGCCCGCAGTCGCCAGACGTCGCAGGGCATCGACCTCTGCAGTCAACCAAGCTTGTTCCTGCTCCTTCTGACCATAGCGG
>CAXBOY010000081.1:0-13890 GCA_963977405.1 uncultured Gammaproteobacteria bacterium
CGAAATTGAGCAACAGAACACGCGCCTGCCCTTGCTGCCACGGCGCGTGTTTCTTCATCATCTTCGTAAACATCTCTCCCGCTATCAATTCATTGAGCCATGTTTGCAACGCCGGATAGGGCGCTCTATCGAACCAACTCTTATCTACCATCGCGAACTGCCGCACGAAGGGCATGATAGCGATGTCGGCTATGCGCATCTGTTCGCCGCAGAGATAGGTGCTGCGCTCTAAGCGTTGTTCGAGTTTAGTCAAAAACTCGCAGCCCTTGGATCGATAATCTGCAGCACTGCTCTCCGGGTATCGATCCGCGTACTTATAGCGGTCCAGCCAATGCTTGAATTCGTTATCATTTTCATCGAGCAATGCGGCAGTCGCCTCAGAGGGTTCGCCAGCTAAAAGTGCGTTAGGGTCATTGAGATGCAGGGCCCAGAGCATGATGTCGCGGCTTTCCTCCAGCACGGTGCCATCGGGCAATTGCAGAACCGGCACAGTACCCTTGGGGCTGATCGAGAGCATCTGCGGTGGCTTGTTCTTGAGGACTATCTCGCGCAGCTCGACTTGTTGGCGCGCATAGGCGATGGCAAGGCGTGCGCGCATGGCGTAGGGGCAGCGTCGGAATGAATACAGAATAGGCAGGGCGGTGTCATTCATGACAGGGTGGAACCCTTCGAATTGCGTACGGGTATTCCACTTTGGTCGAAGTCGTCTAGGCAGAACACGTTGATGCCGTAACTATCAGGCGC
Source organism: uncultured Gammaproteobacteria bacterium (assembly GCA_963977405.1). Classification (GTDB taxonomy): domain Bacteria; phylum Pseudomonadota; class Gammaproteobacteria; order Pseudomonadales; family Pseudohongiellaceae; genus UBA5078. The sequence continues at coordinate 745 of CAXBOY010000081.1, forward strand.
GGTGCGCTTTCTATGGAAAGGATAAATGCCGCAGACCTTGCAGAAGTAGTGATGCGCCGTGCGCGTGTTGAATTGATAGTCGGTGAGCAGTTCTTCGCCTGCAAGCAGCTTAAAACCCGATTCGTGCACTTTGAGCATCTTGGCATTCTTTCGCTGACAGATGGAGCAGTCGCAGATAGTGATCTCGTTGAATTCGCCTTCGATCTCGAACTGCACTGCACCGCAGTGGCAGCTGCCTCGATACTTAGTCATGGTTTACTCTCAATTCGCTAAAGGTTTTTTTACTCTGCAAGGGAGTAATGGGCAAAAGAGCTCGCTACCGCGCCCTTCTCATCGAATATGAACACCTCAGCAGAGAGACCTCTACTTCCCTGATAGTAGAGAGTAATACTATTGGCACCTACTAGTATGTTCTCGACAGTGAAATGCAACTGAGGCTGTCGCGACAGTGCTAAGCTCCAATAGGCAGCAATGGCCTCTTTACCTTGTAAAGTGCCACTGGGCTCATTCATCAGGCTTCGAATCAGCGGCGACGACATCGAGAAGTCGTCGCGATAGTGAGAGAGGATACGCGGTAGGTCGTGAGCGTTCCAAGCTTCTATCCATTCTTCTGCGAACTCCTTGGCGAACTCTGGTGTGATCATTGCGAGGTCCCTAGATTGCGCTAGCGCCATTGGGCTAGTTATCAATAGTAGTATAAATGTTACAGGTTTAAAGCGGGTCGTTAGGTACATTTTTCGATCTCTTTGTTGTGTCTTGTGTTAAGGCGAATCTTACTGTTTAAATTAAGCGTGCGAGAGCAATCAGCGCACGTTCGACTCGAGCATCCCAGCGCACGGCGCAGTTCAAGCGCAGGCAGTTACCGAATTTGCCAGAGGCAGAGAACAGGACGCCAGGAGCAAAACTTACACCGGCGGCAAAGCTTTTCTCCATCAGCTCTAATGTGTTCACGTCTCCTGGTAGCTCCACCCAGAGGACGAAGCCACCGGCCGGCCGGCTTACTCGTGTCTGGGCTGGAAACAACTGGGTAACCCTGTCCGTCATGCGAGCTACCGAACGTGCGTGTTCGCTGCAAACATTACGCAGGAAACGGTCGTAGTGGCCGTGCTCTAGATAGTGCGCCATGGCCAACTGGGAGGGAGTAGACACTGCCACAGTGTTCATATACTGCAAGGCTTCGGCGCGCTTATTGTCCTTGCCCGGCACTAGCCAGCCGACTCTTAAGCCCGCCGAGAGAGTCTTTGAGGAGGACGAGCAATAATAGACGATGCCTTCTGTGTCCCAACTCTTGATTGGCCGTGGGCGTTTGCCAGAGAAGGGTAGGTCACCGTAGATGTCATCCTCCACTAGTGGCACCCCGTGTTTCGATATCAGCTTTAGCAGCGCTTGCTTACGCTCATCGGATAGTAAAACGCCTAGCGGGTTGGAGAAATTGGGAATCAACACACAGGCGGCAATGTCCCAACGTTCGAGCGCTAGGCTTAGGGCCTCGATGGAAATGCCAGTCACTGGGTCGGTAGGAATCTCGAGCGCATTTAGTCCCAGTGACTCGATAACCTGCAACAGTCCGTAGTAGGTTGGCGACTCTAAGGCAACGGTATCTCCGGGCTTGGTAATGAGCCTCAAAGCGATGCTGAGGGATTCATGACAACTATTCGTGACGAGAATCTGATCGGGAGTGGTTTGGCACTGTACAGCGGCGAGGCGCCGCGCGATTTGTGTCCGTAGCTCCGGTGCTCCGGGTGGGAATTCATAGCCGACACAGCGACGCCGCTGTTCGCGTAGCACCGTGCGGAAAGAGCGCTCGAGGGCCGCTACTGGCATTAGGTCAGGGTTGGGCACTGCTGCCCCAAGATTGACGATGCTGGTGTCGCGCACCGCTTGGGCTAGATGCAACACTCGCTCCTGCCCAGTGACGGGACGCGGGGTCTTGCTGACGAGGCTCAGGCGCGGAGGTTCTCTGCGTACAGGAGCTTGTAAGACGAAGAAACCGGAACGCGGTTTCGCCTCTAGCAAGCCACGTCTTTCCAATTCTTGGCAGGCATTGACCGCGGTAGATACACTGACACTATGTTGCTCGCTCAGCCTTCGCACGCCAGGTAAGGAGGTGCCAACGGGATAGACGTGCTGGCGAATTAGGCTTTGCAGTCGGTCGGCTAGATCTTGATATAACATAGAATTGCCTCTGCTTGAGGGCGTGTCGATGATGAGATAAGCATAACGCTCACGGTTGTTTCTGCGCGACACAGACTGTGGCTTTGCAAGCAGCACAGATTTGCGTAAATCGTATCTGTACCGTTGCAATTACAAAAAACTAACCCTGTACCGATTGGCATTGTCGGCCTAAACTGCGCGCTCATCAAGGAGAGCCCCATGAATCCCGATCAGTATTTGCCCTTAATTGCTTTCACTATAGTGATGATCGGCACGCCTGGGCCCAATAATTTGATGCTGATGAGCGCCGGTGCGAACTTCGGCTTCCGCCGCTCGATTCCTCATATCATGGGTATTGCTGTAGGGTGTCAGGTGTTGCTGTGGGCAATAGCACTTGGCCTTGGTCAGCTGCTAGAGGCTTATCCCTCAGCAGCATTGCTATTGAAGGTCTGCGGTGGGATGTTTCTGCTCTATATGGCCTATCAACTAGCACGGCCGCGCAAATCGAAACTAGACGTCGATCGTGAGATTAAGCCGCTCACTTTTCTGCAGGCAGCGTTGTTTCAGTGGGTGAATCCTAAGGCATGGTTAATGCTGATCACTGTAATCTCGACTTTTAGTGATCGAGAGCACTTCTTTCTTAGCGTATTGACTATAGCCGTAATCTTTTTCTTTATGGGTTTTCCGTTAATTTCCGCTTGGAACGTTGGAGGAGTTGCTCTTAAAGGTTGGTTGCAACAAGGGCAACGCTTGACGCGTTTCAATCAAGCAATGGCTGCCTTGTTGCTCCTCACAATGTACCCCATGCTGTCCTAGCTACGTAAGGCTTGTCATTGTGTTCGCTCAAGAGTAGTTTTAGCGCCGACATTATCTAAGCCTGCGCTTCAAGGCATCAGAGGTCCCCAAGCTAATGCAAGTACACCCCAGAGAAAGTATCTGGCAACACCGTAACTTCGTGGTGCTGATCTTTACCGGGTTTCTGCTTAGCTTCGGCAGCCGCGTGTACGAGCTTGCCCTGCCATTAATCATCTACGAACTCACTCAGTCCTCGACCGCCATGGGCGCCATGCGCGCAATGCAGTTCCTGCCTATACTCCTATTCGGGTTGTTTATAGGCGTGTTTGTGGATCGAGCGGACAAGAAACGCTGGATGCTCATGTCGGTGGGCTTGCAGATGCTTCTGTTGTTCACTTTGTTTATTTATTCACAAACCCAAGAACCGAACGAAGTGGTTTTCTACGGTGCCGGTTTCCTCTTAATGGTGTTTAGCTATTCCTATATCAATGCCCGCATCAGCAGTATAAAGCTCGCGTTACCGACCCATATGATGACCTCGGCCAACGCCAAATTCACTTTTACCCAAACCTTCATGCAGGTCATGGGCCCGGCGATCTCAGGCGCTATACTTTTTCTGTCGAGTCTCTACTACGGCCTGCTGATTACTGCATGTGTCTATCTTTTCGCGCTCATCGTACTCGCGCGTATCGACCTCAAGGAACCTTCTCAAGTTTTACAGACCCGCCACTTCTGGGACGAATTCAAAGCCGGGTGGTATACGTTGCGCGAGAACCGCACGCTGTGGGCGCTGTCCTGGTTTGTCTCTTTCTTCAACGCCACGGCACTTAGTTTCGAGTTGATGGTCATCTTCTTCGTGAAGGATGAGTTGCACTGGAGTGCGGCGCAAGTGGGCATTGTTCTGTCCTGTGCCGGTATGGGTGGGCTACTGGGGAGTCTGTTGACGGAGACTCTGCGGCGGCGAATTGGCCTTGGGGCCTGTTTAGCGCTTAGCTTAATTGGTCTGGCCCTTACTTATTCCCTTACAGGTCTGTACGGCAATTCCTTTGCGATAGGTCTAGCACTATTTTTCTATGGCTTTGCAACGACGATGCAGAACATCTGTATATGGGCCTTTCGACACGAGACGACCTCGGCACCACTAATGGGTAGGATAGGAGGTATGACGGGCTCAATCTTCAAGATAGGTGTGCCTTTCGCGCTGATCGCATCGGGCTGGCTAGCTGACTTTTCTGGAGCGCGTGCGGTCTTTATCGTATGCGGGTTGGTGCAAATTGTCGTGTTCTTTCTATGGATACGCAGCCCTGTGTATCGACAGCAATGATTCGCTAATAATAGCTTTTGATTAGCGTGAAAAAACTCTATAAAGTTGTCTCGGCATTTCGTAACCGAGACTTCTCGTGTCTATCTTCCGATCTCTTTCCAAAGCATTGCAATGCCTTTTCTGCATTGTCTATTTTCTTCCCAGTACTCTGTTTGCTCAAGATGACGCGCCCGCACGCCTTATTCGTCCTAACGAGCAATTCGACATCCATTTCTCACAGCTCAGTCGCCTAGAATCCCTCGAAGGACAGTATCGCCTTGCGCACAATGGCAGCTCTGATCAGGTGCTAATTTACCGAAGCGCGGTAGAGGGGCGCTATACGCATGGCGTGGCACAACTCAACGTCGAACTACTCGATGTGCGTCAGGCTTTCGCCGACGAGGGCACTCCCTTAACGAGGCGTTCGGTCGAGGCTGCGAACCTACAACAACTTTACTTAACGTGGAATTGGCCCAAGGTATTTTCCAGCTCGAAGGTCGATGTCAATCTAGGACGGCAGACATTGAACCTCGGCTCGCGGCGCTTACTCTCGCGAAGTACTTCCAATGTGCCTGTTAGTTTTACTGGTGTGGTAGCGAATCTGCAACGTGAGAAGGGAGAGAGGTGGACTGCATTCTCTCTGGTACCGGTACTCAGTTTTCCGAGCGCGCGAGCCGATATTCTCGATAACCGTGCCGAGCGTAATAAAGAGAGTCATGGCACCAGGTTCGTAGGAGTCTTCGTTCAGCTGCCAGAGCATCGTTTTGGACTGCAAAGCGAATATTATGCCTTTCATTTACGCGAAGTAGATACGGGCGACGAAGAACTTGCCGACCTGAGCATTAATACGGTAGGTACACACCTATACACCCCTGTCGCACCTGGGAAAATGGACTATGAATTGGAGGCTGCGTTGCAAGCTGGTAAGTCGCGAGCCAGTGCTGCTCCGAGCGACCTGCTCGACCTTAGACATCGCGCCTATTTCTATCATCTATCTTTTGGCTATAGCCCTGACGTCGCGTTAACTCCCCATGTGCAGTTGCTTTACGATTTCGCCTCGGGGGATAGAAATCCCAGCGACAAAGAGAACAATCGCTTCGATACATTGTTTGGTGCACGTCGTTCCGAGTTTGGTCCTTCTTCACTCTACGGTCCGTTCTATAGAGCAAATTTATCCACCCTCGGGCTACGCCTAACGGTGAACCCGAGCCCGGCTTTAGAAATGATCTTCACATTGCGGGACTTCGCTCTGGCCAGCAGTCGCGACGAATGGGGGAAATCAGGTTGGCAAGACAGTAGCGGGCGGTCTGGTCGCGACCTTGGACGACATCTCGAAACTCGAATGCGCTGGGATGCCATTCCGGGAAATCTCGCTGTAGATACCGGCATGGTCTGGTTGCAAACTGGGGATTTCCCTAGCGAAGTCTCCTTCAAGCACACCCCATCGCTTAGCCGTTACGCTTATCTGCAGACGAGCCTAAGCTTCTAGCAACTTATGGTAGGTCGTTCTAATCACGCATCAATGAGAAAGTGGCTATTACTAATAGAATTGCACATGCGCTCAAGGCCAATACGCCGTTGAGATTACTTGTTTGCCCAAGTCCACTCAGAACTTGCGTTAATTGATTGATGTTAGTGAAATTGACCCAAGTCGTATTCGAGTCTTGCAGTAAATTCAGCAGAGGCGCAACTAAAGTCTCTAGTGGCAAGCTAAGAATGATGCCAGCTAATCCACAGCACCATGCCGTGAAAAGGAAGACATGGCGACGTAGTCGTCGCAATTGCACCCGATACAAGACCCGCTCGGTAAAGCCGTCGTCTCGGACTTTTGGCAGTTCTGCCAAAAGGCTACTTAAGGGGTCCTTGGGCTTGTCCATGCTCATATCTCGCTCTCGTCTGGGTGGTGTAATAGCTCGCGCAGTTTTGCTAGGCCACGATTGATGAGACTCTTCACTGTGCCTAGCGGCATGTCCATGATTTCGGCGACCTCGGCATGGGAGAAGCCAATGCTCATATTAAGTGAGATCGCCGCAGCTTGCTTTTCCTCTAACTGCATAAGTGCTCGCTCCAAGTCGCGCTGCACCGGTGCCAATTGTTCGTAATACAGCTCGTTTGTGTCGGCGAGCAGGTGGAGTTGATTATGCACTTCGAGTGCACGCTTTTCGCTGCGCCGATGTTGCAAAAAACAGCGATAAGCGATGCCGAACAACCAGCTAACGAAGCCACCTGACTGTCGATAAGTAGCGAGCTTGCGAAATGCGCTCAGGAAAGTCTCCTGCGCTAAGTCGTCGGCGAGTGGGCCGTTTCGACAAAGGCGCATAAGGAAAGCCCGCACCGAGCTCTGGTGCATGGCTACCAGCTCACTGAAGGCTTGCGTGTCGCCACCATTTGTCGCACGCAATAACAGGGCCGCTTCGCGTTGCTCCCGCGCCCTGCTGATTAGATCGTCTTGCTCGCAGCTCAGTTTGGCATATCTCTTTGCGTTGGTTCAGCCGATTTAGCCATATACACATAAGCCAGTCCAATTAATAAGGGTATACCGCCTAGTACAATAGATACCATGACAGAGCCATCCACCAAACCGCCTATGATAATGGGGATTGCGATGGCGAGCAGAACTAAGCCCTTGCGAAGATCGTTCCTTGGCAACGAAGGTCGCTGAATGAGTTTGAGTAAAACTTCTCGGTTCTCAACACTGCTCTCGGCGAATTTGCTCAAAGTTTCCAGCTCTTTGGTTCGAGAAAGGTAAGAAAGGTACACAGGGGTCACGATGATAGTAGCGATCATTAGGAACAGTGATATGGGTATTAGCGTTTCCATCTGGTTAGTCTCCAATGTGGTGTTTATAAGGAGATGCATGTCGCGCCCTTATTGGATGCAGTAACACGCTATTTTCTCGCACCTAGTGGCTTCGTTTCTTGCCGTAATCGAGATATGACACTCGACTAAAGCAATTTTAGGTGGCAAAAAAGCCTTGTTATTGGCAAAATTCGCCAGCCTCAAAATTCTAGGGCGCTGTTTTAAAAAGAAAAATAAATTGGCCTAAACCCTGCTTGGAGTAGAAGCGACTGTTAATTACTAGTCGGGTGAGTCCCTAAAATCGTGAACAAGAATGAGAGGTAGCATGTCGATTCTATTAACCCCTTTGCAATTCCCCCGTGGTCTCCAGATTGGGCTGATTTGTTGTGGGCTATTGTTTGCTCAGGGTGCTGCGCTCGCGCAGGAACCTCCCGCGTTTAGTATTCCTCATGTTAATAGTGCTCCCGATATCGATGGTGAGGTGAGTCCCTCCGAATGGGCGCAGGCAACTCGCGTAATGCTCGATACAGAGTTTTCCCCTACCGAAGGCACTCCGGCGCGCGTACAGACCGAGGCCTTCATTATGGAGGACGGCGAAGCACTCTATGTCGCCTTCATAGCGCAAGACCCAAATCCAGAGGCTATACGCGCATTCTATCGTGACCGCGACGGAATAGGGGGTACAGATTTCTCTGGCATCGCACTGGACACTTTCGACGATAAGGCGCGTGCCTTCGTTTTTCTCGTCAGTCCTCTGGGCGTGCAATATGACGCAATCAATGATGACTTAACAGGCAATGAGGACGAATCATGGAACGCTCTGTGGGAAAGTGAGGGGCAGATTACCGACACGGGCTATATGGTGGAGATCGCGATTCCATTTAAGCAGCTCCGTTTTCCTAGTGGCGATCAAGAGAAGGTGTGGGGCATCAGTTTCATTCGCGATTACCCACGCGATCGACGCTATCGTTTCTCGAATGCGAATATCTCGGAGAATGTCTCCTGCTTCGTGTGCCAGTTCGAAAGAGCCAGTGGTTTCGCCAATGTCGAGCCGGGCCGTAATATCGAGGTAATCCCAACTGTCACCTCAAGCGCGCAGCGCATGCGGCCCAACCCTGCGCTAGACTCCTGGGGAGATACGCAACAAGACACCGAGGCCGGCGTGGATGTTCGCTGGGGCATTAATCAGGACAACTACCTCAATGCTACGTTGAACCCCGACTTCTCTCAGGTCGAGGCCGATAGCGCACAGCTCGATATCAACAATACTTTCTCGCTCTATTTCCCTGAGAAACGCACCTTCTTCCTAGACGGTGCAGACTACTTCAATACCAATATGAACATTGTGCACACCCGTAATATTGCGGACCCGGAGTACGGGTTTAAGCTAACGGGTAAGACCGGTAATCACTCCTATGGATTTATGCAGGCGAACGACACTTCTACCAGCTTCCTAATTCCCAATAATGAGAGCTCCTCAGTCGCCAACTTGCTCAATACCGAAAGTGATGTCTCGGTTCTGCGTTATCGCCAAGACGTGTTAGACCGCTCTAGCATTGGGGCTGTAATAACCCATCGGGAGGGCGGCGATTATTCGAATACGGTAACGGGTGTGGATGGCAAGTTGCGTCTAAGTGACAGTGATGTGATTAATGCCCAATTCCTACGTTCGCAATCAGAGTACCCCCTCGCCATTCAGACCCGTTACGGTCAGGATGACAGTCTCAGCGATAACACCATGTTGCTGGAGTATCGCCGTAACGATGGCCGCTGGGATGTGTGGGCGGAACGCGTAGATTATGGCAAGGATTTCCGTGCAGACATGGGCTTCATTAACCGTGTTGACTACGACCGCAACACGCTGCGCGTGGGGCATACATGGCGCTACGCTACGGGCAGCTTCTTCGACAATATCCGCGTGGCATTGGATTGGGACAACACTCACGATCAGGACGGATTGGAGTTAGAAGAAGAGTTCGAGATGTTTCTGGAGATGCGCGGGCCTTATCAGTCGCGACTCGACGGATTGGTCGGTGGCAGCAAGACTTATTACAACGGCGTTTACTTCGACGAGCAGTTCAATCAGCTGTCACTTTCGATTCGTCCAGTAAGAGACCTCTATGCGAGCATGACTGTACGAGTAGAGGACATCGTGGATTTTGCCAACACACGTCTTGGTCAGTCAAAGCGTTATACGCCCAATATCAATTATCAATTCGGAAGGCATTTGCAGCTGGATCTTGAGCATACCTATCAGACCTTCGACGTCGATGGTGGTCGGCTGTTCACTGCGAATCTCACCGAGCTGCGTAGCACTTATCAGTTCAGTACGCGCAGCTTCCTACGCTTGATCTTGCAGTATGGGGACACGGAACGCGATCAGTCCTTATATATTCGGCCAGTGCAATCGCGCTACAAGGACCTGACTACCCAGCTGTTGTATAGCTATAAACTTAGTGCGCAAACTCTGTTCTTTGTGGGTTACTCGGACTCCGGGTATCAGAATGATAGTTTGAATTCTATAGAGACTAATTCCCGCACCGTGTTCGCGAAATTTAGCTATGCATGGCAACCTTAAGTTGTGGGTGCGCCAAGGCTAGGCGTCTTCGCGTTTCAGTAAGTGCGCGGGTATCAAAGACAATAATAGCAGTGCGCCAAGGGTCACATAGATCGGTGGCCACTGAAAAGGCGCCGGTGGCCCCTCTCCAGTGCTTGCCGTAGCGCTGATGGTGCGCCCATCGACCACTGCGCTAGCACGGTATTCGGTCAGCGCCTCTGCCGTATACATAAACACCCCTGCCGCATCGGTCTTGAGGACAGTGGCAGCACTTTGTGGGTGCGAACTGTCTTGAAGTAATAGAGACAAATCCGCCGCGGGGCTGCCATCAGTTCTCGTCACGATGCCGATGATCACAGTGTCATCCACGAGCAACTGTAATGTTGCCTCCTGGGCGTAGCTCATTTGTAGTGGCAATAGCAGTGTGAGGCTCGCGAGGGCCGCTAGTAGTTTAGTGCGCATGGGGTTCACCTCCGTCATGGCTGTGCATCTCGCCGGGCAATGCCGCGCCTTCCTCTGGCCCATGAATGAGACCGCTCTCATGAACATAGCCATGGAGTTGGAACAGCAGGAGCAGGAAGCCGAAAAATACTAATAGGCCATTACTTATGCGCGTGATGGGCACCCATACGGTGGTCTTCTGCCACGCGCGGATGGCCACGGCCATCACGAGTAGGGCTGCAATCTGGCCGAGCTCTACGCCAAGATTGAAATATAGAATCTTTGCGAGCAGTCCGTCTTCACTGCCAAGCGTGAGGTCTTGCAGACGCGCAGACAGGCCGAAGCCATGAATCAAGCCGAAACTGAAGACCATGATGAGGAGCGGCGGGGCAGAACAAGCCAGCCAGCGCCGAAAGCCATCGAGGTTCTCGAAACCCTTATACATGACTGTGACCGCTATGACGGCATCGATTAGATAATGGTCTGCGGTGATGCCTGCATAGGTAGCAAAAACGAGTGTGATGGTATGGCCGAGCGTGAACGCGGTGACAAATTTAAGGATGTCACGAAAGCGGGTCAGGAAAAACATTACCCCTAACAAGAACAATAAATGGTCGTAGCCGGTTAGCATGTGCTCCGCACCAGTCCAGATATAGTCCAGCACACCACCATTCTGCATGCGCTCGCGCGCTACCGCTGATACATCGTGGGCGTAAGAAGAGGAGCTGATTAGAAAAGCGAGGCCGCTCAGTAGGAATCTAGCGAGATGAAATAATTTCGGGATTTTCGACATCTTTTGAGTTGTTTGCCTGTCTTGGTAGTTGTTGATTACTTTTAGCAGATACAATGCGGGCTTACCACCGCTTGTCGGCTAGGCTTCACGCTTAGTCAGCTGCTTTACTCTTTCGAATTACACAATGTTTTAGAGAAGAACTCTCTATAGGAGCCGGATTTATGAAAAAAATGCTCGCACTAGTTGCAATTATTCTCAGCAGCGTGGGAATGCCTGCACTTGCACAGCATAATCACGACCTCATGTTGGCCGTTGAGGCGCCGACTCGCAATGCCGACAATAAGGCTCGAGACGTGTACCGTCACCCCTATGAGACACTAGAATTTTTCGGCATTAAAAAGAACTCGACAGTAGTAGAGATGTGGCCTGGCAGCGGTTGGTATACCGAGATTTTGGCTCCCTATCTTAACGCCGAAGGCACATTGATAGCGGCGACTTTCGACCGTTCCGACAACCCCCCTGCTGCCTATATGGCCAACCGAGTAACGGCGCTAGATAGGCTTCTGGCTAGCGATCCTGTCTATTCCGAAGTGGTAATTAGTGAGCAAGTTTCGGAGCGAGTCTCAGAGATTGCGCCAGCGGGCACGGTCGATGCGATTCTAGACTTCCGCAACGCCCATAATTGGATTACAGCGGGTCCCGATAACATCATTATGGCTTGGCACAATGCGCTGAAGCAGGGCGGTATCGTGGGCATCGTCGATCACCGTCGCGGTGCGGATGAAGCATTTCAGCCGGGAACGGGTTACATACACGAGCAGCAGTTAATCGACCTGATGGCGAAGCACGGTTTTGCCCTCGCGGCACGCTCTGAGATCAATGCTAATCCTGCCGATACCAAAGACCATCCGGGCGGCGTGTGGAATTTGCCACCAACGCTGCAAAATGTTACTGACGCCGACCGCGCCAAGTATCTTGCCATCGGCGAGAGCGATCGCATGACCTTGAAGTTCGTCAAAGAGTAAGTCGATACTGTGGTCAGCCTGATTATTTCAGGATATGCATGAAAGTCAGGCTGACCCTGTCGTTTGAATAGTCCACCCCCCTGCGCGCCTCAATTTGCTGCCGGCTATAGCCTGCGGTGAGGGAACTGTCGCGCCCAACAGGAACGCTCCAGTTCAGTGAGTAGAGATGGGCCTTTGTGGCAAGTGTGTAGGCTACGATCATGCGTCCGCTAGGAGCAGGGAAAGCAGTGTCGGGAGCAAGCGCATCTGCGATAGCCAGGAGTGTAGGGTTTGGGGCAAGAGCGCTAGAGACCGTGTTGCCATCCACATAACTATAGCTCGCGCTTAGAGAAGAGAAATTACGGAAGGTATAGTCCAGTGACGCGAACATGGAAGCTTGTTCGTAGTCGTAGATGTCGTTGTCTGGGCTGTACCTACTGGCATGAGCGGCACCGTCCTCAAGTCCTTCGTTGAACTCATAGGCCAACCCAGCCGCAAAGTCCCATGCCGGTGAGAGGCGTTTTCTGTAATCGAGGCTTAGTTCGAGCGAATCGCGGGTGCGTACCTCGGTGTCGCTGTCGAGACGTGTCCAGCTTAGCCCGCTACTAAGGGCCGAAGCATAGGCGCCCAATCCGAATTTGTGCTGCAGGCTGGCGCCTAGATTAAGCGAAACGCTATCGAGGCCATCGTACTGTTGAAAACGATTGGCTCCAAGGCTGCCGAAGAGTGTCAGAGTGTCTTGGCTGCGCAACTGTAGGGCTCGCCCGCCGGAGAGGGCTAGCGCTAGATTCTCGTCACTATAGCGATCCGAGCTCAGCAGCGCGCGACTGATGTTGTCGTCATGGTGCGCAGCAACCGAGACATCGAAGAAGTCATTCGATTGTGCCTGCGCTTGACCATAAGCACTGCACAACGCTAAGAAAGCAAATATGGGTTTATTGAGCTGCATAAATATAAATCCTCCTTCGATTAGCTCTAGTCTACAGCCGGCGCAAAGACTAGAACAGTGCTCTGACGTGTAGGAGCCTGCCTTGCAGGCGATTGAGCCTGAAGAATGTCGAGCCTTTATGAAACTTCAAAAGCTGTTGCAAATAGATATCAATGTGATATCTAATAGAGGTCAGTTAACCGGAGGGAAACCCATGAAAGAAAAATCGATTTCGTCACTGCCCGGAATTCCAACAGCGATTGGAATAGTGCTTATAGTGCTGGCGTCAGTCTGGAACTTCATTCAGTTTGGTATCGAAGTCTACATACCAGGGATGTTGCTCTGCGTCGCGGTTGGAGGGATTAGCCTGCTATGTCTGGCTGGTCTGTATATGGTGGAGCCCAATCAGGCCGCGGTATTGAGCCTGTTCGG
>CAXBOY010000082.1:0-13823 GCA_963977405.1 uncultured Gammaproteobacteria bacterium
GCGGCATCCATGCCGCTAACACTCTCCTCATCCCCCACCGCACACCACACTCCTCGAACGTAACGCTAAGCCCTGCCCTATTTAACCTGTGGCAAGCTCCTACTGTCAGTGGTTCTATCACCACCTAATTGGGATAGGTTTCTGACTGTAGGAGCGCTTACCCTAGCATGGGGGGCCTGCCCGCGAAGGTCTAAATCTTCCACAGATCTGTATCAATCGCACCCTTCGCCTGCAGGCAGGCTCCTACAGCCAGTGGGTTCTATCAGGAATGGGTTAAATCGAACCGGCATAACAATAAAACGTTAATCCATAACGCTTCTGCAATACAAGAGGGGCAATGTGGGGTGCTTCGATGCAGGACCATGAGCCGCCTGGATGGCGGCGACTGAGCCTACATGGATGTATTCACGGCGTGTCCAGCAGCGAAGTACGCCGCAGTGCCACTCGACCTACGAAGCACTTTGGGGTAGAGCTCTTCATGCAGACATTCTTCAATCGTACCCTTCGCCGGCAAGCAGGCTCCTACAGTCAGTGGGTTCTTCACAAATTCTCATTGATCTGACCTTTCGCTTGCAAGCAAGCTCCTACAGTCAAGGTGCCAGGCGATCCACTTGCCATTGTTCGCCGGCCTGTAGGGTGAACTCGAATCTATCATGTAGACGGTGTTCGCCGCCCTGCCAGAATTCTATTTGCAGTGGCCGCACACGATAGCCACCCCAAAACTCTGGCAGTGGGATATCGCCTGTCGCGTATTTCTTCCCGATTGTCTGCCACTGCTTTAGTAGCATCTCTTTCGACTCTAAGCGCCGACTCTGTGCCGACGCCCATGCCGCTAACTGACTCTCGCGAGGCCGGGAGCTGAAATATTGTTGGGATTCCGCTACGGAGATGCGCTCTGCTACACCCGAGACCTCTACCTGTCTCTCCATACTATGCCAAGGAAAATGGAGACTCACCTTAGCATTGCACGCGATTTCGCGAGACTTACGGCTCTCGTAATTAGTGAAGAACGTGAAACCCTTCGCGTCGAAAGATTTTAGTAGAACGATGCGCTGACTCGGCTGACCATCCTTACCTACCGTCGCCACTGTCATCGCATTTGCATCCGGTATGCCCGAGTCGATAGCATCCTGAAGCCAACGCGAGAATAGGTCTAGTGGATCATCGGTAAGGTCCTCTTTGTAAAGACCGCCCTTCACATACTCACGTCGTATAGCTTGTAAATCCATGTTGCATCCTTACGATAATGCGCGCGCCTTGCGAAGGCGCTTAATCTCGCGCGCATCTCAAGCTTCTTATTTTTGAAAACTAAACTAGCGAACGAATTCTCCGAACTCCCAAACTTGCTCACGAATAGTCCCGCGTGGGTATATAAACGTGCCTGGGCCATGCTTGTCATTGGCAAAGAATTCGCCGACGTACTTCTGACCGTCAGGCCAACGGTAAGTTCCCCGTCCTTGGTAGAGGTCATTCACGAATTCGCCCGTGTAATTCTCGACATTCTCAGACAGCCAGTGCTCGGAGTACTTGTTCTCCGTCCAGTCTTGGATACCGAAGAAATAGGAGCCACGACCCTCTCTCTTGTCGTTCTTCCACATGCCGATATAGAGTCTGTCTTTGCCGTTGTAGTAGGTGCCGCGCCCGCTGCGTACCCCCATATCCCAATTGCCATCGTAATAGGCGCGCTCCGTGCGTGAAATCATCTCGGTGAGTTTGCCGAAACCGTGGTATTTACCCTCTTTGAAATTACCACGATAGGTATTGGTGCCTATGTTGGTCTTCATCTCCAAGGTGCCATAACCATTGACGCAATCGCCGAAGATGCACTCGCGGCTTAGTTCTTTAAGCTCGACAGGCGCTCTTAAGGAGTCTGCCGCACTCGCCCCATGGGCCAGCAGCATCGAAACCAGAAGCGTTAATAAAGTATTGCGAATTTTCATGTTAAGACCCTCCAATATGCATCCTTGTACCACATCTATGTGGTCACACTATGACACTTTCAATCGCCGCTGGTTCTATCTAATTAATAGTAGATCTAACCGATATGGCGCAATACCGTAAGCGGACTGGTATTGACCACGCGACGAGTCGCCATAACGCCTAGGAGCCCTATCACTACCATGCCCACTAATGGTCCCGCGAACCACACCCAATAGTGCAGGGCGAACTCCTGCTGGAACACTTCGCGCTGTAGATAGTACAGACTGCCTTCGGCTCCCAGTGTGGCAATGATTCCCGCGATGAGACCGATACTGGCGAACTCGATCAACAAGCTAGTCAAGATCAAGCGTCTGCCGGCGCCGAGCGTCCGCAAGATCGCATTCTCTCGGAAACGTTCATCGAGAGTGGCCGTAACACAGGCCAAAAGCACCAAGGAACCACAGGCCAATACGAGGAAGGCTATCAACTCAATTGCCGAGGTCACCTGCGCGATGATGTTCTGGATCTGTTCGATCAGCGCATCGATTTCAATCACGACTATCGTCGGGAATAGGCGTAGCAAGCCATTGATCAAGGCCTTCTGTTCCTGCTCCATTAGCGCTGTCGATAAGTAAGTGCCGCCTAGATCATCGAGACTACCGGGGGAGAATATGATGAAGAAGTTTGGCTGCATATTATCCCAGCGCACACTACGCAGACTCTGTACCGTGGCCTCGCGCAGCTGCCCCTGCCCTACATCGAACTCGATCACATCGCCCAGAGTTGCGCCAAGACGATCAGCATAGTCTTCGTCGAGTGAGACGAAACCTGGTTCGGGATTCTCGCCCCACCAAGTACCGGCAACGATCTGATTATCGTTGGGCAGCCTTGAGGTCCATGTGATCTGCCTAGTGCTCACACGCTGCGGGGCACCGTCGCCCTCACCTTCCCCGTCTGCGCTTTCAGGCTCTTCGCTACCTGCGCTGCGCTCCGTGAGATTACTTTGCTCGTCATCGGGCGAGCGACGTAACTGAGGCGTTTCACCATTTATGCGCGTAACCCCCGCACTCATCATTGGGAAGAACTGATTCGGCTCTACCCCATTACTACGAAAGAATTCCTCGATACCCGAAACCTGACTCTCGGTGACGTTCATTAGGAAATGGTTTGGAGTATTCTCAGGCAGTTGCGCCTGCCAATCGCGGATGAGATCGGTGCGCAGCAGCGTGAGAATCAATAGCGACATAATGGTCAGGGAAAATACCAAAACCTGCAGGACGTTCTGCTTACGACGACGACGCGTAGCCGACATCGCGAGCTTCCAGGCACTGCCGGCCTTCATGCCAACACTTGTGCTAGAGCGCAGTAGGAGCCAAGAAATACCGGAAAGCACCGCCACCACAGCCAGGACGGTCAACACTAGGATACTAGTCAACAGCACGTCTTGGCTGTACCAAAGAATCAACACTAGGGAGCCCGCCAAACCGACGCCATAGGGAAGGTTCGCACCCAGAGTATTGTCATCGAGGTCTTTGCGCAGCACTCGCAATGGCGAGGTCTTGCGAAGCGCTAAAAGCGGTGGCAAGGCGAAAGAGAGCAGACAGATGATGGCTGTCATCGAGCCAATCACATAAGGCGTGAAGCCCGCTGGCGGCAAATTAACAGAGATTACTGCGCTGAGAGCACGCAGTATTAGCGCGTGAATCCCCCAACCGAGGAAGGAACCCAGCACGATGGAGACCACCACCAGGACCACTTGAATACTCATATACAAAGACATGATCTGGCCCGAGGTACAGCCTAATGTCTTCAATATCGCGACATAGTCAAAGTGCCGCTCGCTATAGCGTCTAGCAGTAAGGGCGATAGCCACACCGGCCAGCAAAACCGCAAACAGGCTGCCTAATAATAAGAAGCTCTCAGCCTTGTTTAAGGCATCGGCAACCTCGGCAGACTCGTCACGTACATCGCGTAAACGGAACTCCCCATTGGTACGACCGTCTAGCCACTGTGCGTAACCCTCTAGTTCGTCAGGATCTCCTGCAAAGAGATAGCGGTAACTTACGCGACTGCCAACTTGAACAACTGCTGTGGCGGGCACGTCTGCGGTATTGAGCATAAGACGTGGGCCGGCATTGTCCATCATACCGCCCTGCTGACGATCGGGTTCAGTAATGATGACCCTAGCGATAGTAAGCTCGGCATTGCCGACAAACACTGTGTCACCAATCTCGACGCCTAAGGCGGGCATAACGCGAGACTCCACCCAGACTTCGCCCTGTGCGGGACCACCCTCAATGGGCGCACCCTGACCGAAGGCACGGTCGGCAACGATCATCTGACCACGCAGCGGATAGGCATCGCTAACAGCTTTTGCAGACACCAGAACATTGCCAGTATCAGAGAACACCATAGAGCCAAATGCCATTGTCTCGGCAGTTTCCAGGTTGCGCCTGCGCGCCTCTTCAATCCATTCTGCTGGGGCTTCGTCGCGACCACTGAGCACGCGGTCTGCTGCCAGCATGTTAGCCGACTCGGACAGGAGGGCTTGCTCCAAGCGGTCAGTAAAAAGTGCAATACCAGTAACCGAAGTTACTGCCATTACCAGTGCGAGAAAAAGCAATCGTAACTCACCCCCCTGCCAGTCTCGCCATAGCAGGCGCAAAGAGAGTCGAGCTAGCGTCGTCAAGGTCATCGGCTCAGCCTGCACCCTAGGGCGCTTGCTTGCTGGGGCACCAGAAGCGACGCCTTCTTGCGCTGTACTAGTCATGAGCTGCCCCTTCTAGGGCAACTTGTGGGGCAGTCTCTGTATTGATTTCATCGCTAACAATCGCGCCAGCGACTAGACGAACTGTGCGATGGCATTGTTTAGCGAGACGCTCGTCGTGCGTTACTAACACGAGTGTCGTGGCATATTCTTTATTGAGGGAGAAAAGTAGCTCGATGACTTTTGCACCGGTTGCGCTGTCGAGATTACCCGTGGGCTCATCGGCGAAAAGTATCTGTGCTTCCGAGGCGAAGGCCCGAGCAATTGCCACACGCTGCTGCTCGCCACCGGAGAGTTGATTCGGGTAATGGTGGCTGCGTTCGCCCAAGCCTACTCGTTCGAGCAATATGGTCGCTTTCTCGCGAGCACGCTCGTCGTTCTTTAGCTCTATCGGTAACATCACGTTCTCGAGAGCGGTAAGGCTGGGCAGCAGCTGAAAGGATTGAAACACGAAGCCCACCAGCTGACCGCGTAGCATTGCGCGCTGCTCTTCATCAAGCTCACTGAGACGGTGCCCGTCCAAGATGACATCGCCGGAACTGGACGTGTCTAGACCCGCCATAAGACCCAAGAGAGTCGATTTGCCGGAGCCCGAGGCGCCTACAATGGCGACCGTCTCGGCCTTATTAACCGCTAGAGATACGTCCTTGAGGATGACGAGGTCGCCCTCACTGGTTTGCACTCGTTTAGTGAGATTTTCGATTCTGATCATAGAAAGCAGCCTTGCCATGCGTAAGCGAAAGTGGTCTTGAATCGCTCTTAATACGTAGTGATGAGTGAAAACGGTTCAATCTGGCATCCATTAAAGGTGCACGACTGACAAGACCGCGACTTTAGCGCAAACCTGTCCTACGCGTCGAACGTTCCACCCGATGTTAAAGGCCAACGACCGCATGGGATTGAATAAGGGCTAGGGAAGCATTACATTAAATATAGATTCTAGACGAGGCATTGTAAGCTTTCATGAGACGTAAATCCCAAGAACATCGTGGTCTGTTAGCGTTTTTACTCCTATGCGGCATCGCCCTATTCGGCCTGCCAGCATACGCGCAGCAGCACAGTCCTACATTGCTCGTATTCGGTGACAGCTTGAGCGCGGGCTATCGCATGCCTGTGGAGGACGGCTGGGTCAGCCTATTGGACGAAAAACTCAAAATGCTCGGCAGTGAATACAAGGTGGTAAATGCCAGCGTTAGCGGTGAGACCACCGATGGCGGGCTATCGCGCTTGCCCGCTACGCTTGCAACGCACAAACCCAACATCGTAATTATAGAATTAGGAGGCAACGACGGCCTTCGAGGCCTACCCGTTGCCAGCATCAAACAGAATCTCATCGAGATGGTGCAAAAGAGTCAAGACGCCGGTGCCACAGTGATATTGGCTGGCATTCAAATTCCACCCAATTATGGCCCACGTTATACAGAGCCATTCACACAGCAGTTCGAAGATATCGCTCAGTCAATGGACTTGCCCTTTATTCCCTTCCTGATCGACGGCATCGCACAGCGCAGCGAGCTGATGCAAGACGATGGCATCCACCCAAAAGCTGAGGCGCAGAGCATGGTGCTAGACAACGTCTGGCCGGTGCTTGAAGCTGTGCTCAATGCTGATAACCCGCAGAGCTAAAAAACCGTAGCACTGATTGTAGGAGCTTGCCCTGCAAGCGATTAGGGCCGATTGAGACAAATATGTGGATGATTTTGGCCGATCGCCTGCAGGGCAGGCTCCTACAGTTAGAGCCTCATCCCATAGCTGTTTCAACTATTTATAATGATTCCGGCGTCCGCGGTCATTGTGGCTGTTGCGGCCTCGGGAATTGTGTCGGTCAACATAGCGATCATTGTATCGCTTCACTGAACGCGAAGACTTATAGCTACGATTGTGATGCCTATCGAAAGACAGACCGAAAGGCTTGTAACTACGCGAAGGCTCAGACTTGTAGATGATCACACGCTCTGGTTCGCGGTATCCCCTATTCCAAGAGCTCGAATAACGGATATAGCCCGAATCTAGCCCACGGTAGGTCGTGGTGATGCTGATATAGCTACGATTTATATCGCGATAATGCGATCCGAATCGGGACTGATTGTAACGTCGATCAAAGCTGCCGAAATGACTCGAAAGTGTGCGATAGCGCGTCTGTACATAGCTGTTGTCGTAACGCCCATCCACTGCATCGCGAAAACGACTCGCCTCGCGCGCCAACTGCTCTGCCTCGCGGCGCAAGCTTGAGTGTTCGCCGCTATAGCGTAACTCTCTGGCGATCTCGTAGCTGAGCGCCTCCAACTCATTGGCCTGGCGTATTAAATAGGGATCGGAAGCATTCGCCTGCATCGATAACAGGGCGAAGCCCAGTGTGAGGGCTATAGATTTAATTATGGTCATGCTTAGACTCCTCAAGTGGCCGACCATATTCGCCGGACGACCTCTTTATTCAGAAGGCTTTATTGCCTTTCGAACTTTAGTCTAAGCATCTCAACTGAACTTGAACTGAATGGGAAACCTTAAAATTGCTGCTAGCCCCTTAAAGCGCTGATTAGCGCTCGCCGGTAATGAGCAGATATTGACGGATAACGCTTGCAAGCCCTTGCTCCAATGACTCGACCACCAGAGCGTGACCGATAGACACCTCACTAATGCCCGGAATCTGCAGAAAACGCGGCAGGTTTTGCAGGTCTAAGTCATGCCCTGCGTTCAGGCCTATTTTCAGCTCCTGCGCTCGCGCCGCTGTCGCCTCATATTGGGCCATAACGGACTCTTGCTGATCGCTTCCAAAGGCACTCGCATAGGCCTCGGTGTAGAGTTCTATCCGGTCGGCACCCACACCAGGTACCGATTCCACCAGAGCAGGATTAGGGTCGAGAAACAGGCTACTGCGCACACCAATCTCACGCAGTTGCTCTAAGACCACTTTGAGAAAAGCCTCGTGCTTAGGCACGTCCCAACCATGATCCGAGGTAAGTTGGTCTGGCGCATCGGGCACTAGAGTGCATTGCGCAGGCCGGACCCGCTCGACGAGGGCTAGAAACTCTGGTGAGGGATAACCCTCGATATTGAATTCAACGTCCGGGTAGTCTTGCAACAAGGCGGTCAGTTCCACCACATCCTGACGTGTCACGTGGCGCTCATCCTGGCGCGGATGCACGGTGATGCCCTTCACTCCCATCGCCAGAAGCTTACGCGTAAACTCGATCAGATCGGGGAAATTACGCCCGCGGGAATTACGCAACAGGGCAATTTTATTGACGTTTACACTCAGTACAGTCATAGCACTCCAATCGGACAATGCGCCAAGGCGCCTTAGTATCAGTCTTCGCCTTCGACCTCGGAACCCGGTTTGAGAAAACCGTGCACGATGCGATAGAAAGTTTGTGGTTTTTCCGCGTGCAGCCAATGCCCAGTGTGCATAATTACTTTAGTCTTGGCGTTGGGAAAACGCGCGAGAATAGCGTCGCGATGTTTCTCCTGGATATAGTTCGATAAGGCCCCTTTAACGAATAGAGTAGGCCCCTCGAACACGCTCTCGCTCGCGGGCGCTTCGCGCAACCTGTCGTAATTCTGTTTAAGAATTGGGAGATTAATTCTCCAACTAAAATCGTCCTCTTTACTGCGCACGAGATTAGTCAGCAGGAACTGGCGCACCAACTCGTCTGGCACATACTCCGCCAATATCTTATCAGCCTCATTACGGCTCTTGATGCTACTCAGATCAATCGCGTCCAAGCCATCAAGAATACTATCGTGCTGCCCCCTATAGTGAACCGGTGCGATATCCGCCACCACGAGTCTATCGATGCGTTTAGGGGAGCTAAGCGCTGCCTGCATTGCGGTCTTGCCGCCCATCGAGTGTCCAAGGAGGTGGCAGCGCTCTATGCCATGATCGTCCATGAATTCGATCACGTCCTCGGCCATTACCGTGTAGTTCATATCATCGCTATGGGGCGAGCCGCCATGATTACGCAGGTCGAGCCCGTAGACCGAAAAATCTGTGGCGAGTTGGCGTGACTGAGCACCCCAGTTACTAAGGCTCCCGAACAGCCCATGCAAAATAATTAGGGCCTCGCCAACGTCCGAATACTGTTTAAAATTCAATTTCATAAAATCTACAGACCTGCTTTGATCAGCGCTAACACGTCATCATGATGGGTCTTGGTCTTCACTTTGTCCATGATGTGCACTAGCCGCCCCTCCTTGTTAATCAGGAAGCTGGTACGCACGATTCCCATATATTCCCGACCCATGAACTTCTTCAGATCCCAAACGCCATATTTATCGGCGACGGCATGGTCTTCATCGGAGAGCAGGGTGAAATTAAGTGCATCGCGGTTCGCGAACTTGGCCAGTCTCGCCACCGGATCTGGGCTGATCGCCAGCACCACAGTATCCAGTTTCGCCAATTCACTCCTCACGTCTCGCAGGCCACAAGCCTGCACAGTGCACCCAGGGGTCATAGCCTTTGGATAGAAATACACTAGGACATTGTGGCTACCACGAAAGTCCTGCAGCTTAACCGGCTTATCGTTCTGATCGGCCAGTGTGAAGGTGGGGGCAAGATTCCCAATCTTGGGATGGGACATGGAGAGACTCCTACGTAATGCTGCGAATGAGACGGGCATTATAGCCGGGCCAAGCTCCCTGCGTCATGACGTTGTGCCACCAATCCTGTAGTGCTTGGTCGGCGCGGACTCTGTGCTAGAATCGATGGCTATGCGACGTCCAGTTAACTCTATCGTAGTACTTACCGGCGCGGGCATCTCCGCGGAGTCCGGTATCGACACGTTTCGTGCAAGTGACGGTTTGTGGGAAAATCATCGCGTAGAAGATGTCGCCACCGTAGAGGGCTTCGAGCGCAACCCCCAACTGGTTCATCATTTCTATAATGCACGCCGCAGGCAGCTCTTGAGCGATTCTATTCGCCCTAATCCTGCCCATAGCGAATTAGCACGCCTAGAGCACGAGTTTCCTGGCGACGTGCTTATCGTGACGCAGAATGTCGACAATTTGCATGAGCGAGCTGGAAGTAGCTCGTTGCTGCATATGCACGGCGAATTGTTGAAAATGCGTTGTTCGATCAGCAATCTCGTCTTCGATATCCGCGAAGACTTGAGCTTCGACAGCGAATGCCGCTGCTGTCGAACACCGGGGAACCTACGTCCGGACATCGTCTGGTTCGGTGAGATGCCAATGCATATGCCTCGCATTATGAACGCCCTGCAAACTTGCGACTTATTCCTATCGATCGGCACCTCGGGCAATGTCTACCCTGCCGCAGGCTTCTATCAGACTGCTAAGTCACGTGGCGCTTACACAGTCGAGCTAAACCTAGACCCTACACAGTCCCAGTTCGACGAACACATCTACGGCGCTGCCGCGAGTATCGTGCCAGCATTTGTCCAAAGCCTATTGCTTGGGCGCTAGCTCAGTCCTCTAGCAACACTTCTAATTGCGGCACAATGCAGGGTTTGCCCTTGTCATTTACCGCCGCCACAATAAAGCGCGCGTCCATTACCAGCACTCCGCTATCAACTAACTCTATCCGTTGCACGAATGCCATGCGTAAGCGCGATACGCGCTCTGTATGAAGATGCACCTTAAAGCTATCCCCCGGCCCTAAAGAGCGGCGATAGTCTAGCTCCGCACGGACCACCATCACATGAATGCCGCTAGCGGTTAACTCTGCGAAATCGATGCCACGGGACGTTAAAAATAAATGCCGCGCGTGCTCAAGGTAGTTTTGGTACACCGCGTTATTGACCCGCGCCTGAAGATCGCATTCGTAGTCGCGCACGCTCATCTCGACTGTAAACTCTGGCATATCTCGTGAACCTTATCGTTGCCTAATGCGCACTAGCATAACATCTTGCGCATTGGCGCTGGTCGCCCGCACCGAATTTGCTTAGACTCCTAGACCTCGCCTCGTTCTGACTAACTAGGGATATCTATGAAGCAATCATTCGCGAAACCGCGCAAAGCCCGACTACGTCTTTGGGGGATTATTATGAGCAGCCTATTTCTTAGCCAATGCCAAATCAGCTCCGAGAGTAGGGCCAGTTTCAACTTCGAAGAGACGAGCGTGCTAAGGCTACAAGAGGCTATGGCCAACGGTGAGCTGAGCGCGGTGCAAATCACCCAACACTACCTAGATCGTATAGAGGCGCTGAACTCACAACTGCGTGCAGTCATAGAGGTAAACCCCGATGCCCTGAGCATTGCCGCAGAGCTCGATATGGAGCGCTCTAACGGCACACTGCGCTCTCCCCTGCATGGCATTCCGGTCATGCTCAAAGACAATATAGACACCGCAGACAGGATGCACACCACTGCAGGCAGCTTCGCATTACTCGATGCGCCCCCCCCCGCAAAAGACGCCTTTGTTGCGGCACAGCTGCGCAAATCAGGGGCTATCCTACTGGCCAAGACTAACCTCAGCGAATGGGCTAATTTTCGCTCCACTAGCGCGTCTAGCGGGTGGTCTGGGCGTGGCGGCCAGACCCGTAACCCCTATGACTTAGCTCTAACAGCTTGCGGCTCTAGCTCCGGTTCTGCCGTAGCCGTAGCGGCCAATCTTACGGTTCTGGCAGTGGGGACCGAGACCGACGGCTCCGTTGTATGCCCCTCTGGTCACACGAGTATTGTCGGCCTGAAGCCGACACTGGGCATGGTCTCACGCAGCGGCATCATCCCGATCGCCCATAGTCAAGACACCGCAGGGCCAATGGCACGCAGCGTGACCGATCTTGCCCTATTACTCAACGCAATGGTCGGCGCGGACGCGGAAGATGACATCACCACGAATATGCGCACCCGCGAGCCCCTCGATTACACAGCATTCCTTCGCACCGGTGCATTGAGTGGTAAGCGCATCGGCGTGCAAAGACAGTTGTTTGGTAATGATGAGGCATTGGATGCCTTGATGGAGGAGCAGCTGAGCATCCTGCGCGAAGCCGGCGCGGAGCTGGTCGATCTCAAGATCAACTCACGCAGCGGTTTTAGTGATGCCGAGACTACCGTTCTGTTATATGAGTTCAAGAATGATCTGAACAACTATCTATATCAGCGCGGCGGTGACATCCAATCCCTCGCCGACTTAATTGCATATAACGAAGCGAATGCCGAGCAGGAAATGCCGGACTTTGCACAAGAGCTTTTCGAGCAAGCGCAACAAACCACAGGGCTAGGGGCCAGTGAATATTTAGAGGCTTTGGGTTTCAGCAAAGCCTATAGCCAGTCGAGCATCAACGCCCTTCTTCAAGAACTCAATTTGAACGCGATCATGGCGCCCACTAACACTGTCGGCTGGCCCGTGAACCCCAATGGTGATAACACAGAAAATTATATTGGAAGTTCCAGCCTAGCGGCGGTGTCCGGATTTCCGAACATCACCGTCCCGGCTGGTTACATTGATGGCTTCCCGATCGGGATTTCCTTCATGGGGCTTGCGTTCTCCGAACCTACTCTCATCGGCATCGCCTATGACTATGAGCAGAATCGGCAAGCACGCAGACCTCCAATAATCCCTTCGCCTTAAGGGCCTAGCGACCTAGTTGTACACGACGTCGCGGACAATCGCCTGCATGTCGCGAATACCCTGACGGAAGGCGTCAACACTAATGCGCTCGTCATTGCCGTGCACACCGGTAGCCTCGCCTTCAATAGTGATAATAGGGTCGAAACCGTAGCTCACTATGCCCTGATCACGAGTGAAGTGACTGTCGGTAAAACCGGTGCTGACAGACGGCATAACGCGGGAGTTCGGGTAGAGCTCCTTAGTCACGCGCTCGATCGCGGTGAACAGACGGGAGGTCGTAGTCGACACCGCTGGTGTGAAGGCCATGATCACACTGACCTCAACCCCCGCCGGCGCGATCAATTCCGTCAACTCCGCGATAAATTGCTCCGCTGGTTTGTCTGGCAGAATACGACAATCTAGTTCCGCCCATGCTTCTGGTGACACAACGTTGATCTTGGACGATGCGCTTAAACGTGTCATCGAACAGGTATCCCGCGTCAAGGAATGCAGGCCAGGGTTCAACTCTTGCAACTGAGGCAAGAAAGCGGGGTCTTTGATGGCCTCTGAAATATTGCCAAGAGCCGCGCCAAGATCATCATTTCGACTAAGCGAGAGACCCTTAAAATACACGTCTACTGGTTCGATGATGCGGGCAGGAAATGGGTTGGCGCGCATAATCGCAAGTGCGTCAACGATGCGAGTTACCGAACTAGTGGTGCGTGGCGAGGAGCCATGACCTGGGACATCGACCGCCGTTAGGCGTAGCCACACTGGCACCTTCTGAGTGACTTCTACGCCGAATACAATCTGATCACTGCCGCGGGCGCGGGCACCAGAGCCGCCTTCGTTCAAGAGCAAGCCCACCCCCTCGAAGATCTCTGGACGATTCTCTATCAACCAACCCACCCCGAAGGCGCCACCTGCCTCTTCATCTGCACTGGCGACGAAAATAACATCGCGGTTTAGTGGGCGACCCGATCGGTGCAAGCTAAGAAAAGCGGCTAGATGGGAGATACCAGTGCCCTTCATATCCCGTGCGCCACGGCCCAAGATATAGCCATCGCGCAATTCGCCAGAAAGAGGATCGGTAGTCCAGTATTCCATATCAGCGGGAACTACATCGGTGTGCTGTAGGAGAACTAGCGCTGGTTCGTCCCCTCCTTCCAAACGCGCCCAAATATTGCCCCTTCCTGGGGCACTCTCTGCCGACTCCCACGTGATTCCCTCTGCATCGAAAATCTTGGCATAGAAGTCGACGGCACGAGATTCGTTACCCGGAGGGTTGATGGTGTCGACCTGAATGAATTCGGAAAGCCAAGTTACAGCTTCATCTTCGATGCTTTGAGCATTGATTTGACTAGAAAAAACCAATAATAAGAAAAAGGTGGAGAGAGTTCGCATAAGGCTTAGTGCTCCTCGGATTGTGAGAGAGAAAGTGATAGTCCGAGAGTTTCCCATCGCAGGGCTAAAGTCAATACATGCGCGCCTACTTCGACCGTACTTATGCAGCCTATTTGCCTATGCATCATCCCGGCGCGGTCCGCACCGGTTTAGCTCATCGTAGCCGCAATTAACGCTACTGCGCGGCGTTACGTTCGGCCTCTACCCTCGCCTCGATAGAGGCAC
>CAXBOY010000083.1:0-13702 GCA_963977405.1 uncultured Gammaproteobacteria bacterium
ACACGTGACCGTGACGGCCTGCCAGAGCGTATTCAGCGCCCTGACCTGCCTCCATTCCAGCGTATACGCCCTATTGAACGTCCAGCGCTAATGCCGCCACGCGTTCAGCCAATGCGCATCTGAAGACTTTTATCGAGACCACTACCAGCGGTAGTTGAGTTGAACGCCGACAGCAATGTCGGCGCTATCCTCCGTAAAGCCCTTTACAACATAGGACATAAGCGTCCATTCGTTAGCCAGCGCCCAAGATACATAGGGCAGTATTTCATGTGTTTCGCCAGAAGCGGTGGATGCGGCTTCGCGAAAATCATAGATTACCCCTGCACTGAATTTCTCACTCAAGGGTCTTGCGAAACCAAGGGACACAAAGCCCGAATCCGTCATGCTATTAAATAGATCGGATTTGCCCCGTATTTTGTAGCCGAGAGTGGCAAAAAGCGTGGTCTGCCCGACTTGTTGGTAGGCATCTAGCTGTACCCCATAATCGTAGGCACCCGTGCCTAAGCCCTTATCTTCATTGGCGGTCGGAATCTTGACCTCGAGGCCTAAGTCGAAGAACGGGCTAAGATTGCCTAATGCGGGCAGTTGATAGGTCGCACTCAGCACCGTATCGCCCACGCCCCGATTACTCCCGGTGGCTAAAGGGTTGTCCAACACCTCCAGCTCCTCTCTGCCCACACCTCCAACGTTTACCAGCACATTGCCCGCACCAGATATCTCTAGATAGGGAACACTCGCTTGTAAGTTCCAGTTGCCAAAAGAGCGCTCATAGGAGAGCGGAAAATAGTAAATAGAGGTATCGAGGGTTTGGCCATAGTCGCCTTTACTATAATAAGCCCCGAAGGAAAGATCATTGCTCGGTGCCTGCGATTCGGATTGCTGCGCGTTCGCGCCCATAGCGATCCCGATCCCCACAACGACTTGACTCACTTTGATTAGCTTTAGCACATCGGCCTCCAGTAGCGAGGCAAAGTAGCGTTACACTCAATTATTGTCAAAGTTTTGCGCATTTTTACCGACATATACAGTAAACCGAGCCCTTGGTTGGGCACTGTAGTTTCGAGATGCATCACATATTGAACAGGCTGATAGTGCTAAATCTTTGAAAACTGGTGTATACCATGTAAAGTTGGCTAAAAAACGTGCTCACTCAAAGTCGCCGCAGATACCCCCTATGTTGCCCGACATTCTTGCTTAGCCTTATTGGCTAAATCTCATCGGAACGGATCGCTCTATGAGAACCTTTAAAATATTTGCTCTAACCGCATTATCAGTGAGTTTGGCGTCCCCGCTGGCGCTAGCACAAGAGAACACGCCTCCCAACACACAGTTAAACGAACTCATTGGCGCAGAGCGCTACGAGGAAGCCTATGCCCTCGCAATTAGCGATCTAGAGGCTTGGGAAGGCGACACTGACTTCGACTTTCTTTATGGCATCGCGGCTATAGAGAGTGGCAATGCCAACGAATCGGTCTACGCCTTCGAGCGTGTGGCCAATACCGCCCCACGCAATGTCACACGACAGCGCGCCCGGCTTGAACTGGCACGAGCCTATCTTCTCACTAACAATTTGGCGGCCTCCGAGACTCTGTTTAATGAGGTGCTCGCGAGCAACCCTCCAGAGAACGTGCAGGACAACATTCGCGCGTTTCTTAGTCTAATCGAGGAGCGCCGCAATAGCCGCACGTCCACATTCAGTTTCGCCATCGCTCCCGTCATCGGTCACGATGACAACATTAATAGCGCAACAAGTAATGGGCTAATCGATACCCCACTGATAGGTGAGATCGAGCTGAACTCAGAGGGACTCAAGACTGGCGATGAGTTCTTCGACGTCACCGTTAACATGGCCTATAAGAAGCCATTTTCTCGTGATCGCGCGCTGGACCTTACCCTGATAGCCAATCGCCATGACAATCAGTCAACGGACCAGTTCGACATAGACTATGCCTTGGGCGACCTCTCCTATGGCTATGGTAACGATAAACATCGTTTTCGGCATAGCTTGCAGGTTCAGTCTGTATTCCTAGATGGCGCGCGTTTCCAGAACACTTACCGACTCAATAACTCCTGGCAGAGAGCCGGCGAGAATGGCTGGTATCAAGGCATCTCGGGTGCCCTTTCGACGACCCGTAATGTCAACACAGCCGACTCACCGTTAAGCGATCTAAAAGATACTAATCAGATTCTAGTGTCGGGCTCTCTCACTAAGTTAAGCGAGAGATTCACAAATACTTTCACCCTGTTCTACGCCCAGGACAACGCATTGGCTTCTCAAG
Source organism: uncultured Gammaproteobacteria bacterium (assembly GCA_963977405.1). Taxonomy (GTDB): domain Bacteria; phylum Pseudomonadota; class Gammaproteobacteria; order Pseudomonadales; family Pseudohongiellaceae; genus UBA5078. Next base: position 2,280 of record CAXBOY010000083.1, read on the forward strand.
GCGAGCACAATGGTCGTGACTACTACGGGCTATCCCACAGTGTACTGTGGCGCTTCAATGGCAGACATACACCTTACGCCCGCCTGTCCTACCAGAGCACTGGTTATGACGCGAAGCATCCTATTTTCTTCAACGATGTCCGCGACGACGACAATGTCTCCGGTGCCATTGGTTGGACTTGGCAGTATTCGCGCCGTCTCTCCATCAACTCTGAGATGGCATACAACGACGCCAACAGTAATATCGCGCTATTTGAGTACACACGATTCAAGTATCAACTAGGCCTGCAGTTCCAAATGTGATGATGGGACTTAAGCACACCACAGCCGAACGAATGATGAGCATAAAATTATGAACGATGATCTTACACACCGCTTTTATAAGCTTCTCAATGTCGGCTTCTTCTGCCTGTGTCTTAGTCTTTACAACCCTGTAATACATGCACAGGAAGACGAAGATATTGCCGGTCGTGTTATTCGTGTCAGTGGTGTGGTCAACGCAGTTAACGTCACAGGGACCCGCGTATTAGCGCGTGGTGATGACTTCTATGTCGGCGACACTATCACTACAGGACCTGCCGGATTTACACAAATTCGCCTCAAGGATTCGGCCATCATCAGCCTAAAGTCCGATACTATCTTCGAGATTACCGAGTACAGCTATCAATCTACTACTGGCGAAGAAGATGCAGCGACTATGACGCTGCTACAAGGTGGTTTCCGTACTATCACGGGTAGCATTGCTAGAGATGCCTATAACGTCGAAACCCCCTTCGCCACCATCGGTATTCGCGGCACAGATCACCAAGCGCTCATAACACCTGACGGCTTGATCGTCGGTGTATTCGATGGCAGCACCTTTGTGTTTAACGACGGTGGTTCAATCGAACTAGGTGTCGGCCAAAATTTCGACTTCGCCTTCATCGCCTCCGCGATTCTCGCACCACTAGGCCTACCCGGCACTCCCGATGAATATGGCATTATCGATATCGACCCTAACGACGATGGCAGCGTTGATGAAGAGGAAGACGACAACAATGGCGGAGATGCTGGTGGCGGTAACGCTGGCGGTGGCAACGCTGGCAGCGGTGATAGTGATAATGGTTCTACGCGTACAATCCCGCCGGCCTCGACTGCCGCGACTGTCCGCGATGAACGCACTGTTAACGGTATAGTGCCAGGCAACACCGCCGGTACCACAGCAGGAACTACCACGAGCAATGGTACTGGACAAGGTCAAACCAGCTCACTCACGATCAACCCGAATGACAGCGGCGATGGACGAATCGTCACTTCGCCGACTCCTACTATTCCGAATACTCCGGCACCGGCACCGGCACCAACTCCAGCACCTGCGCCGGCACCAACTCCAGCACCTGCGCCGGCACCAACCCCGGCCCCTGCGCCAACGCCTGAACCTACTCCAGAACCAGCGCCTGAACCTACTCCAGAGCCTGCACCTGAACCAACTCCAGAGCCTGCGCCTGAACCTGCTCCAGAACCAGCGCCTGAACCTGCTCCAGAACCGGCGCCTGAACCTGCTCCAGAACCAGCGCCTGAACCTGCTCCAGAACCAGCGCCTGCGCCAGACCCCACACCTGCGCTTAGCACCGCAGAACTCACAACGCTCTCAAGCTCTGACCGCACTGGTGTCTTGGTAACCCATTCCTTGTCGGAAGCACAAAGCGGTAGCGCCAGCGATTTTGGTAGTTCGACATTGTTCGGCAATACCAGCAACAATATTGCGGTGCGCCCCGGTAGCGCTACACGCTCGGAATTCTTAACCTCTGTTGACGGGCTCGAAGTGCAATGGGGTAAGTGGACTAGCGTTGCAGGTAGCCCTTCTTATTGGCAGAATGTAGCTGGCGATTTGTCCGGCGAACTCTCTACTTTCATCATGGTGTCGGCGCCAACGACAGATACCGAAACAATGAACAAACTCGTCGGCAGCATCGAATACAGCAGCACGGGTACTTTCATAGCCGATGAAAGCACTGGCTCAACTCCAGTAAGGGAGGTTAGCAGTAGCCTCACACTAAATGTTTCCACCGGCGCCATTACATCGGGCACGCTCAATATCTGTATGGGCGCAACCGGCTGCAGTAGCAGTAATGACAGGCAGAGATGGGCTACTTCATTCACAGGAACGCTATCGAGTGGTAAGTTTGCCTCAACTCTTAGCGGCAGCATTATCGAGGAAAGTGGCAGCGCACCTGGGCTTACAGGTGGCTTCAACGTGTTTAGCATTGATTCAACTCGAAGCGTCGAGGGAACGATTACAGGTAATATTACTGGTAACTCCGGCGAAGGTTTCGTACTAGGTTTTAGAGCGAAAGAGGTGGGTGAAAGCACAAACTCTGTCATCGGTGCCAGCGTTTTGAAGGCCCCGGTATCTATAACTCAAACACAGATTGACGCACTCACCTACAGGGGCCTTGCGATTGTTGGTCCTAATGAGGGCGCCAAGAACTTAGGCATTAGTATAGGCGCCTCTGGCGACCTAACTAACGACCAAGCGTTTCTTCTTTATAGCCAGAACCCTGGCTTCGTACTGCACAACAATGGCGTAAGCGCAGACAGCGAGACCCTTCAGAGCGACGTCAATGACTATGATGTCACTTGGGGTATGTGGACAGGTACAAACCCAGAAGTAGAGGGTGTGCCCCTTCACTATCGATACAGCCTCAGTAATGCGGCCATGTACAACAGTATAATTGGCAAGGTAATAGTGGCAACTGGCACTCCCTCGCCTAGCAATCAACTCGTAGGCAGTAAGTATTTCGAGTCCTCCTCGAGTAATGAATATTTCATCACCGGCGGCGATGAGGCGGCCAACACGATCAAGGGTCAATTCAATATCAACCTAGACTCTGGCGCTCTCACCAATGGCAAGATGGAGGTTATTAGCGCTAATAAGCACTGGACGTCAAATGTGTTTAGCGGAACTGTTGCTAACGGCACCCTGCCCGTCACCAGTGTCACAGGCAATGTCGTTATTGGGGAATCCTCCAGTGCATATACGGGCAACATCGCAGGACACTTTGTTGGCAATACTGCGCAAGGTTTCCTAGCGGCTTACGACTTCAAAAAAACTGGTGCAGCAACACATAGCTTTGGCGCCGTTTTGTTTGAGGCAGTCGAATTGCAGCCTGTATATACCACTGAAAACTTCACCACATTTAGCGAGAGTAACTACTATGGTTTCGTGCTCGGACAAGTGGTCGCCGACAATGAAGGTCTCGCTACTTTCGGTAGAGTAATAGTCAATGTCGATGAGGAGAGCTCTTACGAAGGAGTTACTGAGAAGTTCGTCAGCGCAGCTACAAGTAACGCTTTAAGCACTAACACAGCACCAAAGTTTATTGTCGAGCGTAGTGGCGCAGCCAATCAATCCTATGAGCAAGGTGTGACCGAAAGAAATATCAACTGGGGCAAGTGGCTGGCCGGTTCGAAGGTCTACACGAAATTCGACGACAATCGACAATTCCAAACACTCGACCAGACCACTATCAATGTGAACTTTGTCCCTACAACGGCAGCAGAGTTTAGTAGCATAGGCAGCGTTAGCCGTACCTATGCTGGGGGCGATTCATCGGCCTTCGGCAAGATTAACCATTCGCTTATCCACGCCTATTCCTCGGTACACGAGATCAAGTCGGTGTTTGACATCAACTTCGGCACTGGCGTTCTGAGTAATGGTTTACTCGAGATCTGCATGGATGCGAGCTGTAGCAATGTCAGCGCTGACAAATGGCAGTTTGGATATAGCGGCACTCTCAACAACGGAATCCTTTTGGATGCCACAACTGATAGTGCGAAACACAATAACAATGCTGTAACCGTGACTGGCACTGTCATTGGTGGGTTCACCGGTAGCAATGCAGACCGATTTGTGGGCGGCTTCAATTATATTGAAAACGGCAATTCCGGCCACTATATGCGCGGTAGTTTCCTCTTAGAGGACTCTGATTTTCTTACTGCTGAAGCTATCTCGGGCTTTGAAGAGAACGAATATGGCTTCTTGAGTTTCTCCGACAATATCGATGCCGGCGTTTATGGCGGTGCCGCTCAACGCAAAGGCAATTCTAGCAATTACCTTATTACAGATTCCCGGCTAAACAGTTCGGACTGGTATAACCGTAACGGTAGTGGCGCATCATTCCACAATGACGAAATCGACAGCTTCTTCCGCAAAAGCGGAGCTGGCGTCACAATTATCAACAATGTTGGCAGTTTGGGGAATTTGATTACATGGGGCAAATGGAACGGCGAGACCGGAAGTGAGATTCGCCGCGACTCCCTAGGTTCAATCTATACCGATTATGCAGTGGATGCTTATTGGTTTATTGCCAAACCTAGTGCGCCGAGCGCTTCCACTGGCAAGTGGGAATACTCCAATACATTAGCACTTCAGGGTTCTGGCAGCGATGGCACTTTAGCATTGGCAGATCTCAAAACCTTTGGCTTCGTTCTCGATCTTAGCAACGGCAATATCTCCTTGGGTCAGTTGAAGATTCAAAGAGATGCAAATTGGACCGTTGCCTTCACAGGCTCAGCTAAGAATGACACAACAGGACAGGGCCCATTCCTCTCTCTGGCTATATCCAGCGTCAAATACAATGGTAACAGCATAGACCATTCGAGTAGCTCACTCGCGGGCATGCTGATCAACGATGGACAACAAGCAGCCACGGCCTTCTCTCTCACTAAAGTGGAGTCCGTAAATAGCCCTAACGTAGCAGGAACAATTCTGAGCCAACGTGCTAGCGACGATCTCGAAGTCGATTGGGGCGACTGGGATGCGCCAGTGGTGGATAACTGGACATCGCAGTTGAAGAACGATATCGAGACGAGCATCTTCTCATCGCTGCAGCTAACGCCAGATTTCGTTATCAATAGTCTCAAAGGCAGCGGCGAGTTCCAATACGACTATGCGAATGGTGCTGGGGCAGGATATGGTTCTGCGGCAGGCGAGCTTCTTAGCGTTTCTGCGAATATGGAAGTTAACTTCAACAACTCAACTATCGACGAGGGCCATCTTACAGTCATGACTGCAAACGAGGAATCGTGGCACTCTCATTTCACCGGTAGCTTCCAAGGCAACAGTGTCACCCTTACACCCGAAACGGGTTCCTTTACCATCGGCGGCACTGCCAATGCAGGCACTACAAGTTTCGGCGGTGCCTTCACGGGAGAAGCTGCTGGAGGATTTATTGGAGCCTTCGAGATGATCGATGCACTCGATAATCAGAACTATGTGCAGGGTGCCTTTACCTTAGGCAAAGGCGCGGAAATCCTCCCTGATCTATAACTAGAATCCAATTTAGAAAGTGGCTACTCCCATTGCTGTCCCACTTAAACTGAAGACGTGAGTTTGGTGTTTGCTTCTGTGTACCGTCGCCAGCATGGATGCTGGCGTCGAGCCCCCAAGGAAGGGTTCACGGCGTGTCACAGAAGCGAATACCGAACTCATGTCTATCGCTAGACTAACAGCTCGAGAGCGCACAAAAACAAGGTTGTTAAAGTACTCTATTATCTGGGACAGCTATGGGCTACTCCCCTTTTTCCTCATCTAACTGAAGTGATGCGGAATTGATGCAATAACGCAGCCCAGTGGGCTGTGGCCCATCAGGAAACACATGGCCAAGATGGGCCTTGCAATATGCGCACAGCACCTCGGTGCGCACCATGCCATGGCTATGATCTGACTCTGTGATCACATTGTCTTGTTGCACCGGTTCCCAGTAACTAGGCCAGCCGCTGCCAGAGTCGTATTTGGTTGCAGACGAGAACAGCGGGTTGTTACAGACCGAGCAGCGGTAAACACCTGGGGTCTTCTCATTCCAGTACTTGCCCGAAAAGGCGCGTTCGGTGCCCTTCTCACGCACGATCTGATAGCCCTCCTCACCTAGTTCTTGTCGCAACACCTCGTCCGACTTGACCCTTACCTGCTTCGTATCTGTGCCATTATTCTCGCTCATCGCTGCATAAGCTCCTGTGTTGATTTAAGTCTGTTGATCTGTACCACTGTCTTTTTGCCATTAGGGGTTTACAATAGCCGCCCCATAGGCCCTGAATTTAGGGCTAACACTCAATACGCCTAGATTAGCACACGCAGATCAACCTAGTTGCTTCTGCCGTAGCAGAGAAGCAATGCAATGAAGAGAATCAAGCAGTCCGACAAACTTAATAAAGTATGTTATGACATTCGTGGTCCGGTTCTGGAAGAGGCCAAACGCTTAGAGGAAGATGGCCACCGCATATTGAAGCTGAATATCGGCAACCCTGCCCCTTTCGGTTTCGAGGCACCCGAAGAGATCATTCAAGACGTCATTCGAAATCTTTCCAATGCACAGGGTTATAGCGACTCCAAGGGCCTATTCTCGGCACGCAAGGCGATCATGCAGGAATGCCAGCAGATCGGTATCAATGGCGTAGACATCGACGACATCTATCTAGGCAACGGCGTTAGCGAGCTTATCGTCATGGCCATGCAGGCGCTCCTGAACAACGGCGACGAAGTGCTAATCCCTGCCCCCGACTATCCCCTGTGGACCGCGGCAGTTAGCCTAAGTGGCGGCACGCCAGTCCATTATGTGTGTGACGAGGGCGCGGACTGGTTTCCCGACATCAAGGATATAGAGGCAAAGATTTCATCGCACACGAAAGCGATCGTAATCATAAACCCTAATAATCCTACTGGTTCTGTCTATAGCAAAGAGGTACTCGAAGAGATTATTCGTGTGGCACGCAAACACCAATTAGTCATCTTCTCCGACGAGATCTACAGCAAGATTCTCTACGACGAGGCTGTCCATATTCCGATCGCCTCCCTCTGCGATGATCTATTGATCGCCACGTTTAACGGCCTCTCTAAGTCCTACCGCCTAGCCGGTTTTCGTTCTGGGTGGATGATACTCAGTGGCGCAAAGGACAAGGCAGAGAATTATATCGAAGGCTTGGAGATACTCTCTAATATGCGCCTGTGCGCCAATGTTCCGGCCCAGTTCGCAGTACAGACAGCGCTCGGTGGCTATCAGAGTATCAATGAGTTGATATTGCCAGGCGGTCGCCTGCGCGAGCAGCGCGACGCGGCATGGAACCTCATCACTCAGATTCCAGGTGTGAGCTGTGTAAAACCTAAGGGAGCGATCTATATGTTCCCGCGCCTAGACCCGGATGTTTATGCAGTAAAGGACGATGCCAAATTCGTGTTCGACCTTCTAGAGAAAGAGAAGATCCTACTGGTGCAAGGCAGCGCCTTTAATATTGAAGACAACTGTCACTTCCGCATCGTATTCCTGCCTACAGTCGACGTGTTGCAACAGGCCATAACGAAGATAGAGAATTTCCTGCGTCGCAATAAGTTCTAAGCAGGCGAGTCGAAACCCTTCACGCCAAACCCAAGGGCCCGCAGCTGCGCAAGCAATGCGGGCTTTTTCTGTTCTGGCTGCCAGGCATCTAGATCCAGAGCGTAGTGTGCAAACTCCCTGCGCTGGCTGATCTGCTTGCGAATGGCATCGAATAGAGCCGCGTCCGAATTAGCCTGACCTGCCCGTAGCTGCGCATCGATAGCCAACACATCACATGCCTCGCTTAGCACTTTAGCAAGAAGCTTCTGCGAATTTGTTGCACTTGTATTCGGCAACACTAATAGGCTTTGCGTCGGATGCGGCCCCTCAGTGCCTCGTACATCGGGCAACTGAAAATGCTGCAGGAAAGATTGATAATTTCGCTCACTCGCGCTGCGTTTAGCCTCTACGCTATAACCGGCGATATGGGGTGTGCCGATGCGGACAAGGCGCAACAGATCAGCCGAGATGCTAGGTTCTTCTTCCCAACAATCCAGTACCGTGATTAACCCAGAGTCTCGCGCTAATTGGCGAGTTAGTGCGGCGTTGTCCACAATCTCCCCTCTAGCTGCGTTAATCAACACTGTTCCTGGAGCGAGCTTAGATAGGCGCTGCGCATCGAGCATATGAAAGGTAGGATGTGGCCCCTCTTTGCTGAATGGCGTGTGCAGAGTGATTATCGGCGCACGCAATGCTTCGTCTAGGGAACAGAACCTCTCTTTAGAATTCTGGGCAGCGACGAAGGGGTCACATAGCACGCAAGGAATATTGAGTTTACTCAGGCTTTCATACAAGCGTCGCCCAACATGACCGAAACCGATAATCGCAACATGCTTATCCTTTAGGTCGAGATCATTGGCCAGCACTAGCTGCGCCATGCTGGCTAAGACATATTCCACTACGGCGTTCGCATTGCTGCCGGCGGCATCCGCCACCGCTATTCTCGCTTCCCGCAGATACTCCAAGTCTATATGGTCCGTGCCACTAGTGGCGGTTGCCACGAAGCGCACCTTAGATCCTTCTAGTAGGCCTGCATTGACCTTGGTGATTGAGCGCACCAGCAGTGCATCGGCATCGCGCACGTCATCTGGTCCAATCTCTCGCCCTGGGAGTAGCGTGAGTTCGCCATGGGCCTCATACAAGGCGCTGACATCTACGATATTGGCATCCGCCACGATCTTCATGATGCCAGCCCCTGTGCAGGCGTTTCGGGTGTGAGCGAACCAAGGAGTGCGAGATAGCGTTCGGTAGCAACGCTATCCAGTTGCATTCGCTTTAGGATGTCGGCGACAAGCTCTGGCTGGGGTGCGCTCCAAAGCATCTGCGATGACTCGATGCTTGAGAATACCTCCTCAGGGTGATCCACATCCTCTACTATTGTGGCCAATTGCCTGCTCAACATAGCAATCTCTTGGTGCTGTTTCAGTAGCTCTGCCCCCTTCTTCGCGCCTCGATAACTTAGACTCGCGACCTCTGACAGATTATCGTAAAGCTGCGGCAGTGTCTGAAAGTGTTGCAGCAAGGCGCAGGCAGCAACAGGACCTACGCCGGGTACTCCGGGGATGCAATCCACCGCGTCCCCCACTAAGCCTAGATAGTCTGGGAACTGGCTCGGGCGAATGCCGTACTGACGCACAATATCGTCGTGGAAGCGACGCAGGCTGCCGCTGAAATCCCAGACATGATCCCCCTCGCCGCGCAGAAGCTGCGCGAGGTCTTTGTCGCGGCTGACTATGCTCACTGCTTCACCCACTAGAGCCTGGGCCGCATTCTGTGCGCGATAACGCGCCGCGAGAGTGCCGATGATATCGTCGGCCTCGTAGACCTTGCTGGCGAAGCCGCGAACGCCCATCGCAGCGGTGAGCTCGGCGCAGGCGAAGAGCTGTCGTTCTAGGTCGGGGTCAGGCAACACGCGGTTGGACTTGTAATCAGGGTACAAAGTATGGCGAAAGCCGCAGAATAGGCTTTCATCGAAAGCCACGGCAATATGCTTCGGACGGGTTTGGCGTAGAAAACGCTGTAGGAACTGAGCATAGCCGAGGAATGCGCTCAGGTCGCGCCCATCCTCACCCCATACTTCCAAGTGTGGAGAGAAATAGGCCTGAAAAATGTAGATCGAGGCATCGACCAGATACAGAGGCTTGGGCATGGTGTCTCTCTGCAAGGGCTAGGCACTAAGGCCCAGGGCTCACACTTTGCGAATCAAATAACGGTATTGCCCATCTTGCTCTGAACGCTCGACCAACTCATGGCCGAGAAACATGCAGAATTTGGGCACGTCGCGCGTAGTCGAAGGGTCGGTGGCTAAGACTTCTAGAATCTCGCCCGCTGCGATATCGCGTATCTTGTTGTGCAACATCATCACCGGCTCTGGGCAAAACAGACCGCAGGCGTCCAGTGTGGCGACTGCCTGTGTATTTTCGACAGTGTTGTCGTTAGGAATTGATTTATCGCTCATTACTACTCTCTTGTCGAAATCAGCGCAGGCTGATCAATGAACAGGTCTCTGTCTCAGTATCGAAACTTATGCCGATGTCACCGCGCTCTAACTGCTTGCGCAGCATGCTCACTTTCTGGGCGAGGGAATAATCGACCTCGCCATACTCTGTGCCTTCGCGGCTAGCGTATTCTTCTAAGATAGCGGTGAGCGTGTCAGCACTGAGTTGTTCGAACGGTATCTGCATAGTGCTGCTTAGCCCACATTTACGAAATCGATGGTAGGGGCATCTTCTTTAATAGCCTTCAAAGCCGCAAACGGAAACAACTTACTGTCAGCCAACTGCGAAGGCGATACATTGGTTACACTGCGAAAGATACTCTCGACGCGGCCCGGGTACTCACGGTCCCACTGCTTGAGCATCTCCTTGATATTGCGCCGCTGCATGTTCTCTTGCGTGCCGCAAAGATTGCAGGGAATTATCGGGAACTCACGCAACTTGGCGTAGCGACTAATCTCCTGCTCACTGCAATAGGCCATCGGCCTAATCAGGATATTTTGCTTATCATCGCTTAGCAGTTTCGGCGGCATTGCCTTCAAGGTGCCGCCGAAGAACATATTCAGGAACAGAGTCTCTACGATGTCCTCACGGTGATGGCCAAGCGCAATCTTAGTAGCGCCAATTTTCTTCGCGTAGGTATAGAGGCTGCCGCGACGTAGGCGCGAGCATAGTCCACAGAAAGTCTTGCCTTCGGGCACTTTCTCTTTCACTACCGAATAGGTGTCTTGCTCGAGAATATGATAGTCAACGCCGAGCTCACTAAGATATTTTGGCAACACGTGCTCTGGAAAACCGGGCTGTTTCTGGTCCAGGTTTACCGCAATAAGATTGAAGTCGATAGGCGCGTGTTTCTTCAGGCTTAGCAAGATATCGAGCATCGCATAAGAGTCTTTGCCGCCTGAGACACAGACCATGATGAGGTCGCCTTCCTCGATCATATTGTAATCGGCAACCGCCTTTCCTACATCGCGACGTAGATTCTTATGGCTGCGGTTAAGCAAGCGAAGTCTGCGCTGTTCCGGGGTTTCATTTCTTTCTGTCACGCGTCGTTCTCCTAAACCTGATCAATACTTTGCCGAGGCTATGTGCCTATGCGTAAAATTTTTCGCCCTTAGTCGCCATTTCAAGCAGGCGCTGTGTAGGGCTAAACAAAGGTCCTAAGTGAGCATAGCGCTGCGCTAATTCACAGAATGCTTGTGCCCCCATGTTGTCGATATAACGTAAAGCGCCACCGCGGAATTTAGGGAAGCCAAGCCCGAGGATCAGCCCCATATCCGCCTCGATAGGATCGGACACAATGCCATCTTCTAGACAACGCACCGTTTCCAAACACATCGCCAGCATCAAACGAGCGACTATTTCCTCGTCATCGAAATCGCGCTGTTCGCCTTGCAGAGCCTCTATTCGCGCGATAATGGAATCGTCGATCTGTTTCTCCATGCGACCATGCGCGCTAGGCACATAGCGGTAAAAACCCGAGCCAGTCTTCTGCCCCAACTCCCCTGCCTCGAACAATAAATCCATGGCCGATTTGAAGTCATAACGCATACGCTCTGGAAAGCCATCCGCCATTA
>CAXBOY010000084.1:0-13686 GCA_963977405.1 uncultured Gammaproteobacteria bacterium
CTAATCAGGGGGTCAGGTTCCTTGATCCGTAAATCCACTCAGTAACAAGCGCTTGCAACGTGCCGCGGTAGCGCCGCACACTTGAAGCGAACGTTAGATTGCAAGGACGAATTCAGTGACACTTGCAGATATAGTATTTGGAGTTATTTTCGCTACTGTAGTATTACTTGTTTTTTTCATGGTCAAGGGAAAGGGTGCAGCTTTTCAAGACTTTTTTTACCCCTATCCAATATCTAGCAAGCCGGGCGATAAAATGCTTCCAGCCAAGGGCGATACTCTGGGGTGGATCGCTTACATATTGATGTGTGTGGGGATCTTACCGTTCCTAGCCTACATTGGCTCTCTAATTATCGGGCGAGAACTTCCTTTTATAATACCTATGGCTGGATTAACTGTCTTTTATCTTGGTGTTGCTATACAAAGTATTAAAACTAAATTTAAAAAAAATGAGAACTAAGCAATTTAACAAGTCGGTAAAGTCACCTTCGGCTAGGACGCATAAATGCTTCGCATTTTCGCACCCCTTACCGAGGCGTTAGTTGGCATAGAGAGAGATCACCTTGACTACAGCGATTATTGTTTCAGGAGCTCCAGCATCAGGAAAATCGGTTTTCTAGAATCAAGGGGTCAGGTTCTTTGATCTTTTAAAATTTATAATTGGATCAAGGAACCTGACCCCATTATCCATTCAGAAAGTGCTAAATTTTCGTCAATTCGACTACTTCACACGTCGTCTGTGTGATGGAGCGGTCTGATTTTGCTAGAAAAATACTTGGTGCGATTATTGCTCGGAAGATAGTGGTTTTGGTTCACCGGTTTCGGCTGGGTGCTCAGGCTACTTCACTAAAGTCCCAATAAAAGGATCCAACTATGAGAACGGTAATAGCAATATTTTTGGCTCTTATTTCAACTGCTTCGAATGCAGAGTTTTATCCAGTACCGAATTACATCGTCTATGGATCGCCTGCGATACGAAGCGACGGAGACGCAATCGATAGATTGATGCAACAGTTCAAGACTGCCTGGGCTTCCCAAGATGCATCTGCCGTTGCAGATACACATTCATCAGATGCTGAATGGACGAACGCATTTGGGCGAGTATTTCGAGGATCTGAATCATTGGAAGAATTTCTAGCTCAGGATCTATTTCCAGATTATCCAATAGAAGTCTCAAGAAGTGAAATGGCGAATTTTATGCCCATTTCACGTAGGTATACGAGCTCAGATTCTGTGGTCATTCAAGCGTATACCACCAGCGGAAGGGGGTCAGCCTTATCGGGAACCGAGAGAATGATATTTTTTAATTTTGTTCTAGCGAAATCTGGAGATGACTGGAAGATTGTGCACCAGACAATCTCAGATATTAGAGAACGCAGAAATTGATTCAAGAATAAAGGGGTCAGGTTCCTTGATCCGGCTTATAAATTAATATCAAGTAACCTGCCCCTTGATTCCTACTCACCTTATCTAACGTGATGGAAGAGTATTTAGAATGAAAGTAGAGAATTTTAAGGATCAGCTTCCTTTAGCCAATTAGGGATTTTTCAAAGAACCTGACCCCATTGAAACAAGTCTTCAATACGCTGCTCAAAGACGTTGGCGATGGCAAAGGCTAGATTCAATGAAGGGTCGTGCTTGCCCGTTTCAATAGCATTCACAGCTTGGCGAGAGACACCTAATCTTTCCGCGAGCTCGGCTTGGGACCATCCGTTTTCTGCTCGCAATACCTTTATCCTATTCTTCATGGGTATCGCCTAGCAGCTGAATAAACTGCGCTATACCAAAGACAATACCTAGAGCGGGAAGCATAAAAGCTAGGTTAATTGACGGCACTTCGACCATCTCTGCAAGTAAGCCATAAGCCATCGCACCACACCCAACAATGCTTACAGCCCAAAGCAAGCTTTCCCCCATTACACTTTGAATATATTCATCCAATGTTCGGTAATAAGTGATGATCAAGCGAAGTAAAAAAATAAGTGGTATTACAGGGGTAATGGCCAAATATCCTTTGTTAATGGCAGACAAATCATTGTTTTCATTGACCACTACCGACAAGGCTAGAACCGCGAGAAACATTGTGATGTGCATTAAAAAATGTATATGAAATTTTTTCTCTTTTCGCGCTAACTCGCTAGTCATTCTAATCTCCTAGTTTTTGTTTGTTATCGTACTGAAGCCTATAAATGTCATGTATACCTGACAAAATGTAATGCGTACATTACTTATTCGGTTAAGAGGTGTCAAGTAAACCTGACATAAAATTTTGCGAATCAAGGGGTCAGGTTCTTTGAACTTTTAAAATTTACGGATCAACGAACCTGACCCCATTATCAGACTCAACGGATAGGGTTCAATCTGGAGTTTCACGCGCTATTAAAGCAATGCTAGGATGATCCTAGAATTTTGCTAATCGTATATTCCGAGCAGGTCATGGATTGACGCTCTAACTAACAACAAAAATGGGGGCTCCAAAGATGTTTTCTACTGCACGTACCACTCTTAATACCTTAACGATAATATCCAGCACGCTGCTTTCTAGCCTGGCGATCGCCGATAATCTTTCCTATTCCTCTCCTGAGTCCGTTGGAATGTCCTCTGAGGCATTAGAGAGGATCGCCCCCTTATTGCAGCAATACGTCGATAGTGGCGAGTTGGTGGGGGTTGTCAGCATGCTGGCGCGCCATGGTGAGATCGTGCACTTCGAGAACTACGGCACTCTGGATAAGAACACCGGCGCGCCGATTGAGAAAGACAGCCTGTTTCGCATTTATTCGATGAGCAAGCCCATCACGACTGTGGCCGCGATGATGCTGTATGAGGAAGGCAAGTTTCAGCTAACGGATCCCGTGTCTAAGTTCCTGCCCGAGTTTGCCAACTTGAAGGTCATGGACGAGGGCGGTTCCATGGTGGCGCCGGAACGGGCAATGACGATGCAGATGTTGATGAGCCATACCGCAGGGCTAACCTACGGCGTGTTCGGCGATACCTTGGTGGACAGGCAGTATCGCGATGCCGAGATCCTAGGCAACACGGATTTGGCGGAGATGACGAGTCGTCTGGGCGAGATTCCCCTGCAGTATCAGCCAGGCACGCGTTTCCATTACAGTGTCTCGGTGGATGTGCTGGGGCGTGTGGTTGAAGTGATTTCCGGGCAGCCGCTGGACGAGTTCTTCGAGCAGCGCATCTTTACCCCACTAGAGATGACCGATACCTTCTTCGAAGTGCCAGCTGACAAGAAACCGCGTTTTGGCACGAACCATAGCTTTGACCCGCGTACCAAAACACTCGTGGTCAGCGATAGTCCGGAAACCAGTGCCTTTGCCAACGACGTAACGTTCTTCTCCGGTGGCGGTGGGCTTGTATCGAGTACAGAAGACTATATGCGCTTCTCTCAGATGCTTCTCAACGGTGGCGAGCTCGATGGCGCAAGAATCCTTGGCCGCAAGACCATAGAGTTCATGACGCAGAATCATCTGCCCGGCATTTTCGGTGGTGCGTCAGAGAACACGAATGCGGACCTTTATGGCATGTCACGCGGCACAGGCTTCGGGCTTGGCTTCGCAGTAATAGAGGACCCAGCAGGGGCCGGCGGCATCACCTCTGCTGGCGAGTATTACTGGGGCGGGGCGGCAGGTACGATTTTCTGGATCGACCCGGTAGAAGACCTCATCGGAATCGTGATGATCCAGCATATGAATGTGCAGGTACCACTGCGCAACACGTTCAAAGCTGTTAGCTATGGCGCTATTGTGGAGTAAGTAAATCAAGGGGTCAGGTTCTTTGATCTTTTAAAATTTATGGATCAACGAACCTGACCCCATTATCTTTTAGCCCTCTATCTGTTGTTTTTCGGCCAGAATAGGTACCATGCAGGGCATCGAAAACTACAACAAGGGCAAAACGAATGAGTTCTCCAGTACCACTGCAAAACGATAAACACGGCAAGTTAAAGGTAGCGGTTTCTAATGATTACCGTCGCTACAAGAATAATCACCTAGTACCTATCGTCATTCAGGACTTTTTCACGCTGGCCGTTGAATTTCCTCTGGTTTTCGTCAAAATCAATAAGTCTGAAGACTTCATCCCAGTAGCCATGATGGGTCTGCGCGAAGGCATGAATCTGTATTGCCAGACCGAGCAGTGGAAAGCTCCCGCTATTCCCATGAGCTTCAGCAATGCCCCATTTACCATTTCGCGCGTCGACGAAAATAGCGACAAGCTTATAGTGTTAGTGGACGAAGAGAGTCCCTTGCTAAGTGAAACTACTGGCGAAGCACTGTTCGATGATGCTGGTAAACGCACTCCTTATTTAGAAACAAGAATCGATTCCTTGGTGAAAGTGGCGGAACAAACGCGCAACACTCAAGAGATGTGTAAGCGATTGGTGGAAAAGAACCTATTGAGCACTCAGCAGGTGCAATTGCAGCATCGTCCGGAGGCTACACGTTACAACATCGATGGTATCTACACTGTCAATGAAACTACGTTGAACGAATTGTCCGACGAAGATTATCTGCAGTTCCGTAAAATGGGTCTGTTGCCCGTGATTTATGCGCATTTAGCCTCCCTGCAGCAACTGCGTCGGGTTTCCGAAATGCAGTATGTTGTGGATAAAGCAGAGAAAGAAGCAAAAGCTGCAAGCCAAGCGTAAAGGCTGTAGCTTGAGGGTCGGGGTACTTGATTTGGACAAATACAAATCAAGTGCGCTGGCTCCGTAATATTCTTTGCGTCTAGAGTTCAATCCTCACTGGTATGGCTTGCTTTTCTACACACATGAACAAGTAATTAGCCATCGTCCTCTCTCATTTCGCCGTCGCGCGATTCAAAAACGGGCTCATCGCCATGCCTTGCTATAGGGCGCATTCGCGATTGGCATCCCTCCAGCATGATTTTGTTTGAATATTAATATTTTATTATATAAGCTAATGCTTATGAATAATCTCAATGCCGCTTTCACCGCTTTGGCCGACCCTACTCGTAGGGCGATTCTGGCTCGTCTGGCTAAAGGCGAGGCCACGGTTAACGAACTTGTCGAGCCATTCGCAATCAGTCAGCCCGCAGTCTCTCAACACTTGAAAGTGTTAGAAGCGGCGGGTTTGATTGTCCGCAGAGTCGAAGGCACCAAGCGGCCTTGCTCGCTCAACCAAGAGGGCATGCAGGCTGTAGAGGCGTGGATGTCGCAGCAGCGCGCAACGTGGGAAAACCGTCTCGACCGAATGGAAAGCTATGTCAATCAACTCAAGCAGAAGGAGCAAAAGGATGCAAAACGCAAACGGGACACCTAAGTTCTGGGATAGGGGAGTGTTGGAGCGCGAACTGGTGCTGACGCGCGTGTTAGATGCACCAAAGGCCCTAGTGTTCTCTGCCTGGATAAATCCGGAACACCTCACTAGCTGGTTCTGCCCGGAAGGCTATACCGCACATACTCATGAGATCGACGTAAGAGTTGGCGGGCGCTGGCGTTTTACCTATGTCAGCCCAGAGGGAATACGTTATGAGAATCGCGTTGTTTTCTTGAACATCGATCCGCTCAATTCTATAGAGTTTGATCATGGGCCGGATGAGGACGATTCCGCTACACGCTTCCGAGTGCTCATTACTTTCGAGGAGCAGGGCAATGGTAAGACTGTGCTGTCCCTAAGGCAGTTGCACCCGACTAAGGCACAACGTGATGGAGGCCTCGGCTTTGGCGCCGTCGAGATTGGATTCGGTACCTTGAATAATCTTGAGAAATATCTCGGCACAATTGCTAACGCATAAAGCGCAGAATCAAGAGTTCTAAAGGTTCCAGAGCCTTAACGCTTAGATAGTCAATATGGTCTTTCTCTAGTTTCAAAACTTTCCAAGGCTTAAGGCCAGAATCTGTCTAGCGTCAGAGACATCGGTTGGATTTAGTGAGATTTTTTTGTGCTCGTCCACAATGCCGACATATATCATTTGGTGGGCAGCAAGCAAGAGTTTGAGATCGGTGGAACTAGTCAATAGTGACGCTGGTATATGATTGCCTACTTCCAGCAGATTGAACTCTGCCCCTTCTGGGAAGCTAAGTTCGGTGAATAGAATGTCGAGGTTTTTCTGAAACGAGAGTTGCGAGATATATTTAGCGGCGAGCTTGTGGGAGAGCAGGGTGTTGCACTGCACGGCTCTCTGGTTGAGTAGCTTCTCGATCTGAGGATCTTTCAGCACCGTAACAATCTTGGCCAAGAAGCTCTCGTCTCTATCCGGCGCTGCGAATAGCAACATCGTTAATCTAAAACCTAGTTCATCGTCTAAGTTGATAATGATGTTCTCATAGTCTCCCATGTGTAAGCGCTGTTGAAACTCTGCTGTGAAATATTCCGCCGGGTTGTCAAACATAAACTGCGCATCTATTAAGAAAGCACGGCTGGAGTTATCGATAAATCGCGTCACTGGCTTAACGGGCCACGCGTCGCCAATCACGCAGATGCGCCGGCTAGACTGTTCGGTGGGGGGTGTAATCTCCGGGTGTGCTAGTAGAGACTGTGGCGCAGCTGGCGCGTAACTCAAGCCTTTGGCATCGTCACTCAAGAAAAGCAGCCAGTCGGTTGGCTCTAGTGCTAGGCCGAATGGACATAGTTTTAAATGGAAACGACCGCTAGCGTCTACCGAGGAGTAGCCGATCAATATGCCCCCGCTAAATTCGAACATCAATTGCTCGAAAGGAATCTCTTTGCTTATGTCGAAACTGGGGAAGAGGCCGGGGTCGATAAAGTTTGCATTGGTGCCTTGAAACGAGAGCGTCTCGAAGAACACATTATAGTAAACGACATCCACCATGGCACGGGCCAGCACATGGCCGATGACATCATTTGGCGTGATCACTGAGAACATGGGGCCAGAGTCTTTGCTGGTGATAGAGAGTGCGATATCGCGGCAGTCGGCGTTATTCGATAGCTCGATGGAACACTTCATCGGTTGGCGTAGGTTTTGACGCTCGTCTAAATGAGCGAAGAACTCCTTGTTGTTCACTAGGGTGGTCAGCAGCTTTAGGTTGAAGTTATCTGCGGTGAAATTACTCTCCATATGATCGGGTAGCAATACCACCATCGCTAGGGCTTTGAATACGCCCTGGCGCTCGAAGGTGTTGAACGACATCAGGTCGCCTTGACGGATATAGATCTCTAAGTTGGACCAGCGTTCAGTCTCCAAATGTGCATGGAAGTTGCTGACTATTTCTGGCTCGGCAAACAGAAGTACCACGTCTTCCACTGCATCTCTGCTCTGTGCGCGCAGATTGAACTCGTCCAGTATCAGTGGCAGTTTCACATTGTAATTTACAACTAGAATATGGCCGCTTTTTCGAAACGGTAATCTACCTCCCTTAATATCGGCGACCAACTCTATCAACGCGGCCGATAAAACCGAGACAATGAAAGAGAATAATATTAGGCCGAAAATCATTTGCACTAGGCCAAAGAATATCTGTAAAGGTCCTTGTGCATCGGCGAATGTCGAGGGGTCTGCGAATATCCGGTAACTAGTGGAGATATCACCGAGTGCCGGTGACAAAAATACGATAACGATAGCGCCAAACACAAAGATGGTGGCGAGTTGTTCCCATACCGAGGCTTGTGCGAACCCATCTGGGCTAAGCAGCGAACGTAAATAGCGCAAGAAATTGAACAGCTTTTTGAACATGGTGGGAAATCCCTGACTCTTTATAGTTATTGTCGTTTCGCAGAGATGGGAGTATAGCGATAAAACGTCGCAGCAGAAGACTAGAATCAGCCCAGTGCTGTAAATGCGAATCTAGAGTTCAAGTTCTAACATCACTTCTTGTTTGACAGGCACTAACCCGCAGACAATACTGTGCGCCGTCCAAAATAAAAATAATCAGTATTTGAAAGGGTTCGACATGTTCACATGGATAGAGGGTACACCCCTTGCGCAATGGGTGAGTCTGTCACTATATGCCTATCCGCTGTTGCTCGCGGTGCACATCGTTGGCCTCGCCGTTGTCGTTGGCATCTTCATGATGCGTGATCTGCGGCTTATCGGTTGCTTCAAGGGTCTAGACCCAGTCGCATTTCTCTCGCTTAGTAAGTTCGCCTGGGTTGGCTTCATCTTCAATGCCATCTCCGGCGTTATGCTTTTTACCTCCCAGGCTGTTACTTTTGCCGGCAATCCCGCATTCCTGATCAAGATCTCCTGCATCATCGTGGGCATGGCATTGGCGGGCGTCATTCAGTCGCGGTTACGGGCTGATACTCAAGGCGGCAGCAATGTCTTTATTAGCCACTCCACTCGCACACTAGCCGTGTGCTCTCTGCTGACTTGGACGGGCGCGATTATCGCCGGCCGTCTCGTCGCGTATATCATTTGAGGAGGGGACACGATGCTGAGTTCAATAGTCTCTTTCGTCGATGGTAGCGTACTCAATCTGTGGATAGTGTCCGCCTACTGGGTATGGCCAATCCTCGAGATCATTCATTTCTTCGGTCTGTCGCTATTGTTTGGTGGGCTACTGGTCATCGACCTGCGTCTGGCTGGACATTTCCGCCGCCTCGATCCCGCCGCCACTCACTCGCTGATCCCCGTCGTGTTGGCCGGTTTCGGGCTTAATCTTGTTACCGGCGTCTTGTTCTTCTTTGGAGATCCGCAGACCTATGCCTACAATGCAGCGTTCCAGATCAAGATGATTCTTATAGTAGTGGCCGGTCTCAACGCCGGATTTTACTACTGGAAGCTAAGCTCGCAGATGCATACGTGGACGGCGCAAACTACGCCGCCTCTTGTCGCGAAATTTGTTGGCTATACCTCGCTGGCGCTATGGACGACTATACTGCTGTGCGGTCGCCTGATACCGTATGTGGGCGAATACTTGGGCACAGGAAATTGATTTTGTAGGTTGCTTCAAAAACACAATAAAAACTGGAGAGCATTATGAGTAGCAAGCGTTTGATTACCGCCGCCGGCCTAGCTTTTTCAATTGGGGTCGCTTTCGTGATGACCCCTGTCATCGCCCACCATGCCAGCGGCCCATTCTATGATCCTGACCGTAGGGTCGAGATCGAAGGCACTGTGAAGCGCTTCGTGTTTCGTAATCCCCATGCCTTCCTCTTCGTTGATGTCCCCGATGCCGCTGGCGTAATCACAGAGTGGCAGATCGAGCTTGGCGCCCCCGTAAGCCTGCAGCGCACAGGTTGGACACCCGATACCTTACCGATGGGCATGGTAGTGAAAGTCACCGGTCAACCTTCCCGAGCGGATGGCTCTACCGGCCTGTGCTGTGTGCGCATGACTAAACAGGATGGCAGCCCAGTACTCTCCGGCGGCCGCGTGGAAGAGGCTACTCAGCCGCCGCGCTAAGTCCTTGCTTGGCAATAGACAGACAACAATAAGAATTCTGGGAAGGAGGGGATATGAAACAAAATTCAAATAAGCCTGCCGGTCTTAAGGCAACACTTGCGCCGTTCACACAGGTCGCCCTGGTCGCGCTCATAAGCGTGCAGTCTGGCGTGTTGCTAGCGCAGTCCGACGATGCGGCGATACCAGACTTGTCCGGAGTATGGGATGGTGGCTTCGGCGCACGCCCGGTCAACAGCGAGACAGTGCCTTGGACACTCGAGAATTTTCCGAAACTTAACGAACGCGCGAAGGCCTATCAAGAGGTATTCGAGGAGATCATTTCCCCCAAATACGACTGTCAGCCAGCGTCCTCGCCAGCCATTCAATACGACCCTTACCACATGCAGGTAACCCAATGGCCAGACCGCGTGATGTTCCGCTACGAGAAAGACGATCAGCTGCGCACGGTTTGGTTGGATGGGCGTGAGCCGACGTCATTGGATATCAATAATCAGGGCTTCTCTGTGGGTTACTACGAAGACGGCGCACTGATCGTGACTACCACGCATTTCATGTTCGACATTACCGGCTTCGATGATTACAACGGCATTCCATCTTCGGCGCAGAAGGTCTTGACCGAGCGCTACTGGATGGAAGAGGGCGATCTACAGCTTACCCTAACGGTCGAGGACCCGATGTTCCTGTTGGAGCCTGCGTCTTACACTACGCGCTGGGTGCCTGCGCGCCCCGGCTATCAGTTAGCGGCCTATGGCTGCGACCCAGAGTCGGCGCGTGCTTCTGTGCGCTTCTATCCTTCAAAGTACAAGTAGGTGAAGTTTGCGTAGTTAATGAATAAGCCTAGTACCCTCCATGACCAGCCGAATTCTTTCGGCTGGATCTCCATAGCCCTGCACTGGACGAGCGCAATAGCGCTCGTTTCACTTTGGCTGCTAGGAAAAAGTATAGCGTGGCAGGAGGCCGAAGAGGTGGATGCTCGCCGTGCCTTACACATCACCATCGGTCTAAGCGTGTGGCTACTTCTAGCGGCGCGCATCACTTGGCGCATACGTGTCGCCCATCCTCAGGCCGTAGGACAGGGGCCTCGTATCCATCGTATCGCGGTGTTGGCCCATGCCCTGATTCTGGCCAATGTGGCGGTAATGATGCTATCCGGGCCTTTGCTGGCCTGGTTGCTGCCGGGCCCGTCTACTCTCGTGGATACTGCTTGGCGCATTCACTCCACCGCAGCCACTAGTTTGATCATCTTAGTGCTCCTCCACATTGGCGCCGCCCTAAAGCACTTGATGTTTCACGATGACGAGACCATCGCCCGCATCTTCAAACCAAAGGGATGATCAAAGGGGTCAGAGTAATTTGATCCGCCCGATATAGGTAGCGCACGTTAATGACCGTTAAGTCACGGCGCGAGAGCTCACAAATCTCTCAAACCTTCTCCTTACCTCACACTCCTCACTCGGGCTGGTTCATTTATTAAATCGGTCTCGTCCACTTTAATTTTGTCCAAAAAACGGCCAATTAGCGCTTAAAATGCTGTTTTCTCGTTAGGGGTCCTATGAACCTAAATGAGTAATGGCTCATAGCGACGTAAATCTTTTATACTGCTCAATTGATCAATACTCGGGAGCCATGCGTCGACGCTTAGCGAGAACGCTCTAAAATCGTGTCCGATATCGCCCTTTTTGCTGCCAATATCCTCGTTGGCTTTACGCTCTCGCTGTGCGTCCTGATCGTTGCCATTGGCCGTGACAGGCAGCTGCTAGTGTGGTCGCTCATATTTGGCCTGCATGCGGCTAGTTATGGCTTGCTCGCGTTGCGTGGGCAGATTCCGGATTTCATCTCCATCGTCATTGCGAATACCTTCATTTCCGCGATGCTCGCTCTTTATGTGGAGGGCATTTGCCGCTTTGATTCGGTGCGGCCCCGGCGCTGGCCTTACTGGCTGCCAGTCGTTGCGACATTCTTATCCTACTGGGTCTTCATAGAAGATTTCGACACCCGCGTAGCTCTAGGCAGCGTTCTCTATGCCAGCCAAACTTCCTACCTTTTCTACATAGTGGTGCGGGTATTTAGGCAGCGTGAAGGGCAGGGTCGTTGGATCATGCTGGGGGCAGCTTCAATCGCCACAGGGATGTTGGTGTTTAGGGTTTTAGTGACACTATTCGGAGACCCAGATGTTGTCTCTGGCAGCGGTACCAGTCTTGTGCCCTTGACTACCTCCTTAGCGGCCATCGCTGTGCTGATCATGTTCGCTTTTGGTCTAATAGTGGTATTCAAAGAGAGGGCAGAACAAGCCAACTTAGAACTAGCCTTGCTTGATCCCTTAACTAGTCTGGGCAATCGGCGCATGCTGGAAAATACACTGAAATTGGCGCTTCGAAACAGTGTGCGCACTAGGCAGATCGGAGCAATACTCTTAATCGATCTCGACGAGTTTAAACCCCTGAATGACAGTTATGGCCACGGTATCGGCGACCAACTCTTAGTCGAGGTGTCGTATCGTTTGAAAGAGTGTGTAAAGAGTGGTGATACGGTGGTCAGGATGGGCGGCGATGAATTCGTTGTCTCCCTTAACGATCTTGGCACCGAGCCTAGGCTGGCGCGCGACAATGCGCTATTGGTTGCCGAGCGCATCTTGTCAGAGATATCGCGTCCTTACCAGTGCCTCACATTCGCATTAGATGGTGAGCAGCGGCAGAGAATTCAGCACCAGTGTACATGCAGTATTGGTATCGCTTTCTACGTTAGCAATGAAGTAAGCCAGGAGAAGCTGCTGACCAACGCCGACCTCGCGATGTATAGGGCCAAAGAGCTAGGCCGCAACCGTATTGTGGTTCATCAAGATTAGTGGTGAACAAGTTTCACCCCACCCCTAAGTAGCGCTACTGAGTAGGCATTTCAGTTTTGTAGTGGTCGTGCTGCGCGGCTTTCTTATATACTCTCGAGCTTCCCACTAAGCTAGCGGAGTTAGCGAGTGCTCCTTTTGAGAGTGCTATCCCATCATGATGGATATTCAAACACTCTTTATAGTCAATATAGCCCTAGGTTTTGTCTTGGCTCTGTGTGTATTGGTAGTCGCTATACGCCGCAACAAGCAGCTTTATCTATGGTCCGTCGCGTTTGCCATGCATGGCATAAGCTATATTCTGATTAGTCTGAGAGGTCAAATACCTGACCTTTTCTCTATTATCCTAGCGAACCTGCTCATCTCATCGATGCTGGCAATCTTCACCGAAGGGCTATATAGATTCTCGGAAATACGACCCCCGAGGTTACTGATCTGGTGGCCCGCACTTTTCACCGTCGTGACCTTCTGGTTCTACATCGAAAATTTCGAGATGCGTGTCATCATTGGGGCGGCCCTCTCGGTTTATCAGACGGGTCTATTGGTGTGGAGTATCGCGCGCGATTTTCATGAGCGTAGCGGGCAAGGCAAATGGATCATCATCATTGCGGCGGGCATATCAACTGCGATGTTTGTGTTCAGAGCAGGCGTAGCAGCTACGGGCGATAGTTTATTACTTGATATAGCTAGTTCAAGCCCTGTGCAGTCCATCACCTTCGTCGGCGCTATAGTTGGCCTGATCATGTTCGCGTTTGGGCTATTGGTGATCTACATGGAAAAGGCCGAGCAAGTCGGCTTATCTTTAGCGTTGAATGATCCGTTGACACAGCTGGGCAATCGCAGAGTGTTGGATATAGCGCTCAACTATGCGATGAGCCGCGGCAAGGTAAAGACTGTGTCTGCGCTCATTATGCTGGATCTGGACAAATTTAAGACACTCAACGATAGCTATGGACACGCACTAGGCGACCAGCTTCTGATCGAAGTGGCCTACAGAATAAAAGAAAGCGTGAAAGCCGAGGATACCGTAGTGCGACTAGGCGGTGACGAGTTTGTAATATTAGTGATCGATATTGGCAACGATTTGATTGGAGCCAGAAATAATGCGGCGACTGTCGCCAATCGCATACTGCAGCAAGTGGCCAAGCCTTATCATTTACTAGCCCAGTTAGAGAATCAGTCCATGTCGCCACTGAAATATGAGTGCACCTGCAGCATCGGCGTTAACCTGTTTCAAGGCAACTCCACTAGTCGCGAGATTATCATGGAGCGCGCCGATGTCGCGATGTACAAGGCGAAACAAGAAGGGCGCAACCGAGTCGTTTTTGCCGAAGGGGAGGCCGCCTGCTGAAGCAAATCCGAGTCGCTACTGGCGATCACGTCAACCACTCCTTATGCGAGTTTCCTATGTGCGAAGTTCAGTCAAATTTCATTGTACGGTTATTGTTGTTATCTCTTTCGCTAAGTACGTGCTCGGTGGCTTTTGCCCAGCCGGCTATACCGCATTTCGA
>CAXBOY010000085.1:0-13628 GCA_963977405.1 uncultured Gammaproteobacteria bacterium
TATCCGAATACAGACCAGAGGTATCATAGACACGCAATGGAGCATTAGGCTCATTGCCATTGTCAGTCAAGGTGTCGGAAAGCTTGATCTCCCGCATGGGTACGAGCAGATCCGAACGGCTTCCTTGCACATAGACCTTACTGGAATTGGTGAACTGGTATTTGGTGCTGTCATCCAGACGGGTGATCTTGTCGAGAAATTGTTCTGAATTAGTGCTCATTGAAACTTCCTATATTGCCGGTGCCAGGCTGCTGGGAATGACGCCAAGGGCTCTAGGCGCGGGCCGGGCGCTGAGGGTTTTCGGGCTGGCCTGCATTATGCCTCAATCGAGCAAGAGTGTCACAAGCCCCAGACCACGCAGGGCGAAGAAATTGAGCAGATTGAAACCGAATACTACAACTTGAGCGTATAAGCTGAATCCCGTTCATAAAAGGACCAAATGAGGTGCCAGCGGGTTGCTTGGTTTGTCACCATTAGTGACACTGTGTAGAATGCCGCGTAGCCGAAGAACCACACACGATAGCGCTGCCTCGGCACTCGAGGGAAAACTGCCTCTTCTAAATAAGAGCGCAGCAGAACCTATCCTCATCTATATTGATATTGTTTTCAGCGAAGGTTTTTCATTATGGGACGAATTACGCAAAGTCTTGGGCTCGCTATCTGCGTGTCTATCGGCGCTACACCAGTCATGGCAGACGATCTTGTGTCTATTCTCGATCTCGCTATGCGCAACGACCCAACGCTGCGTCAAGCAGAAGCACAGTATGAGTCACGCCATACTCTGCTCGATCAAGGCCGTGCCGCACTGCTGCCTTCACTGGCATTGCAAGGCTCTACTACCCGGCAGACCGCTGGCCCTGCTGGCGAAATGAGCTACAAGCCCGGGCAGAACTCCCACGGCTATCGCCTCAACCTCACTCAGGCCCTGTTCAATCTAACGGCTTGGTATACCTACGAGAGCGCGAAGCTACAGGATAAGGCCGCTCAAATCGGCTATGCAGCGCAGGAGCAGGACCTAATAATTCGTGTGGCGAACAGTTATTTCAACGTGCTACGCGCTCTGGACGACCTAGAGACCCGCCGCCAAGAAGAGGAGTCTTCCCAGCGTCAGTTCGAGCAGACTCAACAACGCGAAGAAGTTGGCCTTATCGCCATAACAGAGGTATACGAGAGTCAGGCCGCTTATGACCTTTCTCGCAACAACACCATCATCGCCGAGGACACCCTAGCGACTGCTTACGAGGCTCTGGAAGCGATTACCGGGCAGCCCCATCCGAACATCGACGTACTGCGTGAAGACTTCCCGATCGTCAGCGTCGATGGCACGGTGGAGTCATGGACTCAGCAGGCCTTGAATAGCAACCTAGCCCTCATCGCAGCGCGCTACAATCTTGAAGCTCAGCAGGAGAATCTGAAGGCACGTAAAGCAGACCATTTGCCGACTATAGCTGCGAGCGCCGCCTTCAACCACAATGTGACCGCCGGCAGCCAATCCGCTGACGGCTCCGTGCGTGGCGTTGGCGCCATCGACGGCACGTCTTTGTCAATGAGCATTAATATTCCCCTGTTCGCAGGCGGTGGAACCTCTGCGCGTCGCCGCGCGGCAGAGTATGACCTTATGGCGCAGCAGGAAACGGTGAGCCTGACCCGTCGTCAGACTACACAGAATGTGCGCAATGCATTCCGCCGAGTCAATACAGACGCGTTAGTGATCGCGCAGCGTCAGCAGGCAATCACTTCGGCGCGTAGTGCGCTAGAGGCGATCGAGGTTGGCTACGAAGTAGGCACGCGCAATATCGTAGACGTACTACAGGCACGACAGCAGCTATTCGTGGCCCTGCGTAACTATTCGGATGCGCGTTACAACTATGTGGTGGATACCCTGACGCTGAAACAGATCACCGGTCTGTTGACGCCACAGGACATCCTAGAGCTGAACGAGTGGCTAGAGACTGAGTCAGCTACAGCCCCATAAGCAAAAATTGCTCGCACAAAAAAAGGCGCCTACTTTCTCGAGTAGACGCCTTTTTTGTTCACTAGAAAAATACAGACGCGAACTTCGTAGCTCGCCCCGGTCG
This sequence comes from uncultured Gammaproteobacteria bacterium, assembly GCA_963977405.1. Classification (GTDB taxonomy): domain Bacteria; phylum Pseudomonadota; class Gammaproteobacteria; order Pseudomonadales; family Pseudohongiellaceae; genus UBA5078. The sequence goes on from CAXBOY010000085.1 coordinate 2,079, forward strand.
CCGTGTATAGGGATTCAGGACACGCCAAAAATCAGAGTTTCGCGCCGATGGCGCTCGCGCGGGCTTGGCGTTGGGGCTCTGGGGTAATGCTCCAGCCTTGTAGGTTCTCAAGCACCAGTGCTGCTAAAGCCTCTATGTGTTCTGGTCGCGCGTTCAGGGCGCTAATGTATTCATAACGCTCCCCACCGGCCTCCACGAAATAATGCTTATTCTCCTCACCGATCTCCTCGATTGTTTCAAGGCAGTCAGCGGAAAAACCCGGGCAAAAAACTTGTACCGACTTAACGCCCTGTCCTGGGAATGCTTTAAGCGTCGCGTCCGTATAGGGCTTTAACCATTCCTCGCGCCCAAAGCGCGATTGAAACGTCGTCACATATTCGTCATCGCCTAGGCCCAATTTCTGCGCAATCAATCGCGAAGTCTTATGACACTCGCAATGGTAGGGATCCCCTTTATCAAGGTAACTTTTCGGCACGCCGTGGTAGGAGAACATCAGCTTATCGGCACGCTCATGCTCTGCCCAATAAGCTTCGATGCGTTTCGCCGCCGCCTCGATGAACGGGTTGAAATCGTGGTAGTGAGATACGAAGCGAAAATCCGGCAGCCAACGACGCTTGCTAAAGTCTTGCGATATAGCATCGAATGTCGATGCGGCAGTAGAGCCAGAGTATTGTGGATATAGTGGCAACACCAAGAGTTTGCGCACGCCTTTCTTGAACATGGATTCCAACACACTGGACATGGAAGGATTGCCATAGCGCATTGCGAAGTCAACGACTAGGTTGTCATGACCTAGGCCTTGTAAGTGAGACTCTAGAGACTCCGCCTGTGCCTTGGTATGGAACAGCAATGGCGAGCCCTCATCTGTGAACACCGTAGCATAAGACTTAGCCGAGCGCCGCGGGCGAATTCGCAGGATTACTCCATTCAATGCGAACCACCAAATGAGCCTTGGCACCTCGACCACCCGAGGGTCCCATAGAAACTCTTTCAGATAGCGATGGAGCGCTTTGGGCGTAGGGGCGTCTGGTGTGCCTAGATTGGTGATCAACACCCCGATCTTATCCGCCTGCTGATGGGAAAACTCGGGACTACCTTGGTATTTCATGTCATTCCTTCAATTGATAATCGAGACCCACACAGTACGTCGATAGACGCCTTAGCGGATCTCTTTAGTCGCGATTTAACGAAACAGATTGAGATCTATTGCTTCGGCCATCGCTTTATAGCCCGCATCGTTAGGATGCAGATTGTCTGCTGTAAAACCTGGGATTAAGTGATTGCTATTGCTTGGGTCACGAACCGGAATCTCGAAATCTATGATGCCATCGAACTCGCCACTTTCTCGAATCCAAGCATTCACAGCTAGTCGTTTCTGCTCGCCATCTTCGGAATAGTAAGCTGCGTCTTCAAAAGGAGTTAATGTGGCGCCAATAATCTTGATGCCCCGCGCATGGGCGCGTGTGATGATCTGTCGATATCCCGATATGATTTCGTCTGGACTCACATCTTCGCCTGCAAACATCCGTGCCATGCCGATATCATTAATGCCCTCGAGCAGGACGATATGGCTCACACCACTAAGGGCCAAGACATCCCGCTCGAAACGCATCTGCAAGTTCTCACCGAATCGTGGGGAGTTCTCTTGCAACACTCGATTACCGCTGATACCGGCGTTGACGACGGCGAAATCGGGTTCATTCGGATCGTTCAATAGACGCCTAGCTAGATAATTCGGCCAGCGATTATTGCTGTTCGCGGTCGAACCCACTCCGTCTGTAATGGAATCTCCCAGAGTGACTATCGCGGTGACCGCGTCGCGTCGCCCCACGTCGATCGCGGTGAGGTAGTTCCAAACAGGAATCTCCTGCGCGCTGCCGAAAGTAGGACTAGCTGAGAAATCTCCTGGCTCGGAAACATAATTCGTTTGCGCCGCTGCCAAATGCGTTGTGACAGTACCGCTTGGCTCGGGCAAGTAGAGGCTCACACTAAGATTACTTAAAGCAGGAGCCGTAAACGCAACGGGGTCACTGAACACTAATCCCCCACGGGAAATTGTGATGCTGTCTTGCCCCCCGAAAGTGAGTTTAGTCAGCGTTGCTGGCACGATCTCACTGCCCTGCGCCTGTAGTGCGATGCTCGCCGCGCCAATCACTAATCGCTTATTGCCATGTGTATTGGAGATGCGAATGCGCACCACGTCGCCACCGATACTCGTATGGGCGATCATTCGCAGCGTCTGGTTAGTGTATGCGTCTGTGACTTGATCCGGCGGGAGCAAGCCCGGCGGCAAGGAACTAGGACTCGCCGACCAGGTGCTAACCCAATTGAGCCCAGCGGCACTCTGCCCTTGCGCTGTGCCAACGCTAGCCAAGGAAAGAACTAGAACCAAGCAAAGTTGAGGGAGGGCCGATAGTAGATCGACTACACGATTGTACTGGTGCTTCTTCTTATTATTGGCAACAGGCATAGGTGTTTACCTTCAAATCGAATTGAGAGGGCGCGAGAACGCACGGCGTTTGGGTCAAATAGGAATACGGTGACGGGAAAGTAAACTACCTGCTAAGAAGAATCAATTGGCTAACGCTGCCTAGCGCCGCTAGTTGCCGATCTCGCGCTTCAGTAATTCCTGCAATCTGGCCGCGATGTGCTCTAGCAAAGCCTGACGCTTGCCATCCCAAGATTGCGACTGACTCATCGAAGACCATGCGGGATGTTCTCTGATCTCTAGCAAATATCCAGACAAGCTCTCTTCCCAAAGCACCGTCAGCGCCGTGTCGCCTAGCCGAATTTGCTCAATCGCGGCATGACCTCGCCCCTCCAACGCCTGTAGCAACACCAGCTGACGCGTCACCAATACCTGTAGCACCATGTCGTCGATGCGCAGATAGCGGCTCCCGGTTAAGCTACCCAACAAACTCTGACCGATACGGCGACCGTAGCGACGCAGTGTTTGCGCACCGCCGCCAAGCAATGCGCCAATGGCAGCGCCGGCACCTAAAGATGCGCCCCCCAACATCATATCGACCCCTAGACCCGCTGCGGCGCCAGCGGCCGCGCCACCGCCAAGATTAATGCCCATAGCCGTCAGGGTTTCCGGATCGAAGAGATCATTTTGCCAACGCCCTTCACTGAAAGGCAAATTGCTAGCTTCGACATCTTCCCTCGTGAAGCGATAGAGGTTTAGAAGCCCGTCGACACAGGCCTGCTCTCTGTCGCGCACCGCACGATTAAACTGTGCGAGGTCCTTCTTATCGATACTACCGGACTCCGAACTTTGAACCTGTGCGCGATAGGCGGCGACGTCGATGAAAAGCTCGGCTAGCAGGCAGGCACCTGCTTTGCGCCTACTTAGGGAGTCTTGGTCATGACTGGAGGAGAGTTTTTCTAGCACCTTACCGCGCGTATCCAATAGCGTGGCCAGCTTTGCATAGAAGACCCGCTCTCCATCGCGCTCGGGCGCCACCGTATCGAAACTCACCACCACATGGAGGCCTAACCTCGCTAAGGCATCGCGCCATGCGCTCTCTTGCGCCTGTGGCGCGCTGACAAAATTCAGCAGAGGTAACAAAGGAATGCCACAACTGTTCAGTATGGCTAACTCGTCGCGATGTTTAGCCAAGACCGGATCACGGGCATCGATGACGTAGCAGGCGGCATCGCATTGCAGCATTTGCCGAAGCACTTTCGCCTCTTGTTCGAAACGCTGCGATGCCGGCTCCGACTGCAGAAAGGCACTAATACGCGCCGGACCATCGACACGAGCACTGTCGGCCTGCGCGTCGATTTTCTCCAATAATGCTATCGCGTCCTCGAGCCCCGGCGTGTCATAGAGCTCGAGCACTGTTTCGCGCCCGAGCCCTAGGCTCGCCGCCTCGACGTGACGCGTGGTGCTTGGCGCAGCTGATACCTCACCGAAATGCTTGTTGCGGGTCAAGGTACGTAGCAGGGATGTCTTGCCCGTATTGGTGTGCCCAACGATCGCGACCTGTAGCGCACGCTTTACTTCTGCCTTAGCCATTGTGAGCCACCCATGCCAACGCATCGGCTTCCTCTGTCATTATCCCCGCGGGGGGCAGACCAATTCTAAGGAGGTTTTCTTGCCAGAGCGCTAAACGGACCGAAGCCTGCTGTCCTTTTACTTGTAATAGCCAGATGCGCAGTTCGCTGGCGCATTTGGATAGCTCGACGAGGTAATGCAAACTCCCTCGATCGGGAGACAGTCGCGCATCACAAGCCACTAACAAGGCTCGCGGTGGGCGTTCGCGGAGTGATTGCAACGCAGCTCGACGCTGCTCCCGGTTTTCGACAACCTCTGTGAATAGCTGCTCTACAGAACCCGGAATCAAACCTTGCGGCGGCCATTGGAGAGGAGCGCCTAATTCCAAACCCAGCAATGCACTGCCCTGACCCTGCACCTGATGTTGCGCGGCGATCCGCAGAGTCGGAGGCGGCATATTGGCCGCATCAACAACGCCACGGGAATGAGCATCGCTGCGAACGAACTCGGCAAAACCAGGCTCGCTGAGGTCAAGATGTAGTCGAGCGCGCAGCAGGAAGAAACGAAGTAGTGAGATTAACCAAACGAGAAACCGAGGCAGGATGGCGTAGACGATCAGACCGCCACTGAGCCAAGATGCCCACGCCCGTCGCGCTATCTCAGGCTGGGCAAGTGCATCCCCGGATAGCGCCGAGGCTATCATCGCGGGGTCCGGGATAGCGAAGCCAAGTAATGAGGGCAGATAGCCGAAACCCACAACGAAATCGCTGAATACTGCCTCACTCAAAATCGTGGTTTCGAGAACGAAGCTATAGCTGCGCAGGCTTAGCGCTAAAAGCATTGTGCCAAGAGAGGCCAACAATGCGAGTAGCCAAGCGCTATGGGTAATGCTACTGAGAGTCCATTGCCCCAGGCCATTAGCTTGCATCATCTTCGCCAAGGTCTTAGCCAGCTTCCCTTCGATACCGAAATCACGCTGCTGCCGGCCACGCGGCCAATGCGCGATCCCCCAAAACCATAGACGGCCCAGAATGCCACCGCTGAGCCGCCCCCCAAACAACCACAGCAGTAATGCTAAGAAATGCACACCAATTAAGCCAATGAGGGTCCAGACTACATTGACGGAACGAATATCACTTCCGAAGAAGCCGAACGCTGCTCCAGCGCCACTGAGGATCGAAATAGTCAGCAAGATGAGTAACAGAAGACGAGCGCTGTGGGTCCAAGCCTGCATTCGTTCCAGCAAGCCCTGCGCCTGGGTTTGCTGCTGCGCTCTGTCTAAGAGCCATTTCTCAAGGTCCGCGTCTTGCAATGAAGCGGGCAGTTGCTCAGAGACAGCGTGCGGATACTGACCGGAATGAGTCTCCAGTTCCTGCAAGCGAATGGTCTCTGCAAGCCATAGTGCTTCGAAGCGCGAGGCTGCTGTAGTGCGATTTATCAAACTGTTTCCCTTGCCTGCTAGAACTTCGGCACTCATTTGGGCGAGTGGAAAAACACGACATATCTGTTATAGGGATAATACCCTATCAACTAGCATGTCCGCAGTCCTTTAGTAGGTCGCTGGGCAGCATCGGCTTACTCGAACTTGCGCCAGGAAAATTTGGCGATAACACGCCCCTCTGAGTCTTTCGTAGCCAGTACGAGCAGTCCATCGACCCACTCGTAGTAGCGAACCATATCCACGCCAACCATCGCGCCGTTGATTGGCGAGCCAGTCACATGGTGCGTGACTGTTTGTTTCTCGACATCCCAGCTCACGTTGCCGAAGTAGCTGAACCCTGAGTTAGCATTATCAGCGGGGCCTGGGACACGGGCAGGTACCCCAATAGCCGACATATGGCCGCGGCCATCATAGTTAATTCGGCCAGCATAATTATTGAGGGTCTCCCCGCCCTCTGGGGGGAAGGAGACAAAACTATGCAGCTCGTAATTCCCGGCAAACTGCTGCTCTACGGTATCTAGACCATTTGTATCGGCGTTCCTATTGTTAATGACGACCCATAAGATAGCCGACGAGAACACGAATAAAATACTGGCAAAGCGGACTAAATTACGCATGGATGCTCACTATGTAGAACTATTAATCATTGTTGTTCCACATCCTTTTTCTCTGTTTGCATGACCTATTCGCTTCCTAAAGTAGGACTTACAAACATTAAGCTAGATAATGAAACAACGGTGGAAATTAAAATGGCACAGGCCAATGTCTGATGATCATACGCGGGCACCCAGAACGGGTAAAGCAAGTGGGTAAGCACTGTGTTATGTGGAGCAACAAGCAAGCTGATACAATTGCGGCTAACGCACGACAAATCACCGCGGTGATATTCAGGAACAGGTATGAACGAACAATTGCAGCAACTGCACAACCATCTCGATCTGGCAACAATAGACGAGAATACCTTTGAGACCAAACACCAGAACGAAGGCTGGCATCAGATTTTCGGCGGCCAAGTACTCGCACAAGCGCTGCTCAGCGCTAGCCGAACAGTGCCTAACGAACGCCAACCGCACTCCCTGCATGCCTACTTCTTGCGCCCAGGGGACATGAAGGAAAAGATCAGCTTCCAGGTGGACCGACTACGCGATGGCAAGAGCTTTAACACTCGCCGCGTTACGGCAATGCAGCACGGGGCCGCTATTCTGAATCTCGCGACCTCGTTCCAAGTTAGCGAGCCAGGCTTGAGTCATCAGATCGCTATGCCAGAAGTGCCGGCGCCGGAGGATTGTTTGACTCGCGCGCAGTTGGCAGAGAAATACAAAGACTCCATGTCCGCCGAGATGTTTAAGCGCGCAGCGCGCCCCTTCGCAATCGACATGCGCCCGGCAGAGCCTGAGAATTTCATGCAGGCTGAAAAGCGCGCACCCAACAGGATGGTTTGGATACGCTTGAATGAGACTTTACCTAAAGACTATCCATGGCATATTCACATGCTCGCCTACGCCTCAGACATGACATTATTGGAAACCAGCTTGCGTCCGCACGGCGTGAGTATGTTTACCCCGAACCTACAGATAGCCAGTCTTGATCATTCCATGTGGTTTCATCGCCCTATGCGCATGGATGAATGGTTGCTATATGTGCAAGATAGCCCATCGAGTTCCGCGGCACGCGGCTTTAGCCGAGGCAGCATATTCAGCCGCACTGGTGAGCTATTAGTATCGGTTGCCCAAGAGGGCCTGATTCGAATGCGCGAACCGAAGCCATAATTGACGAGCATCAGGCGCGATAGTCTTCGACAACATCCCCAAGTTCGAGACACATTTCATCGTGAGGCACGTCGCGCCACACTTCTTGCAGGGCCTGCTCATACCAGCTCTTCATTGCGGGAAACTCGAGCATCATGTCAGCATAATCATGGGCCTTTTTGCTCAATGTGAGCCCGTAAGTCTGCATGCGAAATACTACGGGTGCATAAAACGCGTCTACCGCGCTGAAGCTTTCGCCAGCAAGAAATGGTCCGCCGAAACGATCCAAGCCTTCACACCATAGCTCGTCAATACGAGCGATATTCTTTTGCAAGGCGGGATTGATCTCGCGCAGCTTGATACGCACTCCACAACTCATCGAACAGACGTCGCGCAGCGCTGCGAAACCAGAATGCATCTCCGCCGCGGCACAACGCGACCAAGTGCGCGCCTCCTGATCTACGGGCCAAACAGATTTATACTGCTCGGCTAGAAATTCGATAATTGCTAACGAATCCCACACACTGCCTTGGTCGGTGATCAAGGCGGGCACCGTTCCACTCGGGGAGAAACTGCGAAACGCCTCCCAATTGGAGCCTGAATTAAATGGCACTAGTCTTTCTTCGAAAGGAATATCCAGCGCACGCATCAGCACCCAGGGACGCAAGGACCAAGACGAATAGTTTTTATTTGCGATATACAATATTAACAAGATGTAGCTCCCTTATAGATCCACTTGGCGGTGTAATGTACCCTCACCGGCGGTAATGAATATGACGGTACTTGGCGCATTCACCCGGGCTGTGTGCCACTGCCCCTTGGGCACCATCAGCCAATCGCCCTGCTGTTGCAAATGCACGATTTTGTTGCCAGTTTTTTTCTCTAAGATCAAATCCATATCCCCCGATAGCAGGATGACGATCTCCTCGCCTTTGGGATGCATTTCCCATACCGGCCAGTTCTGCGCGAAACTCTGCGTGGTCACCAAAAACTCGTTCTCGAAACTTCCAAATTTACCGGCGCCGAGATCCTGCCAGAATGATTCACTTACCGGTATCGCCTCGGCAGAGGCATCAGGCTTAAGCCGGGCATAGGTTGTGGCAACATTATAAGGGCCGGTGGTACGACTCATGGGGATCCTCACGTTTTATTGTTAGTGGTTTTATCGAGGCTCGTACTTCGCCTGCAACATCATGAATACTTGCTAGTTTGGGGCAGGTGGCACGTTTTATTTTCAACTTGATTCCAAATTCGTTCAGCACTTAGTCTCTATGTTCTAGGGAAAGTGAACTCGCATCATATCGCCAAGAACCAAGTAACTTCAACAAAGCCAAGAGCCTAATAGCAGCCCTCTTGTGAACATAGGCTGAAACGACGCAATTATGCTATTGTGTTTGGGCATTTACGCTTCCCAAACGAGGTAAGAATCATGCCCTTCGCGCAACACTATGCCGAGCATATCGCTCATCTAGATTCAATTTATGAAGCTGCGCTCAGCGCTAGTGGTGCCTTCGATGCCGTGCTGCTACACAGCGGCTCTGAGCATATCTATTTCGCGGATGATCAACACCCACCCTTTCGCGCCAATGGGCATTTCAATCATTGGTTGCCAGTAAACCGACCGGAACAGATGGTGCTAGTAATACCTGGCGAGAGGCCAGTGTATTTTCAAGTTATTCCTCCAGACTTTTGGTATGAACAGCATATTTCACTAGCTGACTGGGTGCTCGAGCAATTTAATCTAGTATCACTTAGCAGCAGCCGAGAAGTAAGCGATAAACTCGCGGCCTTGCAGGTACGCAAGGGTTTAAGCCTCTCGCGCATCGCATTCATCGGCGAGAACTGCACGTTCGCCAGCGCCATCGGCATTACACAAGAGGCACAAAACCCGAGCAATCTCGTTAGTCATTTAGACTTCCACCGAGCCTGCAAGACCGATTACGAAATCGCTAGTATTCGTAAGGCGAACCGACTCGCGATGGTCGGCCACACGGCGGCACGTAAAGCCTTCGAAGCCGGCGGCAGTGAATACGAGATTCACATGGCCTATTTACAAGCTTGCGAGATATTAGAGGAGGAAACTCCCTATACCAATATCGTGGCACTTGACGAAAAGGCGGCGATACTCCATTACCAGAATAAACGGCGCAGCTCCGGCGAACAAAGCCAGGTTCTGTTGATCGATGCGGGCTGCCGAGTAAACTCTTATTGTTCGGATATCACAAGAACCTCTACTCGAGAGCATACCCTGCCACTGTTCTGCGACCTCGTTGAGGCAATGGAGTCCTTGCAGACCCATCTAGTTCGCAGCGTAAGAAGCGGCATCCCCTATCCCGAAATACATAGTGCCGCCCACGAGGGCATCACGAATATCTTGCTCGGCTCGGGCATTTGCAACGGAAGTCGCGATTCTTTGTTGGCAGAGAAGGTCAGTACGCTATTCATGCCTCACGGTGTTGGGCATTTGCTCGGCATACAAGTACATGATGTGGGGGGGCGCATGAAGAACATCGCGGGAGAAACGCTAGCCCCACATAGTGACTATCCGAACCTTCGCACCACTCGTATGACGGAGGTCGGGCAAGTCTTTACCATAGAGCCAGGCTTGTATTTCATTCCTGTGCTGCTGAACCCAGAACGCGGCTCCACTCGCGGCAAGCTCATTAACTGGGATCTTGTGGAAACACTAAGCCCCCTAGGCGGCATACGGATAGAAGACAATGTGTTGGTAACGGACACCGGTGTCGAGAACCTGACGCGCGTTTCGATCTAACGCGCGCCAGTGCCCATTGCTCACTGCAAAGCAGGCATTGTTCCAAGCTTGGCAAACATCTCCGTGGCTATCTGTAGATCGAGTAGGAATTGCTCAACGGTTTTGAATTCGTTGGCATTGTGTCCGGTGTACTTCTCGGTCGCCAATGCCAATCCAAATTGCACACCATTGGGCAAGTCGTGAATCGAGGTGCCGCCGGCAGAAGAGCCAAACTCACGCGGAATATCAAGATTCTCGACCGCGATATCCAACAGTGCATTAACCCACGCCCCCTCGGGATTGCGATACATAGGATCACTGGCGCTTATATCAAGTTGCATCGTGATTCCATTCTCGCCTGCCCACGCATTCAGCGAGTTGCGCAGTTGATCTACTAAGGCTGCTGGCTCACGTCCCACGGGCAAACGCAGATTCACTGCGGTGCGCAGATGATCAGCATCGATTGCTACGAAAGTTTGGGCAGCAGTCAGCGGTCCCATGAACGAGTCCTCATAGCCAATCTGCAAATTAGTGCCCAGATAGTCCATGCCCCAATTAGCCGTCGCGTAGCGCGCGGCATCGGTGAAATGATTGCGTTGGAACACGCCCTGCCCAGCCAACTGGTCAATGAACGCGAACATACGCGAGACCGGATTGACGCCGGACTCGGGCTCAGAGGAGTGTGCAGATACTCCCAACACATCAAGTCGAACACGAGCGCCGTCTTGCGCTGCCCGTATAGCGAAGTTACTCCCATTGCGCGCGGCAAAAATTGCACCCTCTTCATTCAATGTGCTCACTAACGCTTCACTGCGTTCACTGCGAATAAACACTGTAGAGCTTGCGGGAATCTGGTTCGTTGCGAGGCCCCCGGAAAGCTCAACGATTTGCGCGCCCTCTCCAGTGGCAGCGCGGGTCGGAAAACTCGCCATCACAGTGCCATAGCCCTTCTCCGCGATGATTACCGGGTAGCTGCCGTCCAGCGCAATATTGTAGTCGGGAATCGGATTACGCTCGAAATAGTAGGGCATCGCATCACCGCCGGTTTCTTCGCGCGTATCCACAAGAAGTTTAAAGTGTCTTAGCAGCGGTAGTTTCTCGTCTTGCACGACACGCATGGCATACATCGACACCACGATGCCATTCTTATCGTCTTGAGTGCCACGGCCATACATGCGATCCCCGATCTGAGTCACTACAAAGGGGTCTAGCTGCGTGCCATCCTCCAAGACCCACAGGGCTGGGTTCACTGGCACTACATCCGCGTGCGCATGCACACCGATGCGCTCTCCGATCTCCTCACCTAAGGATATTTCATAAATTCGATCGCCAATATTGCGGAAGCTCAGGCCGAAGTCCTCAGCTACACTTTGCAGTTTAACGGCGAAACGTAAGAACTCTGGGTTCTCGTGTTGTGCAACACCCTCGACATTAAAGGTTGGGATCAACACAAGCTCGCGCAGAGTTTGTAGCGCGGCATCGCTATATTTTACTCGCGCATAGAGCCCTAGAAGACGCAGTAACATCGCCTCTTGTTCCGCATTGAGTTCTGCACCGCTCTGATATGCTTCGTGCAACTCGGAGACCCCAGCCCCTTGTAGAGCGGACA